>JAWLCP010000024.1:17984-32206 GCA_041687115.1 Anaerolineae bacterium
TGGGTGTCCTCGGCGAACCACAGACGGGCATAGCCCGCCAATCGTGTCGCTATGGTCTGGATAGACTCGGCGAGCTCCATCACCTCCATGAACGCCTCGGTGCTCATCGCCGGCGAGAGATCTTGCCGCGCATCCTCCAGCTGACTGACCTGCTCCTCCAGCTCTGTCAGGAGCTTCTCGAAATCCGCTCCTTCCGGCGCTGGCAGCAAGGCTTCAAGCGACCATCCCTCTTGGCTGAAACCGCGTTCTTCCATCTATCCCCCTATGTCTATCGTCACCCGTCTCGCCCGCCGTACCCACTCTCGTTCGGCTTCGAAGGTCAGCGCCTCCAACGCCTGATCCCAGGTGAGCCAGAGGGGATCGAACCTGGCCTCGCCGCTCTCGGGCGGCCTGCCCGCTCTGCCCACAAGCGCCATCAAGAAGTAGCGCTCCTTCCGCACGACATGACGACCCTCATCGTGGAAGGCGACGCGCCGACTGCCAAGATCAGCTACAATCTCCAGGCTTGTATAGCCGCTCTCCTCACTCGCCTCCCGGAGGGCCGCCTCGCGTACCGTCTCCCCTGGCTCCACGTGACCCTTGGGCAGCCGGATCTCGTCTCTGCTGGGCCAGCGCAGGACCAGAACCCGCCCATCGCGGACGATGACACCCCCGGCAGCCGTGTAGCTCTCGCCGTTCTCTGTCAAATCGAGATTCCTAGGGTGCAACCGAGCGGCCGACCATCGTGGGGGTCATCCAGCCTCCCGTTCCAGCCCCACCGCTCAGCCCCGCTGCCGGTAGAGCGCCGGGTCAACCACGTCCACCATGGCCCTGACGTCGAGCTCTCCATCGAAGAAGCGATTGATTGCCCGTGCCTGCTGGAGAGGGCTGCGCAGAACCTCGTTGTAGCTGACGTAGATGACGTCGAAATTCGGCTGCCGATCGAGCCATTCCCGCACCCGGTCCAGATGCTTGCGAAACAACTGAGCCATCTGCCGATCGCTGACCTTGTCGAGGACCTCGCCTCGTCTCACCAGCATTCTTCGCTGAGACGCAAGCATCTCCTCCATCCTTCGGCGCATGAAGACTAACTTGTAGGTATGATCTTCAGGGAGATGGTATAGGAGCTGAGAGATGACCTTGACGACCGTCCCCTTGGCGTCCGCCACCCACGACTTGTCGTGCTCGAGCTGCTTCACCCGCTCAAACTCGTAGTAACCTCGAGGGTTATCTCTGTCCGCCGTCCTGAGGTTGTCCGTGAGTACCTCTAGCCCCCCCGCCTCAAGCATTTTCATCATCATGGACGTTCCCGAGCGAGGGAGCCCAGAGACAATGACAACGGTCTCTCGATCCATGCTAGCCCTTTCCACTCATCCCAGACGCTGACCTCGAGCAGATTATAGGCCAGGTAGTTTAGCTTTACAAATGAGCTGAGTCAGTGTAGAATAACAAACGATAGGAAGTTGAGGATAGACAGGAGGTAGTAACGTTGCCTAACACAAGATCAGCCGCGAAGCGTATGCGCAGCTCGAGACGGAAGGAGAAGGTCAACAGAATGCACCGTGGGCGGGCGCGCACCGCTGACAAGAAGGCCCGACGTCTGATCGAGGAGGGCCACTTGGAGGAGGCGCGTGAGGCAGTGCGACAGGCGCAGGCCGCCCTGGATAAGGCAGCCAAGAAAGGTGTCATCCACGAGAACAGAGCTGCGCGGCGCAAGTCGCGTTTGATGGAGCAGTTAAGCCAACTGGAACGAGAACAGGCATCTTAACCGCCGACGAGACACGCACTGACGAGAGCGCAAGTCAAATGTGAAAACGTCGTTGCCTGGGGCAACGACGTTTTCTGTTCTCAGATTCACGTATGCACGTCGACCATCTAACCCTGGCCTGCCTGCGAGACCGGCTTGATGGGCTGCTGGGAGCGCGCGTTCAACGAGTTGTGCTTCCAGATCAGCGCTCGGTTGGGCTGGAGCTGTATGCTGGTCAGCGCTTTCAGCTGCTGATCTCAGCCAGTCCTCAATACCCTCGAATGCTTCTGGTGCCCGAGAGACTGCGTCGCGGCGTTGAGAGAGCTTCTCCACTGCTGCTTCTGTTGCGCAAGTGGGTCCGCGGCAGTCGGCTCACCGACGTCACGCAGCCTGCGTGGGAGCGGATTCTCACGCTCCACTTCGATGGGGAGGCTGGTCGCTGCCAGCTGGTTGCCGAGCTGATCGGCCGCTACAGCAACGTGATCCTCGTCGCACGGGACAACACCGTTATGGAAGCGGTGAAACACGTCGGGCCGGACATCAACCGGTACCGGGTCACCCTACCGGCGCAGCCCTATCAACCGCCGCCCCAGCCGCCGGGCCGTCAGGCGCCGACCGCCGTCACAGCGGAGGATTGGGCCCGCATCCTCTCATCCGCAGATGGCGATAAGCCTCTCCGTCGCCTACTGACCAGCAGCCTCTTCGGGGTCAGTCCCACAGCCGGGCGCGAGGTGGCAGCTCGCGTGACGGGCAACCCCGAGGGTAAGGCAAAGGAAGCCCCTCCAGATCGGATCGCTCAGGTCCTCACCGAGATCTTCTCGCCACTGGATGACGGAACCTGGGATCCCCACGTCGCGCTGGATGAAGAAGGCAACATCATCGCCTTCGCCCCCTATGAGCTGCATCAGTTTCCGCATCCCGAGCCGGTGCCGGATATCAGCGATGCCATGTGGCGCTACTTCCAGCAGCGAATCTCCGCCGATGCCTACGCCGTCGCCCGCCAGCGAGTCCGTGGTCTGATCGAGGAGGCGCGCTCGCGGGTCAACCAAGCCCTGGAGGACGTCCTCGGGCAGGCGGTGGATCAGGAGGAGCTCGACGCCT
This sequence comes from Anaerolineae bacterium, assembly GCA_041687115.1. Taxonomy (GTDB): domain Bacteria; phylum Chloroflexota; class Anaerolineae; order B4-G1; family B4-G1; genus SKLM01. The sequence continues at coordinate 20,812 of JAWLCP010000024.1, forward strand.
TGCGCGAGGCCGGGGAGTTGCTGCTCACCTATCAGCACCGCATTGAGCGAGGGGCGCGGGAGATCACGCTGCCCGACTACCAGGGCAACCCCCGCACCATCGACCTGAAGCCCGAGTTGACGGCCGTCGAGAATGCCCAGTCGTACTTCGAGCGTTACCGGAAGGGGAGCCGGGCGGCCAAGGCAATCCCTGCCCGGATCAGGACGTTGAAGACCGATCTGGCTTACCTGGAGCAACTGGACACCGACCTTTCCCTGGCTGAGACACGACCTGAGATTGACGCGGTTCACGACGCGCTTGTCGATGCCGGCTGGACGAGAAAGAGACTCAAACAGAGCAGTAGTGGGATGGTAAGCAGGCCACGGCGCTTCGACATACAGGACTTCCCGGTGTTCGTGGGACGGAATGCCATCCAGAACGAGCAAGTGACGTTCGAGCGAGGCAATGCCGACGACCTCTGGTTCCACGCCCGCGGTTTGCCCGGAGCTCACGTCGTCGTCAAGAGCGGCGGCCGCCCCGTACCGAACGCGGTCGTCGAGAGGGCCGCAAGCCTCGCCGCCTACTACTCGTCGGCTCGGGACAGCGACCGGGTCGAGGTCGACGTCACGGAGCGGCGCTTCGTAAGGCGGGCACCCGGTCGCCGCGCGGGCTTGGTGACCTATCGAAATGAGAGAACGCTCGCGGTGGAACCAAGGACCGCCGAACCGTCGGCGGAGTCGTGAGTATGGCTACTCGCGAACGCTGATCGTGTCGACCAGAAACGCGTCCGCGACCGGCTGCCCTCGTTCATCCAGGAGCTGTAGACGGCGCATCGTCTCGAGGAGATACCAGCCGGCCTCAACCCGGTAGACACCGCGGGGTGCACCCGGCTCCAGCTGAACCTCGTGGCGATCGAGAATTTCTCTCCCGGGCACCCATTGGCTGGTCGGGTAGCTCCCCTGCACGGGCCAGGTGTCATCCTGCCCGTACAGCCGCCCGTCGGGACCCACCAGATGGACGAAGACCGTGTAGTCCTCATCGATGGATCTCAACCCCCGCCAGCGGAGTGTCACTGGGATAGGATCGGCCGGCCTCGCCTCTCGCCTCCCGACGTCAGCTTCGAGCAGAAGAATGCGATCCGCGAAGTTGGCCAGGCCGTCCATGGCCGCTACCAGCTCCACCTCGTCCAGTGGGCAGGCCTCCGTGGGCGAAGCAAGCCAGCCACAGCGAGCGGGCTTATCGATCATCCCCAGTTCCAGCGTGTACGTGCCCGGTGCATCCGGTGTCGCGACAGCGTGACGGCTGCGTAGCATCCCGCTGTGGACGGGGAACGTGGCTGCCCCACCCCGTCGTCCCTCGGCGTCCACCCAGGAGATGCGGATTTCCTCCTGCTGCTCGACGCCGCGCCAGGAAAGGTCGACCACGGCCTGCGAGTCAGCACTCGCCTCACCGGGCAAATCGAAGCCCGTCAGCCAAGTACCGTCCCCGAAGCCGTAGAGCCCCCCATGCGGCAAGGGATGGGGATCCGAGGGCGGCTCGACCCCCACCGCCTTCAGGGCCAGCCAGGATGCTGCCCCTCCGTTACCCATCCCATCACCATCATCGCCAAACGGAGGAAGGAGACCGACCTCAAGACGATAGACGCCTGAGGGGAGCCAGGGTGGAACCGAAATTCCGTGGTAGTCGCATATGGGAACGTCCACAGCCCAGGCGTTGGTCGGATAAAGCCCGTTGACCGGCCGCGACCCCTCGCTCTTCCACGCCACCTGACCGTCGGCATCCACCAGCCGGAGCCGGACGAGGACGTCACTGCTTAGCGGCTCCTCAGCTCGCCACTGAAGCGTCACGTGGATCATCTGTCGCCCCAGTCGATCTCTGTCCAGATCAGCGCCTAGCAGCTCAATTCCCTCACCGAACCGGGCGACGCCGTCACCAGAGGCTGGATCACCCTGAGGAGGCCGCGGACTCACCTCCGCCAGCGGCCCCACCGAGCGCAGATGGAACTCCTCCAGATGAGGGAGGTAGCGGGCCAGATAGACGGTCTGTCCCCGTCCAAGACGCCTCCTGAGATCCGCCTGATAGAGCTCCTCGGTCCCCAATATCACGATGTCGAGATCAGGCCGCACGCCTTCCACCTGCTGCAGGTAGTAGAGGGGAGCAAACTTCTTCGTGTCCGCGAGAACCGCGCTGTCGCGAGCCAACGGTTGATCCAGCACGTACTGGGCCCAGGCGTACCCGCCCTGGTCCCGGCTTCGGTCAACGGCTGAGAAGTTCATCCATACGCGGCTGAGAGGCAGCAGGGCAAAGACCGCGACCAGGCCCGTACGCCAGACACCCGAAGACAGGGAAGAGCTCAAGCCGAAGAGCCACGCCAGAAAAGCCGCACCGAGTCCGACCCACATTGCGAGGATCAGGTGGGCAGGAAGGAGGAAGACGGCAATGTCCGCCACATAGTAGCTGAGCCCGTAGAGGACGAACGCCACGAAGGTGACCCCCGTCAGAGCCAGCGCACGGCGACGATGAATGGCCAGATTCACCACCCCCAGCCCCCCAAGGCAGAGTCCGGCCGAACCGAAGGGTTCCCGGAACAACCGGACCACGATATGCCATCGGGTCGGATCCTGCCAGCCATCCAGGCGTAGGGCGCCGTGAAACTGACCGCCACTGACGTAGGTGAAGAAGTCACGCACTGTCATCCAGCGTCCGTCGTTGAGCGCAGGCCAGCGGAGCGGGATGAACAGATAGACAGACAGACCGAGCAGAAAGAGCCCACCCCCGACCAGCCACTGTCCGAAGCTCACCCGCGGCCGCTCCCAGAGCAGCGCCAGCACGACTGCGGGAATCAGCAACAGCGTCGTGAGGTGGTTCGTCAGGCTCAGCCCAACGAGAAGGAGAGTCATCTGCCAGCGCCGGGCCTGTCTGACTTCTCCCTCCCCACCCGGCCCCGGGCAGCGCAGCAGGAGCCAGAAGAGAGCCGCAACAAAGAGGTTGTGCAGCGTATAGACCTCAGCGACGACTGCCTGAGACCAGAAGGTGGTCGAGGAAGCGAACGCGAGCGCGGTCAACCAGGAGAACAGAGGACGGTCGGTCAGACGACGCACGATATCGTACACCAGCACAACAGCACCGATCGCAAACACCGCAGAGGCCAGATTGACACGCCATGCCACGTTATTCAGCGGCAGCAGGGTGAACAGCTTCGTCAGAAGGATGTAGAGCGGATACCCGGTCGGGTGGGCTATACCCAGCCTGGCGGCCACCACCTGAAACTCCATGGTATCCGCCTCTCCCACCGAGGGCAGCAGTGTCCGCAGATAGAGACCGGAGGCGCCCAGCCCGAGCAAGACGGGGAGCAACCACGTGGGTCGATCCTCCCAGGCCAGCAGCAGGGCCAGGAGAGCCCCAAAAAGCAAGAGCAACCCACCGGCCAAGGGATGAGATACAACTCCAATGCCGTAGAAGAGGGGCAAGACGAGCGGCGTGACAGATGCCAAGCTACCGACTTCGGCCCGCGAGGGGAAGAGAATGAATGACCACCGCCAGAAGGCAGCGGCAATCAGGCCGCATCCGAGAGCGACCGCACCAACCGTCAACCTGGAGCTGTACAGCGGCCACCAGAGGACGGCCTCCGCCAGGAAGCGCGAGAGCCCCAGGCCCCAGGCTGCTCCTGCTCCACCGACAAGCGCGGCGCGGCCTAGGGCACGCACACGGGTCAGGCCAGGTGCGACGTCAGGGTGAGGCCTCATCCTCCTCGTCGATCTCGAAGTAATGGGCCAAGATATCACGGGCGACGGGTACCGCCGTCACCGAGCCTTCTCCGCCGTTGTAGAGGAAGACGATGACGGAGACTTCTGGATCCTCCACGGGGGCAAAGGCGGCGAACCAGGCGTGCTCCGGCTGCTCATAGCCGACACCGCACATGATATCATCACAGAAGTGGGCGGTACCCGTCTTTCCCCCGATGCGCAGCCCCTCGATCTGCCCACGCCGAGCTGCCGTACCATAAGCCACAGCCCCTTCCATTCCCTCCCGGACTAACGAAAGAACCTCTCCATCGATCGGCAAGTCGCGGATCGTCTCCGGTTCAAACGGCTCAGTCGTCTCGCCTTCGGCGTCGGCGACATGGTGAACGATCTGCGGACGATAGAGCGTGCCATCGTTGGCCACAGCATTGATCGCATTGAGCATCTGCAGTGGCGTCACCTCGAGGAATCCCTGACCGATGGAGAGATTGTACGTGTCACCGGTCGACCAGCTCTCCTGGTAGGTATGGCGCTTCCAATCCGCCGTGGGCACCAGCCCGGCGCTCTCAAACGGCAACTCCACACCCGTGCGCTCGCCCAGGCCGAAGAGCCGGGCGTACTCGGCGATGCGGCCCACGCCCAGGCCGTCGAAGCTGGTCTCTTCAAAGCCACCGCCCACCTTGTAGAAGAAGATGTTACACGAATTGGCGATTCCACCCACGACGTCCAACGAGCCGTGACCTGCTTTATTCCAGCAGTAGAAGGGCTGCGCGTAGCCCGGGTCGTTGGGGTAGTACTTGTTCGGCACCACGATCCGACCCGGGCAGCTCAGCGTCGTATGGCGCGTCAAGACGCCTTCCTGCAGAGCGGCCGACGCCACGACCACCTTGAATATCGATCCCGGCGGTACAGCCACCTGGATGGCGTGGTTAAACAGCGGGCGATGGATATCGTCCCAGCGATCGGCGTCGCTCTGAGTGACGCCGCGCACGAAGACGTTGTCATCGTAGGTAGGGAGGCTCACCATCGCCAGGATCTCGCCCCTCTGTGGATTCATCGCCAGGGCCACCCCCCGCGGGGAAGAGGCCTCCGCGAGCCCTAGCTTCAGCGCCTCATCTGCCGCCTCCTGCAGATCGAGATCGAGCGTCAGGTACACATTCTGACCGGGGGCGGGAGGGCTGCGGTCCTCGACCACCCGCAGCACCCGACCCAGCACGTCGGCCTCAACGACGCGCTCCCCCTTCTGCCCGCGCAGCACGTCCTCATAAGCGGCCTCAACCCCCGCACTGCCCACCCGGTCAATGGCCGGGTCATACCCCTCGTCGCGGTATGCCTGCTCCCTTTCTCCCGGTATAGGCAGCAGATAGCCCAGCACCTGCGACACCAACGGTCCGTAGGGATAATCGCGCACCGACACCACTTCGACGGACACGCCGGGCAAGCTGTTCGTCTCCTGCGCCACGACCAGCGCGCGCTCGCGCTCCACGTTCCGTCTGATGACGATGGGGCGGTAGGGAGCCACGTTCTGGATCTGATCCAAACCCCGGCGCAGAGCCTCGGCCGGCGCCTCCTCATACGAGAAGTCGGCAAGCCAAGCGGCCAGTTGAGTCAGCACAACCTCGCGCAGGCCCTCCCCGTCCTCTTCGCCGGCCGCGTAGGGCATGTCCAGCAGCATAGCCAGGCGGATGAGCACGTCTTCAGCGGCTCCGATCTCCCCGGGCAGATAACCGGGCACGACCGTCACATAGAAGCTGGGAACGTTCTGCACCAGACGCTCGCCGCTGCGATCATAGATAATCCCTCGCGAAGCGGGGACCGTCACCAGCTCGGTGCTCTGCTGCCTCGCTTCGCGGCGGTACTCCTGACCCTGCACAAACTGAACATGCCACAGCCGGCGGGTGAAGATCCCGAAGATGACCAGGATGAGAAAGCCCAGGAAGTAGACTCGCAGAGAGTCTTTAACCCTCAATAGGCCCGCAGGCCTGCCGCGCCGCGAGGAATCTGAACCACGTTCAGGGGCGATCCTGTCGGTCTGGATGCTGACCCTCACAGCACCACCCCCTCACGGCTGGTCGCCCGCTCCAGCCAACTCATGGGCTGCAGGACAAAGGGAGCCAGCATCCCATTGAGCACCACGGAGGGCCCCGCCACCCGCGCCAGCGAGAACCCCCAGCTCACCGTGTGACCCGTCCAGCCGATGACAACCAGCAAGACCAAATGATAGGTCAACGCTCCAAGCACCGTCAAGATGATCGAGCGCACCGCCTCCGAGCCCAGCTCCTCCCCGAGCGACTGCCCGGCCAGGTACGCCGCCGCGACCAGGGCCAGCGCCATTCCAGCCAAGGGTCCTCCAGACAGAAGGTCCATGATCAGACCACCGATGAACGCCCACATCACCCCTTCGTCCAGATCCCGTACGATGCTCCAGGTCAACACCACCAGCAGCATGAGGTTGGGGCGCGCTCCCAACACGCTCACGCGCGACAGCAACGTCGCCTGGAGGACCGCAACGCCGGTCAGAAGCGGAAAGGCGAGATAGAAGTTGATTTCATGCCTCCTGAGGAACGAGACGGGAGTCTGCGGGCACGTGGGGCGAGAAGGCCCCTCGCAAGTGTGACCACCCGCGACGCCGCACCGCTACTCCGACTGTGCCTCCTCGACAGGAATCTGCTTGAAGTCCGTGACGACCAGAGCTAGCTCCAGGCGGGTGAAGTCCACTGCGGGCCGAACCGTAGCAGTCTGGAAGGTCTCGTACTCCCTCCGCTGCACCTCGGTAACCTGACCGATGACCAGACCTTTCGGCATCAAGCCACCCAATCCGGAGGTAAGCACGATATCCCCCACGCTTACCTCCGCCTCCTGGGGTATGTACTGCATCTGCAACGTCCCATCAGCCTGGCCCACGACCAGACCGGTCGCCCGGGTCGTCTGCAAGAGACCAGCGACAGCACTGTCGGGATCCGAGAGAAGCTGCACCTTCGCTGTGCGCGGCCCTACCTCCATGATACGCCCTACCAGCCCCGCCCCACCGCTCACGACCGACATACCGACGTCCGCGCCCTCCTGGGCTCCCACGTTAATCGTGATGTAGCGCAGATAGGGATTTGTCTCCACACCCACGATGTCGCCACAAGGGTACGTCTCGCAAGCGTCGCGCGTGATGACCTCAGCACCAAGATGGGCCGAAATGGGATACTCACTGACGAAGTTGAGCAAGCCTCGCAGCTCCTGCGCCTCGGCCTCATATTCACGCAGGCGAACGTTCTCCACTCTCAGGGCGTCCACTTGGGCCTGAAGGCCCTCAACCTCAGCACGCAGCTCGCGCGTCTCGCGCATTGTCCGAAACACGCCTCCGGCGCCGCCAAGAACGTTTGAGGAAAGGCGCTGCAGCGGGTCGAGGACGTAATGAGTTGCCCTTTCAACCGGGGCCAGGAGACCAGATTCGTGCAGGACGAGAAGGAGCAGACCGAGGATAAGGAGAACCAGAGGAAGCCAAGATCGCTCGCCCGTTCGTCGAATCGACACAGGCGGACGTGTGAATTGCTTCATTCCCTGTCTACTCAGAATCTACCGAAGAAGGCGGGGCGTCGATCGTCCGCGCTGACCAGAACCTCCCGCAGGGTATCGAGCTCCTCCAGAACCTTCCCCGCGCCGCGCGCGACGCACGTCATAGAGTCTTGAGCGACCCAGGCACGGATGTTCACCTCTTCGCTCACACGCTCAGCCAGGCCCTTCATCTGTGAGGTTCCGCCCGCCATGCAGATGCCCGTCTCCATGAGGTCAGAGACAAGCTCCGGTGGCGTATCGTCGAGTGTATCGCGGATGGCGTCCAGGATGATATCCACCGATCCGCTCAACGCTTCTCGCACCTCAATGCTGCTGATCTCGATCTCTTCGGGCAACCCAGTGACCAGGTTCCGACCCCGTATCGTCATGGTCATCTCTTCGGTCAGCGGGTAGGCTGAACCCACGGCGATCTTCGTCCGCTCTGCCATCCACTCGCCAATGTACAGATTGTACTTCTGACGAGCGTACTGAATGAGATCCTCATCCATCTCGTCACCGGCGATACGCAGGGAGCGGCTGACGACGATGCCGCCCAGGCAGAAGACGCCGACCTCGGTCGTTCCACCTCCGACATCGACCACCATTACGCCCCGTGCCTCCGTTACCGGGAGACCGGCGCCGATGGCGGCCGCCATCGGCTCCTCGATCAGGTACACCTCCCGGGCTCCCGCGGACAGCGCAGCATCGTAGACGGCACGCTTCTCGACCTCAGTCACACCGCTCGGGATACCCACAACCACCCGCGGGCGAGGGAAGGGGAGCATCAACTGGCTGTGTGCCTTCTTGATGAAGTAGTCGAGCATGGCCTCGGTGACCTCGAACTCGGAGATCACGCCGTCTCGCATCGGCCGAATGGCGACGATGTTCTCTGGTGTGCGTCCCACCATCTCCTTCGCCTCCGCACCGATGGCAAGGACTCTCCGCGACTTCCGTTCGACCGCAACCCAGGACGGCTCGTTGATGACGATGCCTTTCCCGCGCACGTAGACCAGCGTATTGGCCGTGCCAAGGTCAATGCCGATGTCTAACGAGAACAGACCAAGAAAGGCGTCAATCGGATTGAACACAGATGTCTCCCATACACAAGTAACCGCCCCGGTAGACCTCAGCCTTTCGCACCGGGGCTTCTGAGGCAGGAATTATACCACATATCACAGGTCAAGGAAAGTCTTGGATACCAGCGCATCTGTGCTATAATTCGAGGTCACAAAGATGCCATTCTACCAGATCAAACTGCCTGTCTTCGAGGGCCCACTCGACCTGCTCCTGCGCCTGATTGAGCGAGAGGAGCTCGACATCACCGCCGTCGCGCTGGCCAAGGTCACCGATCAATACCTCGAGCGCCTGGCCGACCTGGAGCAACGCGATGTCAGGGATCTGGCGGACTTCCTCGTGGTGGCGGCCAAACTCGTCCTCATCAAGTCAGCAGCCCTGCTCCCCAGTTCCTCAAGGCCGAGCCCCGAAGACGAGGCAGAGGACGTGGGTCGCGACCTGGTACGACAACTCAAGATTTACAGCCAGTTCAAGCAAGTCGCTGGCCTGCTCCACGAGAGAGAGAGGAAGGGGCTGCACAGCTATGTTCGGCTCGTCCCTCCCCGGCGTCTCACACCTGAACCCGATCTGAGCGAGGTCACCATCCAGGACCTCATCTCACTGGCACAGGAGGCGTTGCATACCGTTCCCGGCCCTCCTGTCGGTGAAGTTGTCTCTCCGGTCACAGTCACGATCGAAGAGCAGATCGACCACATCGAGCACGAGTTGTCTCGCCAGGAAGAGGTGAGCTTCCGCACCCTGCTGTCCAGGGCGGCCAGTCGTCTTGAGATCATCGTCACCCTGCTGGCTGTGCTCGAGCTGATCAAACAGGACCGTGTGCGCGTCCACCAGGAGACGCTATTCGGCGAGATTCTCATTCGGAAACTTCCGGAGCCCTCGAGCAACCCCGATTCGCGTGACGCGAATCAAGCAGCATGACGCTCAGTATCCCGACGCCGTCCAGCAGGACGTCCACCCAGGTGCCATTCCGGCCGGGCACGAATGTCTGATGAACCTCGTCGCTAATCGCGTACGCCACAGCCAGGATGACACCTGCTACACGGGTTATTCTGTCGTCCTCCCACGTGCCCCGCAGCGCCCGCAGGTAGAGACATGTCAAGATGGCGTAGGCCACTGCGTGCATTGTCTTCTTGAGGATGAGATCCCACCAGGCAGGCGCCGACGGAAGAGACGGTTGAGCGGAGACGAAGAAGATCAGGCCCATCCACGCCAACGCCGGGAGCCACCGCCATATGAGCGTCCTCACGACCTCTCCCGCTGGTACGCTTGTTCCACATCTTCCACCAACTTCTCCCAGGCGAATCGCTCTCGCACGTCGCGGGAGGCGGCCTGCCCCAACCGCTCCCCCAGCGCCGGATTCTTGAGCACCTGAACCACAGCGTCAGCGAACGCAGCGACGTTCCCTGGGTCGATCAGAAGGCCTGTCTCACCATCCCGGATATACTCCCGGTTCTGCCCCACAGACTCAGCCACCACCGGCAGGCCGGCGACCAGCAAGTCCCGCAGCTTCACGGCGCACTTCGCCCGGTTGACCAGCGTATCATCAAAGGGGTATATGGCGACGGTCGCCTCGGCCAAGGTCGACGGGAGCTCTCTAGCAGGAACCCACCCGGCATAGGTGATGTCCGGGAGCGTGGTCGACTGGGAGGCATCCGCGCATGGTCGTGTCTGGCCGTCGTGTGATGAGGGGCTGGCAACGGTCAGTCCGGACTGCGCGGCCAGGCGAAACAGCTCTTCCTCCTCGCCAAAGAGACCCTCTCCCACGACCAGCAACCGAGCGTCTGGGACACGCTCTTGTACCCGTCGAAGCACGTCAATCACACGCGAGACGGGGAACTCAAAGAACCTGGTGTAGAGGAGGATACAAGCGGATGATCCCTCGCGCCCTGCTCCCTCGCTTTCGTTTCCCACGCAGCGGACTCTGCTGCAAGCCTGATCTTCCCCCACGCCGTTCGGCACGTAGAAGACGCGATCCCGGGAGACACCCATCGCCCAGGCCAGGCTCTCCAGCATGCGGCTGGCAGCAGTGACCGAATCCGCGTGCGTCAGGCCCCAGCGCTCCTGCCACGCGAAGAAACGACGCTCCGGCCAGGTGTAGTCACCGAGCTCGTTCCAGCCGCCCGGTCCCTCCCAATCGTCGGTATCCACGACCAACCAGGGGCGTCGGGCACGGGGGACGCGGGCCAGCAGCCAGTGCGTCAGGCCGCTGTAAGCCTTGGGCTTGAAGAGATGTACGACGTCGGGCCGGAGCGAAAGCGCTCCGCGCGTCAGTCGGAGTGCAGTCGCCGCGTGGAACAGACCAGGAGTGTGAGGCGGCAGGGAGATGTTCTCCACTATGACCCCACCCTCCTCCCACCGTCGCCCCGCGTCCTCTGGATTCTGCCAAGGCGGAAGGATCATCGTGACTGAATGCCCCCGGCCCACCAGCGCTTTCGCCATCGGCAACGCGCGCACGCGCATCGTCGTGCGGGGTCGCATCCCGAAGGGCCCAACCATGACGACGTTCACACGCCCCACCCGAGAGTCGCACCGCTCAAACAGACGATCGATGCCGCAAGGAACCCCGAGATGCCGCGCGTTCCCATCAGCCCCAAGTAGCGATTCTCGCCCCTTCCACCGCTCATCGAAGGGATTATACCTTCCTGGTCTTGGGAGGCAACCTGCTGCCGATCGGGGTGCTCAGGCCCACGCAGGGACCACCGGGACCGGGGTCGCCTGTCTGATGACGCGGCGTGGCCCGGCCCACGACCGCGCCACCATGCGCTATGTGGACTCTGACTCTCCAGGCCCCTTCGTCGGTTGACAAACGACCTTTCATACGGTATCATCATACTCGGCCGTGCTAGATGGGGAACTGGCGGTGCCTTGTACCCGCAATCCGCCATAGCGGGATCGAATTCCCTCCCGAGGGCCGCGTCTCTCGAGACTGCCGCGGTCTGGAGGTGTTGATGGCCGGGTCCTGCGCGGCAGGAGCCTCCGAACCCCGTCAGGTCCGGGAGGAAGCAGCGGTAAGGAGTCCTCTCCTGGGCGCCGCAGGGGTGCCTGGCCGGAGC
>JAWLCP010000025.1:0-31596 GCA_041687115.1 Anaerolineae bacterium
CAGCTGTCGGGGTAATCTGGATTGGCACCGGTGATCTCGCCATCGGCATCATACAGATAGGGCGAGCAGTCAGGCTCGTGGGCCTGGAAAGGATCTCCGGTGTTGTCCACGTTGATCAGGTACTTGTACTCGGTCACCTCGTCGCCTCTGAGCACCGGGCCATCAGGATGGTCAGGCTCGTCGCGGGCGCTGATGACCTCGATCTGCAGCGTGTTGGTCTGCGCCAACGCCATCTGCGGCGAAGATAGCGGTACTTGGAGGCCGAGCAGAACGAGTAGCACGTGCAGCGCGATGAGCACGCGCGGCAACCAGCGCAAACTCTGGCGCAGCCTGCCACCATTTCTATGAGTTTCCGATATCATTTACGTTCCTCCTGTCTTCATATAGCCGTGACGACAACTTCCGTGGACATAGATCAAGGCTTGCGCCGTAGGCCGGACGTCTCCTATCGATCTCTATGGCTCCCTCCTTTATCCGTTCATGGCCGTCGGCCGACGCCCCGTACGGCTTCGACCAGGTCGGCAGCTCCATCTATCTGGATTTTCGATCTCTCAAGGACCTGCACGCAGTTGCTATCTGTGCACACCATAACCACGCGAAGCTCGGGACATCGCTGCAGGACGGGCAGCCAGCTGCCAGGATCGGCCAGACAGGCAGACTCGTCCAGCACCACGACGTCGACGTCCGTGTCGTCGAGCTGCTCGACCAATGCGCCGGTCTCGTCGTGAGCGCGGGCAATGACCTCCAGGTCCGCCTCGCGGGATAGGAGATCCCGAATTCCTGAGCCGAGCACCAGACCGTCTCCCAAGACCAGGACCCGCAGGTCATTCATAGTCGCGTCTTCCCCCAGTGGAGTCGAGAATCGGCCACGCACACCAGCCGCACGGTCCTGCTGTTGACAACTATTGTGCCACACCGGAGACGCGCCGTCTATGGTGCGAGGTAATCCTTCCAGACCTAAAAGGGGGACTATCTTGCGACCATCGGGGGTGGTTGTTGTACTAGTCCTTCGATGGTCATCGGACTAATACGGGGCGACTCTGGTTCTGGCACCTACCATGATCGTCGAGGAAGTGGGAGAGGTCCGGAAGAGGCGAAGGAGGCCGTGCTCCCCTGAGAGGCGCCTTGCCCAGGAGTGCGTGGGATGTGCTGCCCGCCTGGGCGACACGGGCCCGATTCGGCGGAAAGGGCGTGTCGGGGCAGGGGATGAGCTGTCTTTCGCTGGGGTTCTATGACTCGCGAGGCGGTTCGTCTGATAGCCCGCGGCGACGGGCCACGCGGGCTGCCTCACGGCGGTTTCCGACGTTCAGCTTGTTGAGGATGCTGCTGACGTGATTCCTCACCGTGTTCTTGCTGATAATGAGGCGGTCGGCTATCTCGCGGTTGGTAGCGCCCGTGGTCAGTTCCTCGAGCACCTCCAGCTCCCGCGGCGTCAGCTCGTCCAGCTCAGGCCGATCAGCTGCCTCTGTGGGCCGCGAGCGGGCGAACTCCTCCAGGATCCGGCTGGTCATGTCCGGCGTGATTGCCGCTTCGTGCTTCTCGAGGCCTCGGAGATACTTCAGAAGCTCGGACGTCGACACGTTCTTCAGAAGGTATCCCTTGGCCCCCTTGCGGATGGCTGCGAACAACCGTTCGTCGTCGTCGTGGAAGGTGAGGAAGACGATGTCAGTCTCCGGCTGATCTCTGAGGATCGCTTGTGTGGCATCCAGCCCGGTGCCGTCAGGAAGACCGAAGTCCATGAGAACTACGTCGGGCCGCAGTCTCTTCGTCAACGCGATGGCCTCCGCGACGGTACCCGCTTCCCCGACCAGCTCCATATCGGGCTGCGAGTTGAGCAGGCTGGTGACTCCCTCTCGAAAGAGAACGTGGTCGTCAACGAGCAGGATCCTCATCCTGTCCTCCGTTAGGACCAGCGCCGGGAGCGGCCCTGCCAGTGGGGACTGAGAGGGCGATTTTCGTGCCGCTGCCGGGTGATGAGGTGATGCTCAATTCGCCGCCGATCTCCTCGGTCCGCTCGTGCATCATCCGCAGGCCCAAGTGGCCGTTGCTGCGAAAGGCGCTCGGATCGAATCCTCTGCCATCGTCAGAGCAGGCGATGGACAGAGCATCTGCTCCCCACGAGAGCGTCAGCTCGACCCGCTGGGCGTCGGCGTGTTTTGCGACGTTGTTGAGCATCTCCTGGACGAGGTAGAAGACCTGCTGTTCCGCGTGGGGATCGAGAGGATGCGGCGTGCCCTTTGGAAGGAACGTGACCTCGAAGCCGGCCTGGTCGCCTATCGAGCGGGCCCGCTCCTCCAGCGTCGCCGCCAACTCGTTGGCGGTGGGAGCGTGAAGCCCTGTCACCACACTGCGCACCTGCTCGTAGGACTCGTTGGCCACGATGCTCATATGCTCGAGTTGCCTCCGAATCGCCACAATCTCCTTCAATGTAGCATCGCTAGTCAGCTGATCCAGTTTGAGGTGGAGGTATCCGATGCTCTGGCCCAGCGTGTCGTGGAGATCCCGCGCGATTCGCTTCCGCTCAGCCTCAATGGCGGCAGCCTCGACCTGGGCCGGCCGGTCGGGCCGGGCGCCGTCGAGAGCAACGGCCATCATCGCACCCAGAGCGTTCAGGCTGTCGGTCTGCTCGGCTGTGGGTTGGAAGCCGTGAGGGAGGTAGTGGTAGAGCAAGCCGACCAGCCTCTCTCCGTGCTTGAGCGGCAGGCAATACCGATTGCGGAGTGCGGCTGGTTTGGTGCGGTCTATACAGTGGCACTGGAAGAGCGTGGGCGATAGCGAAGACGGAGGCGACACACACGCCTGGCAGGCACACGGAACGCGGTCTCCTGGGTCCGGTGGCCACTCTCGGTCAGGGTCCCACCATTCGGCCACCCGGCCGAGCTGGCCCTCTCCTGCGCCGCCCACGAGCAGCGAGGTCCCGATCACCGGCAGCACCCTGCGCGGAAAGGAGACGATCTCAGCGGTCAATTCGTCCCAGCTGCCGGTGTCTGCCAGGTTCCGGCTCAACTCGTGTTCGAGGTGCAGGCGGTTGTGAGCCTTGATCTGCTCCGCGCCCACTCGAGCTAGCCAGGTGAGGGCCAGTCCACTGAGAACCGGGCCGAAGACAGCGAAGATAACCGCTTCCTCCAGGAAGTGCACCCGATCCAGCATTCCCGCTGAATAGTGTTCAAGGGCGTGCCAGGTGAGGAAGAGGATGGATGCCAGCGCCAGGATGGGCCACCGCCAGCGCAGCAGTCGCTGCACCAATGTGGCGTTCAAATCGACCAACTTCGCCGCGCCAGAGTCTCTCCGCGCAAAGTCCATCGCAATGCTCCTTGAGAGCCCGACGTTATCCACTTCTCTAAAGCGCGTCAGATGAGAGCGATGCCAACGCCCGAGAGGATGACCGGCCTGCGGGTCGCGGCTCTCCATCTCCTCCCTTGCAGATCCGCCAACTGAGGGACCCTCGGGGAACTACGGGTGTAAGTGTATCACAAAGTCGAGAGGGCTACCGATGGGGTGAGTTTGGAATCCAGTTGACTTGGGTTGGAAAGAGTTGGAATTCGGTTTGATCCCCGCCAATTTTAAGGTAAGAAGCACGTCCAGCGCTTGTCCGGTCTCCCGGGCTATGGTAGAATTCGAAAGCAGTTCCCCAATATGTCGGGGGAAACCCCTCTCAGAACCCCATAAGTGGGTTTTCTGTATCTAGGGCGCTCTGTAGCGGTAGTCTTGGCGCATCCGGCCAGTTTGGTGCGCACACCTACTGTTCCCAGCCGAAGACAGCGTCTGTTGAGGAGAGAGCAGTCATGAGGTGCCCTTATTGCGGCAGTAAGCGGACTCGAGTCATCGACACCACGCGCAAGGAACACAGTATTCGTCGTCGTCGAGAATGCAAGGCGTGCGACAGGCGTTTCTCGACCATGGAGCGGGCCATCATGACAGCGCCCTTAGTGGTGAAGCGCGACGGGCGTCGCGAGAGCTTCGACCGTGACAAGGTGGTCTCCGGCCTCCGCGTGGCGTGTGCCCGGCGGCCGGTCTCGGCTGGAGATCTGGAGCGCGTGGCCGACCGCGTCGAAAGTCACATCCGCCAGATGGGCAAGACCGAGGTTCCCTCCCGGGCGATTGGGGACCTGGTCATCGAGGAGTTGAAGGCTCTGGACCCGGTCTCCTACATCCGCTATGCCATCATCTACCTGGGGCTGGAGGATCTGGAGGAGGTGCGAGCGGAGGTCAATCGGCTGTTGGAGGACCGGGAGTAGCGTGCGTGCTGATTGGCGCCGTCGTCCGTCGCTCCGCCGGGGGAGCCGCTGCACAACTCGTCGTGGCTGCCGGCCGGCGACGCGGGGACCCGGGAACCAGCGCGAGGATCAGCAGTGTGCGCGCTCTGGATGTGGGAATGACGGGGAGGCTGCGCGGCTTGAGCAGGAATAGAATATGAAGGAGGCACCGGATCTGAGCGGCGTGCCCTTTCGCCTGCGGAAGCCAGTCTACAGGTACCATCTATACCAGGGGGCCACGAACGACTGCGGGCCCGCCAGCCTGGTCATCGCGGCCAATGCGCTGAGTGAGCACGAGGACCTGAAGGGGGCGATGGTGGCCGGGGAGATGAATCGACTGGGCCTGGCCTGGCGTGCTTTCCCCTATGTGCTGCCCTCGCGCATCCCCAACTGGGCCACGTTTCCGTGGGGCATCGTGCACGGCTTGCGCGAGCGGGGCATCCGTGCCCGCTGGAGGCCCTTTGGCACGCTGGAGCGGCTGCGGCGCAACCTCCTGGAGGACCAGATTACGATCGTGATGGTCGCCCAGCCGCTCCACTGGGAGGGCGGGCGGTATCGGGGCTGGGCGCACGCCAAGGTCGTCTTCGGTCACCTGGCCGGGCGCGGGTTCCTGTTTGTAGACCCAGCCATTAGGCGTTCGGGGAACCCGAATCGGTTGGAGTACCACGGCCTGGCCTGGCAGCGCGAGGACGAGTTCCTCGACCAGTGGCGAAATCTGCTGCGAGTGTACGTGGAGGTGGGGTAGGGTCCGTGAGCGAGGGACAGACGGGAGGTCATCCAGGTCGTTCCATGAGCGCGGTGGAGGTGGCTGCGAAGATCGACGCCGAGATCCGGGCATTGCCCGTCACCAACGTGCCGAACGTGCGAGCGGTTCGCCGTAGGTACTCTCGTGCGTATGAACAGGCTGGCGGGGCGTTCGTTCTTGAGGTGGCGAAGGAGCTTCTGGAGAACCACGGGCAGCGCTGGGTGGCATATGAGTTGATCCGCGACCATCAGGTCGCGTTTCGATCCGTCGGGGAAGCAGAGCTGGAGGCATTCGGCCAGGGAATGGAGGGGTGGGGCGCGGTGGATTCCTTTGCACGGACCCTGGCCGGACCCGCCTGGCTTCGGGGGCAGGTGCCCGATGCCCTGATTCACCGTTGGGCTCGCTCGGAGGATCGCTGGTGGCGGCGGGCGGCGTTGGTGAGCACAGTTGCCCTCAACCTCCGCAGTTACGGCGGGCAGGGCGACGTGCCACGCACCCTCGCAGTCTGCCGCCTCCTGATCGACGACCACGATGACATGGTGGTGAAGGCCCTCTCCTGGGCCCTGCGGGAGTTGGTGGTGCACGATCCGGAGGCGGTGCGGGCCTTCCTGCGGGATCACCAGGATGCCCTGGCGGCCCGCGTCAAACGAGAGGTGAGAAACAAGCTCACCACGGGGTTGAAGAATCCGAAATCCGCCGATGGCAGAGTGGCGGATAGACAAGGAGTGTCTTCATGACGAGTGAAGAATGCGTAGAGAACGACGCATCCCCCCGGGATGCACCTGCCGCAGAGCGAATCGAGGACCGGCTTTCCGAGAATGCCCTGGAGGTGTTTCGCCGTCGCTACGTGCGCAAAGGCCCGGATGGGGGGCCGGTGGAGACCGTCGAGGGAGCCTTCCGCCGCGTCGCGTCCCACATCGCTGCTGCCGAGGAGGGCCTTGACGGCAACTGCCCAGAGGCTGAGGAGGTCTTCTTCGACCTGATGAGCGAGCTCCGCTTCTTGCCCAACTCGCCCACCTTCACCGGAGCCGGGACGCCTCTCTCTCAGCTGGCAGCTTGCTTCGTGCTGCCCATCTCCGATGATATGGGTCGCAGGAGCGACGGCATCTTCGAGACCTTAAGGGACATGGCTTTGATCCAACAGACCGGTGGTGGAACCGGTTTCTCTTTCTCCAGATTGCGGCCGAAGGGCGCCGTCGTTCACTCCAGCGGTGGACGGGCCACTGGCCCGGTCGGCTTCATGCAGGTCTACGATACCGCTTCGGAGATCATCAGCCAGGGCGGGGCGCGGCGCGGTGCGAACATGGCGGTGCTGAACACAAACCACCCGGACATTCGTCAGTTCATTCACTGTAAGTCGAACGAATACGCCATCACCAACTTCAACATCTCGGTGGGCGTGAGCGACGAGTTCATGCGGGCCCTGTCCGAGGATAGTGTGATTGACCTGATCAACCCCCAGGATGGGGAGACGTGGGAAACCGTCCCGGCCCGCGAGTTGTTCGAGGAGATCGTCGAGGCGGCCTATCGAAACGGCGAGCCGGGACTCCTGTTCCTGGATACCGCCAATCGTGATAATCCCACCCCACACCTGGGCCACTACGAGGCGACTAACCCATGTGGCGAACAGCCTCTTCTTCCCTACGAGAACTGCTGTCTCGGATCGATCAATCTGGCTTGGCACGTCCACCGGGACGATGACGGGGTGGCCAACATCGACTGGGAGGGGCTGGCGACGACCGTCAGACAATCGGTTCGCTTCCTGGACGACGTCATCGATGCCAACGGCTACGTCCCGGCAGTGCCAGAGTTGGCTGAGGCTGCCCGGCGCTCGCGGCGCATCGGCCTGGGTATCACCGGGTTGGGGGATGTCCTCTATCGGCTCCGCGTCCGCTATGGCAGCGAAGAGAGTCGAGAGCTGGCCGGACAGCTGATGGCCTTCATTCGTTACCACGCCATGCGGGCCAGCGTCGACCTGGCACGGAGGCGAGGCCCATTCCCTGCTATCACAGGTAGCATCTATGATCCGCAGCATCTGTGCTGGGAGCCTCCGCAGCCGGTGGAGCCCTTCACCCGGCTGGATCGATGGGGACGCCCGCCGCTCGACTGGGAAGCTCTCGTTGCCGGCATCGAGCGCCACGGCATTCGGAACGCCGCGCAGACCACCATCGCCCCCACCGGCACACGCTCGACGATCGCCGGGATCGAGGCATACGGTTGTGAGCCCGTCTTCGCGTTGGCCTACGTGCGCCACATGAAGGACAACGGCGAGGACGTGGAGCTGAGATACAGCAGTCCTCTCTTCCGGGAGGCCCTCGAGGAAGCGGGGCTGGACGAGGCGACCCGGGAGCGGATTGTCGAGCAGGTAGCCATCTCGGGAAGCTGTCAGGACGTGGAGGAGGTGCCGGAGGAGACTCGTCGGGTCTTCGTGGTCGCTCAGGACATACCCGCCGAGGAGCACGTCCGCATGCAGGCGGCGCTCCAGGCTTTCGTGGACGCCTCGATCAGCAAGACCATCAATTTCCCGGCGGACGCTGTGCTCGGCGACGTGGCTGAGGCCTTCCAGTTGGCCTGGGAGCTGAGTTGCAAAGGGCTCACAGTCTATGTCACTGGCTCCCGCGATAAGGTGGTGCTGGAGACGGAGGAGACGCGTCAGGCGAAGAAGCTGGAGCAGCGGACGATGGGCGCGACGAAGGTGCGACCGCGCCCCCATTCACTGGTGGGGCAGACCTACCGGGTACGCACACCGCTGGGGACGGCCTACACCACCGTCAACGTCAACGGGGAGGACGAGCCGTTTGAGGTATTCCTCAACGTTGGCAAGGCCGGCTCCGATACGGCGGCCGTGGCGGAGGCGATCGGACGTCTGATATCGCTGGTGCTGCGTATTCCCTCCCCTCTATCGTCCACCAGGCGGCTGAATCAGGTCGTGCGCCAGTTGAAGGGCATTGGTGGCGGGAGGTCTTTGGGCTTCGGGCGCGACCGGGTGCGGAGTCTGCCGGACGGTGTCGCGCAGGTGCTGGCGGAGCACCTGGGCCTCAGTGACTCTCTGGAGGCGCCGCGTGGAACGGAGCAGCTTCCCCTTTTCCCCGAGGGGGATCTGTGCCCCGAGTGTGGTCAGGCGACCCTGGTCTTTGAGGAGGGCTGTCGCCACTGCTACGCGTGTGGCTACAGCGAGTGCTAGAGCCGTATCCGGGTTTGGGGAAGAGGCCCTTCGACTGGCCGTCTGGGATCTACAACACCAGCTCGACCCCGAACGTGGCGAGCACCTCGTCGATGGGATTGAGAATCGTCGCGCCCTGGGAGCCGGCGAAGAGAAGCCCTACGACACGCCTGTCCATATCCAGGATCGCTGAGCCGGAGTCGCCACCCAGGCTCATCGGGCTGGCGACGAGCTGACCGGTGAAGAGCGCCTTGGCTCCGTCGTAGTCGATGCGCAGCGTGGCGTCAACCTGGGTGATCGTGCCCTCCGTGTGTCCTGTGGTGCGCCCCGACTTCTGCACCCGGCTGCCCAGGGAGGCGGCGCCGATGCCAACGGGCACCCCGATTCCAAGAATCTTGTTCGTCACCTGGTTCGGGGATAGAGGACGTGCCAGAGCGGCGTCGACCCGGTTGGCGTCTCTGCCTATCTTCACCGCCTCAAGCCGGTGATGCGATCCCAGGGCACTGCTGATGGCGTTGAGCAACTCAACCACCCGGTCGGCGACTTCACACTCCGACGGCTCGGACTCGAACACGATAGGCACGTACTGAGCCAACCTGGCGATGCGGTCCTCCGGTCCCCCGCCGTCGGCAGGTCCCGGCTGCAGAACGGGGTCCCAGTCTGAGCATTCGTTCGAGTTAGCCAACACGTGGTTGTTGGACAGGATGAAGAGCTCCTCGCGGCGTCGCACCAGGCAGCCAAATGTTCCGGCGGTGATCATGTAGTGACCCACTGAAACCCCTGGCGGCACGACCGGGCGCCAACGGTCTTGCGGTCCCAGTTCCTCGGTGCTGTTCGGGAAGGCACGCAGCAGGCCCGTCTCCACCACGTCCGTGCTCATGGTATCGAGCGCCTTCGGAACCCGATCTTCTGGCGCCAGAGCAGTAACCGGTTCTTTCCTGGTCACCGAGACCACGAGGCTCAGCTCTCCCGTGTCCCTCCCGCCTCTGACCTTGTGGCCCAGCCCAACCCCCACGACGTTCCGCTTTGTCAACAGATCGGTCGCGTAGGCTTCTTTCACCTGCCTTGCCTTGGCCAGTTGCTCCATGGTCATGTCAGCCTCCACGTTCGTCCAGCGCCCTGGGCTCGCCAATGGCTTGCACGTCCACCGGTACCCCCTCCAACTGTCGCGGTATCCGATCCTCTTCATCGAGCAATGACAAAGGTACCTTTCGGCTCACAGAAACCACGATGGCTGGCTCGTCGGTCTGCTCTCCGCCTTGCTGCCGCAACCCGATCCCCACACCAACCACATTTGCCTTCCTCATAAGCTCGTGCTCGTGAGCCGCCTTCACCCGGCGTGCCTGATCCATCTTCCCCCTCGCTGTCGCCACATTCTCCTCTTCTGCCTCCGGTGCAGCTGGCGCGGGTGGCACAAGCGGCGCATCGAGGCCCAGGAGGCACAGAAGTCGATGTCACGCTCTCCGGCACGTCTCACCGGGCGTCCGTGGTTCCTCGGTCTTCATCTGAGCGTCCCGCTATGGCGTGGCCGTCACCGCCGCCAGCGAATTCAACAACCCGGCCCGTCGCCGCCCAGGTTGGACATGTCCGCCTCTGCCCGACTCAACAGCTGGCGAACGCGATCAATCGCCGTGCGAGCCTTCGAAAGGACGTAGAGCTTACCCACTCTCCTCCTCTTCGATGATCAGCTGATCGTACACCTGCTTGAGCCCGTTCCGGACGCGGCGACGGAACGGGTCACGCTCTCCGTCCGGGAGTGAGTAGAGCGACAGAAGTTCGTCGGTGAAACCCGACACATCGTCACGCGGCCCGCCGGATCGCACGAGCGAGCGAACGCGGCGGCGCGCCACGCGGATATACTCGCTCAACTTCTCGGTCCCCGACTGATCGCTTAGGGGTCCCCGACCGGGCACGAGGGTGACGTCGGAGAAACGAGGGCGCCTCAGAGTGGTGAGTGTGTCTAGCCACGCTTTCGAATCCGGCGTCTCGCTCATGACCGGCGGTCTGCCAATCACCAGGGTGTCGCCGACGAAAAGGATTCCCTCTTCCCGCAGGTCGATCCACGCGCTTCCCGGCGCAGCGCCGTCGATCCTTTCGATTGTCACGTCTGCCCCGCCCTTGTGCAAGGTCAACGTGTTGGTGAACAGGATCTCCGGCAGCACGGGCTCGACCTCCTTCAGAGCGGTCTCCTGCTCGGGGTGGTATCGTCTGAGACGGCGGGTGACGTTGCGCCAGAACCCACGGGTGTACTCGGACGCGACTTCGTAGGCAGCCTTCGAGGCAACGATTGGGGCCTCGAGCAGGCCCGCGCACAGCAGACGGTGGGGATGTGCGTCGGTGAGAGCCGTGTAGACGATGGGCCCTTCGCCTACCTCCAGCACGCGCCGACGCCAGTTCAGCGCGTCCTCAGGCAGGCTTGGCACGTCGAGGGCGACCGTCCCGTCCGGTCCAACCACGCAGCCGACGTTGACGTAGGGGTACTCTGTTGAGACGTAGATGTTGGGCGCGATCTGTTTCATCGTATCTTCCTTACGGTTTCTGTGGAAGCGATCAGGAATTGCGTTCCGCCGTCGGTGGGTTGTCCTGGACGTGCGGTAGGACGGGCTCTGGGGGCGGGGGCGAGCAGGTTGATCAGAGCGGGCCCAATCCCGTCAGCAGCTCGCTGACGACGCGCTCGACCTCGCTCACGTCGGTTGCCGGGGCGCTTCCTTGAGCGACCTGCGCGCGACCGCCGCCCCTGCCGTGGAGGCGCCTACACGCATCCTGGACTAGCAGGTTCATGTCGAGCGTGAGGTCCTCAGCGCGCGCGAAGCAGAGATGGGTCCGCTCGTCGATGGTGAACAGCAGAGCCACGACCGCGCTATGCTCCGCCAGCTTGCGGGCGAGGATACGCAACTCATCGGGGCTGCGGCCCTGCCACACGCGGCTGACCAATCGATACGGCCCCCGCGCCTCCGCGCTTTCCACCAACCGAACGGCCTCCGCGTCGAGCAGCCGCTGGCGGAGTTCCCGTTCGCTGCGGCGCAGCTCCTTGTTCTCCTCCCTCAGCCGTTCGACAGCTTCGTCCAGCTCCCAGTATCCGACGGTCAGCCTGCCTGTCAGCTCGTCGATCACGTGGCTCTTGTCCCCGTAGTCGCGGAGCGCGCGGCCGCCGCAGAGGAACGTGACGCGAGTCTGATCCCCACGGTGTTCAAGGCCCACGATCTTGACCGTCCCAATCTCGCCAGTGCGCGCCACGTGCGTCCCGCCGCAGGGGTTCACGTCGAACTCCGTCCCGGCTTCCCCTCGTGGGCCGGGGATCACAATCAGACGGACGGGTCCCTCCACGTCAGGCGGAGGCTCGACGCACAGCGCGGCCAAAGCATCCCATCCCACGAAGCGCACCGCCACCTCGCGGTCGGCCCACACCATCTCGTTGGCGAGGGCCTCCACCGGCTCGACATCCTCCATCTTCAACCCGGGCACGTCCAGGTCGATGGTGCTCGAGTCGCCTCCCAGATGGAAGCCGACCGTCTCTGCACCGAGCTCCTTCTCGAACGCAGCCGAGAGGATGTGCTGTCCCGTGTGCTGCTGCATGTGGTCGAAGCGCCGCTCCCAATCGACCTGTCCCGCGACCGTCTGGTCGGATAGCTCCTGTGATAGGACGTGGACGATCGCGCCGTCCGACTCGCGCGCCACCACGTCGACCACGGGGACACCATCCAGGACGCCATGGTCGGCGGGTTGTCCACCAGATGCAGGATAGAAGGCCGTGCGGTCGAGCACCACGGCGGGACGTCCGTACCAGGTCAGCTCCTCGACGACGCGCGCCTCGAAGTGGGTCTGATACGGCTCGGTGTGGTAGAGCCGGCTTGTCACTCGCCCTCCAGGGGCAGGCTGAACTTGAACTGGCTGCCCTGACCGGGCGTGCTCTCCACCCAGATCTTGCCGCCGTGCGCTTCCACCGCCAGCTTGCAGAAGGGAAGTCCCAGGCCAGTTCCTTTCGTACCCTTCGCACCATCCAGCCGGGTGAAGCGCTCGAAGACGCGCTCCCGCGACTCCGCAGGAATGCCTGGCCCTGTGTCGGACACGGTGAAGAGCAACTCGCCGTCGTGTCTCACCACGGTGAGTTGGATCTTTCCCCCGGTGGGGGTGAACTTGGCCGCGTTGTCCAGGAGGTTCGTCAGAACACGGCTGGCCATGTCTCGATCGACGCGCACCGGAGGTAGATCCGCGGGAACGTCGAGGATAAACTCCTGCTCTTTCTTCTGGATGATGGGACGCACAAGCTCGAGGGCTTCCCGAGTCAGGATGGTTGGCGGGACTGGGCTCTTGTCCAGGTCGGCCTTGCCTTCCTCCAGCTGACGCAGGCTGAGGAGCGAATCGATCAGCCGCCGCAGTCTCTCGCTGCTCCTCATGGCCACCTGCAGCACGTCCCTCATAGGCAGCGTGTTGTCGTTCTCAATCAGAGCCGTGCGCATCATCTGCAGGCTGCTGATCACGTTGCCCAATGGGTTGCGAAGATCGTGGATGATCATGTGCATCAGATCGTCCCGCATGCGCTCTAGCTCTATCTGCTCCGTCACGTCATGCCCGATCCACTGGATGGCCTCGCGACCTCCGTAGTCGATGATGGTCATCTGGACCTCCAGAACCCGCGGACCGCTCGGGGATGGTACGCTCATCTCCGTGCTCACCTGTCCGTTTGCACGCACCTCGCGCAAGGGGGCCTCAAACGAAGACCGCTGATCGCCGAGTACATCGTACCAGAGCGAGCCCACAAGCGCATCGATCGGCTCACCGAGCAGGTTACAGGCCTTAGGATTGAGGTCCAGGATCCGGGTGTCGAAATCCATAACGATGTTTGGAGCCGGGCTGGTGTGGAACAGGCTTTCGTAGCGGCGCTCCGCCTGTCGTGCTCGCTCGTATAGCTCGGCGTTGCGGATGGCTGCCGCGGCTTGGTTGGCAACCTGGCTCAGGAGCTCCGGTGCCTTCTCGTCGAAGCTGCCGCTGGCTGGATTCATGACCTCGATGGCGCCAATGGTCCGGTGATCGGTCCTGATGGGCACGGCCAACACCGTCTCCGTCTCGAAGCCCGTCTCGCGGTCTACGTCAGCGTAGAAACGCGGATCGCCGTAGGCGTCGGATATGTGGACCATCTCGCCCTCTTGCACCACCCAGCCCGCGATTCCCTGGCCCACTGGCAGGCGGAGACCGGTGACGGCCTCGCTTGCCTCTCCGATGGCAACTTGGAAGGTGAGCTCCTGAGTCTCCTCATCCAGAAGGGCCACAGACACCGCCTCTACCTGGAAGTAGTCGCGCACCTGGGACATCAGGGAATGGAGCACGTCGTCCAGCTCAAGGGTAGCGGTCAGAAGCTGGCTCGTCTCGTGGAGGAAGGATAGCTCGCCCAGCCTTGACTCCAACCGCTGGATGCGTCCCATGCGGTTCGACTGCTTATCCATCTTCATCGGCCTCAAACACCACTTCCTCCCGCCCGTGCAGTCTCTCAAGCACCTTCTCCGTGATCAGCGCCAGATGGTGGTCGTTCGACACGAAGTTCAGCGTGTCGGTGGGCACCGTAAGCACTGGACAGAGAGAAAACTCCTCGATCCATGCCTCGTACAGCTCGTTGAGCTGTGCCAGATAGGTTGTTGAGATGCTCTTCTCGTAGGAGCGGCCCCGCATGTGAATTCGTTCCTGCAGGGTCGGGACGGACGCTCGCAGGTGGACGATCAGATCTGGGGGCGGGAGCACCGTCGTCACCACTTCGTACAGCTCGGAGTAGCTGCGGTAGTCTCGCTCGGACATCAGGCCCTGGCGGTACAGGTTGCAGGCGAACACCTCGGCATCTTCGTACACCGTTCGATCCTGGACGACCGAATCGGAGCGTTGGAGCAGCTGCCAGTGGTGGCGGAGACGCCGCGAGAGGAAGTAGATCTGCGAGTGGAAGCTCCATCGTTCCATGTCGTCGTAGAAGTCGGAGAGGTAGGGGTTATCGTTGACAGCCTCGAAGAAGGGCTCCCATCCCAATCGCTGGCTCAGCAGCCTCGTGAGCGTGGACTTCCCCACACCGATGTTGCCCGCGATGGCGACGAAACGCTTCATCGTCGATCCGGTTCAATGGGCGGGCTGGCTGCCGGCCGCTCTCCCACACCCATCTCCGCCTCATATACTCGCTTCTTCGACTGAGGCAGCGCGACGGTGAACGTGCTCCCCTTGTGGGGGGTACTCTCCACGTCGACCCGACCACCATGTGCCTCGACGATTTCCCGCACCAGGGCCAACCCGATTCCCATCCCTCCGAAGCGTCTGCCCGCCCCTCCATCCGCCTGGTAGAAGCGTTCGAAGATGCGATCCAGATGCTCGGGCGCGATACCGATGCCTTCGTCGCTGACCGACACGTACGACTGTCTCGCTCCTTCGTGGATCTGCTCCCAGGCGCGGACGGTAACCGTGCCGCCGTCGGGGCTGAATTTGACGGCATTGTCGAGAAGATGAGCAAAGACCTGAATCAGCTGCTCCTTATCCGCCTGGACGAGAGGTAGCGTCTCCGGGAGTTCATCCCGGAAGCGAATCCCGGCTTTATCGGCCAGCGGGGCGAAATCGCTCAGCGCGCTCCGCATCGTGTCCGTCATAGAGGTCGGTGTGGAGGACGCCTCTCTGCGCGATACTTCGTCCAGCATCGCCAGATCGCGGAACAGCGTCCTCAGGGTCGCCATTCGGCTGCGAATCACCTCAAGCGCGTCGCGCTGCTCCTCCCGTAGCGGGCCAAGGTCTCCCTCCAGCATCAGATCGATGTACCCCTGCACTAGGCTGAACGGCGTCCGCAGCTCGTGGCTCACGTTCTGAACCAGCTCTGCGCGCAAGCGATCGACCTCGGTCAGCTTCTGGAGAGTCTCACGTAGCTCGTCCTTCTGCTCCTCCAACTTCCGGTAGAGCTCCCTGTTCTCCAGGACGACCCCGAGTTGAGCGACCACAGCTTCGAAGAGGTGGAGGTCTTCCTCACCGAAATCGTTCACCTCTCGGCTCTCCGCGTTAAGGACTGCGACGATGCGTCCGCCCACCTCAACTGGGACGCTGAGGGTTGACCGCGTGCCGCGGTTGATCTCGAAGTCGTACGGTGACTCCTTGAGGTCAGGGATCACCTGAGGCTTTCCGCTTCGGTAGGCACGACCAGTCACGCTCTCCTTGAGCGGGACGGGCATCCCGATCACAGAACGATCGGCGCCGATCTGCGAGGGGTGGATGCAGAGCTTCGTGCCGTCGTCGTCTGGAACGGCGAACCAGAGGTGGTCGATGCCGAGCGTGCCGTGAAGCGCCTCGATTGTGCGTTGCAGCAGTGTGTCGAAATCGCGGTGGGAGGCTGCGGCCTCCGTGATCTGCTGGAGAAGGCGGGTCTCGGTTAGCCGCCGGCTGGTCTGCTCGAACAACCTTGCGTTCTCTACCGCGATCGCCACCTGGTTGGCGGCGGCCGCGAAGAGCCGCCGGTGGCCCCTGTCGAAGGCATAGGGCTCGTAGGACTGGGCAGAGATGACCCCGATCGTCTCTCCTCGGGAGATCAGGGGCAGCACCATCAACGACCGTGTGGGGGTGCCCCGGGCGATGCCCTCCACCGGGAGGCTGTCCTTCTCTTTCTCCCAATCGTCTATCCACAGCGCCTTGCCGTGGCGAAGCACCCACCCCGCGAAGCCACCGTCCTGCTCCATCCCCAGAGTGATGGGATCCAGGCGTTCGCCCTGATCGACGATCACCGGGATGTGGAGCTCCTTCCTCCTCCCGTCGTAGATCCCGACGTAGAACGTGACCGTGGGGATGACTCGGCTGATCTGCCCGTGGATCCGCTCCAGCACCTCGTCCAGGTTCAGCGTCGCTGCGAGGGCGACGTCTATGTTGCGCAGGGCGGTCAGCTCCTCCACCCGGCGTTGCGCCTGGTCGTACAGGCGGGCATTGTGCAGAGCGACCGCCACCTGCTCGGCCAGCGTTTCAGCTGTCTCGATGCTCAGCCGGTCGAAGCCCACCGCCTCTTGGTATTGGAGGTCGAGGACGCCTACCGTCTCTCGGTCGATCTTGAGCGGCATCGCCAGCTCGGAGCCGGCCCGACAGCGGTGCGAATCTGGTGCATAGTAGCGCTTGTCTTCAGCTGCGTCGTTGACCAGCAGGCTCTCCCCGTGGCGCGCCACCCAACCGATGATTCCGTCGCTCAACGACTGCGTGAAATCGTCCGGTATGGTGTCCGCGGCTATCCCAGACTTGCCGGCGATAGTCAATGCCTCTCTCTCCGCGTCGACGAGCATCACGATCACGCTGTCGTAGCTGAAGTGCTCCACGATGGCATGGGCAACGGCTGGAAGGAGACGGTCCGGGGCCAGGATAGTGTTTACCTCGCGGGCGATGCTCCCCAGAGCCACCAACTCCTCAGCCCGTCGTTGAGCCTCCTCGTGGAGCCTGGCATCCTCGATGAGGAGCGCCGCCTGGGCGCCGAGAAACGTAGCCAGATCCACCTGCCTGTCTGAGAAGGCCCACCCTTCTGCCACGTGATCCAGCGTCATCAGACCGATGACCCGCTCCCTGCCAATCAGCGGCACGAGAAGCGCGCTCCGGATGCCCAGAATCTCGACGAGTCCGGAGGGCAGCGATGACACGCCGGCATCGGGGACAAAGAATGGCCGTTGCTCTTTGATAGCCTGCGCTGCCTCCGCCACCCTGTTCAGTTGTAAAGGCTGGCTCTGCTCCTCGAGCTGGTGCCACATCTGTGTGTCTTCGCGCCCGTCGCTTAACACCGAGATGACTGGGGTCCAGATCTCCTCGCCGTCCTTGCCCTTGAGCAGGACCGCGCAGCGATAGGCATCGCACGCGTGGGCCGCGAGCTGCGCCACCTGCTTGAGAGCTTCGGGGAGATTCCGGGTGCTCGGGAAGCGGCGCGCAACCTCGGTCAGGGTCGCTATTCCCCGACTGTCCAGAGCGACCTCGTCTGCGGTGAGCACCCGCGGCAACTCAACCTCCCACCTGACAGCGTGACCCGCCCTACGCGGGCCCCAGCAGACCGGTTCCTCCGGCCACAGGCTGCTTTTTCCTTCGTGCCGTCACCGTTCCAGCTCGACCCCCACCGCGCCTGCCACGCATTCCAGATGCCCCAGCGCGTCGTGAAGCGCCCTGCGCATGCTCAACACCTGCTCGTGTGAAGCCTCCTCGTCGACCAGGATCCTGCCGATGCGGGCGAGCGCCTGGTTTGCGCTCATGAACTCGTGCAGAACATCGCGGCCCAGCTGATGCCGGGCCTCCTCCGGCCTCGGTCGTTGGATCGTCGCCACCATAGAGCGTTCCATCTGCGGCAGCGTCTGCTGGTACCCACCGATACCCAGTGCTTCTCGCGCTTTGCCTTCCACGAAGGCGAGTGCGCTCGCGTCCTGAACGTAGTTGAGGTTATTGGTATCCAGGCTTAACAGCGGCGTACGCCTGTAGTTGGCGAAATACCGCTCATATGCTTCGTTCACGTCCGCGATGTAGTCTCGATCCATCTTCCTCTCGTAAGGGCGGTCGCGAGCTGCGATGCGTGCCATCAGGACGTCGGTGTCGGCTTGGAGATAGAGCACCAGGTCGGGCGAGGCGACGCGCTCCGCGAGGACAGCGTAGAGCCGCCGGTACATCTCCAGCTCGTCGCCTGCCAGGTTCAGGTGAGCGAAGAGACTGTCCTTGCCGAACGTGTAATCGGAGATCACGGGCTCGTCCAGCAGGATGGATCGTATCGACTGTTGCTGCCGGTAGCGGCTTAACAGGAAGAACATCTGCGTCTGGAAGGCGTACCGTGCCCGATCGCCGTAGAAGTCGGACAGGAACGGGTTCTCTTCAAAGGCCTCCAGCACCAGGGTCGATCCGAAGCGCGGCTGTAAGAGTCGCGCCAGCGTGGTCTTTCCAACCCCGATAGGACCTTCGATGGCCATCAAGAAAGGCCCTATTACGGTGGCATCGCCGGTGGGGTCGGGGGCTCTTCCCTCAGGCTCGGCAGCCCCCCTCGCGTCGCCCGTCATTCCTGGTTCATCCGTCATTCCGCCACCTGCTCGCCGTAGTTGAGTAGTGCGTCCACTATTGCTGGATCCCTGGCCTCGGCGTAGACACGGAGAACCGGCTCCGTGCCCGACGGTCGGATCAGGAGCCAGGAGTCATCGGCCAGGAGATACTTGATGCCGTCGAGCGTCTCCACGTCGATCACCTGCTCGCCGGCGAGCGACCCGGGTGCCTCGTGCGTCAGCCGCGTGACCATCTCTCGCTTCGAGACAGCCGTGCGCAGCGGGATGTCACGCCGGGCATAGTGCGCTGGACCAACGCTGTTCTGGAGCTCCGCCACCAGCTCGTGGAGCGGAGCCTCTGCCGCGGCGATGATCTCCAGCAGAAGGAGACCGATCAACACCCCGTCACCTTCCGGAATGTGCCCCTTGATGCTCAACCCGCCCGATTCCTCCCCTCCGATCAGGACGTCATCGTTCAACATATGATCGGCAATGTGGTTGAATCCGACGGGCGTCTCCACCAGCGGTAGATCATACTGCGAAGCGAGGCGGTCCACCATACGCGTGGTCGAGATGCTCTTGACGACCGAGCCGCTCCACCCTCGGTCCTCGACGAGGTATCGGAGGGCCAGAGCGAAGATGTGGTGGGGGTCGACGAACTCTCCCAGGGCGTCCATCGCCCCGATGCGATCCCCATCCCCGTCGGTAGCCAGCCCCACGTCGGCGTGGTGAGTCTGAATCGCGGCTCCTAGCGCGCTCAGATAATGGGCCACCGGCTCTGGGTGGATTCCCCCGAAGCCGGGATTCATCTCGCCCCGGATCTCGTAGACACGGCATCGGGTGCGGGCCAGCATATCGGAGATGCACTTGCGACCGGATCCGTACATGGCGTCCGCCACCACCCGTAGCTCGCTGCCGGAGATCACGTCCAGATCGATCAGGTTCCCGAGGTGCTCGTAGTACGCCCATGCCGGGTCGAAGCGTCGAATCAGATCCTGGTTGAGCGCGGACTCATAGTCCATTACGTTTGGCCAGCGGGCTCGTTCCTGATTGCGCGTCAGGTACGCCTCAACGTGCTCGGCCTGCTCAGGCAGCGCCGCTCCGCCGAAAGACGCCTTCAGCTTCAGGCCATTGTAGCGGGGGGCATTGTGGCTGGCGGTGATCATCACCCCGGCGGCTGCCTTCTTGTGCAGCACGGCGTACGAGATGGCCGGCGTCGGCGCGTCCGCACGGGTCAGGTGTGCAATGATTCCGTTGCCCGCCAGGACGCGAGCGACCTCCGCGGCGTAGCGATCGGAGAGGAACCGGGTGTCGAACCCGATCACCACCTCAGGGGGGCCGTTGGTCTTCTCCAGCACGTAATCGGCGATGGCTTGGGCAACCAACCGCAGGTTCGCGAACGTAAAGGTGTCCGATATCACGGCGCGCCAGCCGTCAGTTCCGAATCTGATGGTCAAGATAGTCTCCTTGCGAAGTGTTCAAGGTATGCGTCATTTCATCGGCTCGACTGGATACAGCTGCCTCCGTCCGGGGAATCCGCCCCTGCAACACCGGTTTGGCTGATTCCATCCGCCAGAAGGTATCTCGTCCGGGTGGGACCTACATCCCCCCGTCTGGGTCTCGACTGCGTCGTTGGTGCTCCGGGCCGCGCTTCCTTGGGGGCGGAGCCCTCCCACCGCGCGAGTGGTCGAAGGATGCAATTCTGCGTGAGCGATGGCGTGACGCCCGGCGAATCGTCACTCGGGCCGATTGTAGCCGGCCACCGTCGGACCTAGGCTGGACTGTGCACTGCCCTGATTACGCCTCGATTATAGTCGCGGAAGGCATCGGTGTCAAAAACGGAAGCGCGCCGGAGTGGGGGCACGCCTGCATACATCTCAACAGTCGAAGTAGAGTTCCATCTCGTACGGATGGGGCCGATTGCGGACTTGATAGTATTCCTTGTCCATCTTGTACGCGATCCACCGCTCGATCAGATCCTCGGAGAAGACATCACCGGTCAGCAGGAAGCCGTGATCCTCCTCAAGAGCGTCCATCGCGCCTTTCAGGGAGTTGGGGAGCGGCTTGATCTTCTCCCTCCGTTCGTCTGACCAGGAGAAGATGTCGGCGTCGATAGGGCCAAACCCGGCCTCAGTTGGGTCGATCTTCTGACGGATCCCGTCCAACCCGGCCAGCAGCTGACCAGCGAGGGCCAGGTAGACGTTGCAGGTGGCGTCGGGTGGGCGAAACTCGAATCGTACCTCGTCCGGCTGGGTGGCGTAGCGCGGGATGCGCACCGCTGCGCTCCGGTTGCCCACCGAGAAGAAGGCGTTGACCGGAGCCTCGTACCCGGGAACCAGTCGCCGGTAGGAGTTGGTGCTCGGGCTGGTAAGGGCCAGGAGCGCCGGGCCGTGGTGGAGGAGGCCTCCGATGTAGTGGAGCGCCGTCTCACTGAGCAGTCCGTATCCCTCTGGATCGTAGAATACGTTCTGCTCCCCCTTGAAGAGGTGTTGGTGAAAGTGCATACCGGAGCCCGCCTCCCCGTAGATCGGCTTGGGCATGAAAGTCGCCGTCTGACCGTGCTGGAGGGCCGTCATCTTCGTCACGTACTTCACGATCATCGTGGCGTCGCCGGCCTGCAGTAGGGGCATCAGGGGGGTTTCAATCTCGCACTGCCCTGGCCCACCGACCTCGTGGTGGTGGTACTTCACCGGCACTCCCATCCTCTGGAGATAGAGGCTCATCTCGCTGCGCCGATTGTTGAGCGCGTCCTTCGGCGGGATGGCATGGTAGCCACCGTGGAGCGGGATGTAGTGACCATGGCCCGGGATGCCGCTGCGCCACGCGGCCTCGCTCGACTCGAGCGTGTATCCGGCGCGGTTCATCTGGTTCTCGTAGCTTACGCTATCGAAGAGATAGAACTCGAACTCCGGCCCCCACATACTTCGGTCGGCCACGCCGCTCTCGACGAGATACTCCTCCGCGCGGCGCGCCACGTTGCGCGGGTCGCTGGCGAAGACCGCCTTGGTATCCGCCTCCAGTGTGGTGCAGACAAAGCTCAACGTCGGCGCCTCGCAGAAGGGGTCCTCGAAGCCCGTCGACAGGTCGGGCACCAGCACCATGTCGCCGGCCTTGACCGACTTGAGGCCGACAGCCGAGCCGTCGAAGCCGACGCCGGCCTTCATCAGCCCGGGCGTGAACTGGTTCTCGGGCAGGGTGAGGTGATGCCAGCGGCCCCACAGGTCGGTGAACTTGAGGTCGACCATCTGTATGTCGTGCGTCTGCGCGTAGGTTTGAGCCTCTTCGAAGGTAGTGAACATCACCGTGCTCCTTTTGTCTCGCCGTCTGCTTGCCAGGCATCTCCTGCAGCCTTTCGTCTTCCCTCCACTACCTCCCGATAGACGGTCACCGTCCTCGCTGCGATGCGCTCCTGGGTGAACTTGGCCAGAACGCGCTCTCGTCCTCGCCTCGCCAGCTCGGACCAGAGATCGACATCCTGCATCAGGCGGGTCAGACTCGCTAGTAGGGCCTCTGCGTCGTCCTCAGGGAAGACGAGGCCGCCGTCGCCGATTACATTCGGTATCTCGCCGCAGTCGGAGCCGATCACAGGGACGGCGCAGGCCATCGCCTCGATCAGCACCCGACCGAATTGCTCCACCCAATTCGGTTGGGAGCGTGAGGGGAGCACCAGCGCGTCGAGTTGGCGGTAGAACGCGGGCATGCGCACCGAGGGAAGCCAGCCTTCGAAAGCCACTCGATGGCCGAGTCCCAGGCGACGGACCTGAGCCTTCAGTTGCTCCTCCTCTGGACCGCGCCCGACGATCCGCAGGCGCCATACACCGGGCAGGTCCGCCAGCGCCTCGACCAGCAGGTCGACGCCCTTCTCCCTCACCAGCCGGCCCACGTATCCGATGGTGAATCCCCTCGCCGCGTCACGGCGAGCGGATAGACGTTCCAGCCTGCCCAGCCTATCTGGCGAGAATAACTCCGGATCCACACCAAACTGAGGAATGACGGCCATCGGGCCCGTGTACCCCTTCTTGCGCCAGACCTCGGCGGCCCCCTGGGTCCCGGCGATCGCGTAGTCGGTACGGCCAAGGGTGTACGCCTCGATCAGCCGAAACGGCAGAGGATAGCGGCGGTTGAGGTTCTGCCAGGTGAACCAGAGGGTCCGAGCGCCAAAGCGTCGGGCCAGCCAGAGCGCGTGAAGCGTAGCCACGTTGTAGGGCTCCTCGTCCACGTGAACCAGGTCGGGCCGGAAGGTGCGCAGCCGGCGGGCGAGCCGTGGGTAGAAGTGGAAGTGGAAGGAGCCGCTAAATGCCACGGGCTCGACGACGAGCTCATACCCCTCCGTGTGGGCACGCTCTAGCTGAACGATCCGGCCTTCCTCGCGCCAGGAAGATGGGACGACGACCATCAGCTCGACTTCCGAGAATCGCGCAATCTCCTCCAGCTTGCGCTGGTAGGCGCCCACCAGGCAGGCCTTCGAGACCATCAGCACGCGGATGGGCCTGGACTCGGTCCTGCCTCTGTCTGGAGCCTCTTTCCCTGGAAACAAAGCTCTGGTACTCTGCTTAACGCGACAGCCAGGCAACTTCGTCCCTCCCAGCTGTCCTCGGGTCGGAGGGGGATTATATCACGGCCCGCTTGGGGGGCCAATCGGGGTGTGCACGTGCGGCAGGTGTGCTATAATCGCCTCTGCCATGGAGGCTGTCCTGATCTACAATCCCACCGCCGGGCCGCGCCACGTGCGGGGTGAGCTGGAGCGGCTCCGTCCTTTCTTTCGCCGGCGCGGCTGGTCTGTCGAGCTGCGCGTGACGAAGGGGCCGGGCGATGCCACCAGAATGGCGCGCGAGGCCGCCATGAGTGGGCAGGACGCCGTGATCGTCGCCGGCGGCGACGGCACGGTCAACGAGGTGGTCAACGGCCTGGTGGGTACCGGGACGGCGATGGGCGTGCTCCCTGTGGGTACTGGGAATCTGTGGGCGAAAGAGCTGCGGGTCCCAACCTATGCGCTGGCCAACCCCATGCGCCTCCGGGAGGCGGCGGCAGGGTTGGTCGGAGGGACGGTGCGGGCAATCGATGTGGGCCGGGTGGGGAAGCGGAACTTCCTCTGCTGGGCCAGCGCCGGCCTCGACGCCAAGGTCACCGACGAGATGGAGCCTCGCGAGCGCTCCACGAAGCGCCTCGGGGCGCTCCCCTACGTGGTCGCTGCTGTCCTTGTAGCTAGAGATTTCAAAGGGGTGGAGGCCGAGGTGGTCCTTGATGGGGAAGTGGTGAGCGGTCGGATCCTGCTGGTCGTCGCTAACAACATCCAGCGCTACGGGGGTCTGTTGGAGGTAGCTCCCCAGGCCCGGTTGGACGATGGCCTCCTGGACATCTTCGTATTCAAAGGATTGGGGATGAAGTACGTCGTGCGGCACCTGGTGCGGGTTCTCTCGCGGCGAGTCTTGGACGATCCTGAGATCGTCCACCGCCAGGGCCGGCGGATTGAGGTGCGTACCGAGGAACCTGTCTCGGTCCAGGCGGACGGCGATCCGGTTGGATCGACGCCGGTGGGGATGGAGGTCGTGCCGGGCGCGCTCCGCATCATCGCGCCCCCCACCATGCCGTCTGATCTGCTTGGCGCGACGATTGAGGCAGATCGACAGTGAGCGCGCTCAGCTCTTCTCACGGATGTCAGCGCATCGGAGCTTGCTCGAAGCCCGCGATGGGGTGGGCCTTAAGGTGACGGTCCCGGCAGAGATAGAAGCCCGGATGCCGCAGGACCCGGACCGCACCTTGCTGCTGCGGTGTTAGCGTGCTATAATCTGGCATTGTGAACGGGCAAACCGTGCGAAGCCGGTCGGCGCTCAGCATCGAGCGTTTCTAAGAGGTGCCTAGAACATCAAGGCACAGGCGGGCTTCGCTGAGTTCTCAGATTGGGAGTGTTTAGTATGCAACTCTATCTCGACATCGCTCAGATTATCATCAGCGTGGCGCTGGTGGCTATCATCCTGCTACAGAGCCGGCGGGGCGACCTGGGGGGCAGTGTTTTCGGCGGATCGGGGGGTGCCATCTATCAGAAGCGCCGGGGGTTGGAGCGCACGATCTTTAACGTTACCGTCGTTCTGTCCATCGTCTTCTTCCTCCTCACCCTCGCCAACGTCATGGTCACAGGGTAACGAGACGCTTGGGATCTGATTCACCTGCTCAACCGTCTCGTCTGAGCCGCTGTCTTCGAGGCGGCCTTCCGAGGTGTGTCGCCGCAATCCTGGGTTCCTCTGTCGCGAGAAGGTGCTAGAGCGTGACCCGCTATATCCGCTGGCAGTTCCTCCTCATTCTGCTCGGCGTCGTCCTGCTGGCCGTGCTGCTCACCTACCTGGCTGTCAATTACACGACGGTCATCCGCCCTGGGTACGGGGGCACCTACGTGGAGGGCCTTGTCGGCCAGCCACGTGTTCTCAACCCGCTCCTGTGCGGCTTTGAGCAACCCGATCAAGCTCTCTGCTCGCTGATCTTCAGCGGGCTGACGCGCCTGAACGGCCAAGGCGAGGTCGAACCGGACCTGGCCAGCGACTGGGAGATATCCGATGACGGTCTCAGCTACACGTTCCGCCTCCGCAGCAACGCCCACTGGCACGATGGCATCCCGGTCACTGCAGATGACGTCATCCTCACCGTCAGGCTGCTCCAGGATCCGGAGTTCCCCGGCCCGCCCGAGGTCGGGGCCCAGGTCTGGCAGAGGGTCCAGATAGAGAAGGTGGACCGCCGCACGGTCAGATTTGTGTTGCCCGAGCCTTTCGCGCCATTTCTAGACTATACCACGGTGGGCATCCTCCCCTCCCACAGGATAGCCGGTATCCGAGCTGCTGATCTGGCGGTGGCCGATTTCAACAGCTCTCCGGTGGGGAGTGGGCCCTTCCAGGTGGAGGAGATCAAGGCGGAAGGCACGAGCATCACCTCGATCGTGCTCAAGCAGTTCCCTCGCTACTTCCGGGCCCGTTCCTATCTCGATCGCGTTCAGTTCCGTTTCTATCCCGGGGAACGCGAGGCCCTCGACGCCTACGAGGCGGGCGAGGTGCAGGGCGTTTCTGAGGTCAGGCCCGCCGATCTCTCTCGTGCACGTGCGATGCCTACGCTCAGCCTCTACTCTGCTCAGATCGCGGAGTACGGCATTGTCTTCCTTAACCTCGATCGCTCTGACGCGCCGTTCTTTGAGGAGCAGGAGGTACGCCACGCTCTGATGGTCGCCATCGATCGGCAGCGCATCATCGACGAGGTGCTGAGGGGGCAGGGGGTGGTGGCCGAAGGTCCGCTTCTGCCCGGAACTTGGGCGTACAGCGAGGACATGCCCACCTACAGCCACGACGCGGACCGGGCCGCTGAGCTGCTGGATAAGGCTGGTTGGCGGCGTCCGACGGCGAGCGGGGTGCGGAGAAGAGGGGGTGCTCCGTTGGCATTCACTCTGCTCAGCTCCAACCATCCGCGGCGCCAGGCGGTAGCAGAGGCGTTGGTGGAGCAGTGGGCCCAGGTTGGGGTTGAGGTATTGCTCGAGACGATGCCCGCCGCTGCGTTGCGGGAGGCACTGGAGAGCCGCGACTATCAAGCAGTCCTCATCCACCTCAAGGTCCCCGGGGACCCCGACCCCTATCCCTTCTGGCATGAGACCCAGGTTAGGGAGGGGCAGAACTACGCGCAACTGACCCACCGCCGTATTAGCGAGGTGATCGAGCAGGCCCGCGTCACGCCCAACCGGAATGCGCGCCTGGACTTGTACGAGGAGTTTCAGCAGCTCTTTGCGGAGGAGCTGCCTGCTCTGCCCCTGTACGTCCCGACGTACACCTACGCAGTCGATGAAAGCATAAACGGTGTGCAGATTGGCCCGCTGATGCATCCCTCAGACCGCTTTCGGACCATTCTCAACTGGTGGATTGTGCACCGCCGTGTCTTCGTCAGCGAGGCCGAGGTGCGTCACTCTCCTCGATAGCTGTCCGGAAGCTGCCGGGTATCTCCCACCGACCTTTCGTGTGCGACGCATACGAACGGGGCAGCTTACTTCCTTGACAACCCACGCATTTCATGTAGAATAATGAGTGCCCGATGAGGGCACCAGGCCGAAGTGGCGGAACAGGCAGACGCGCTGCGTTCAGGGCGCAGTGGGCTTTATGCCCATGTGGGTTCAACTCCCACCTTCGGCACTCCTCTCCCGAGACGGATTCCGTCTCGGGGTTTGCTTTTTGGGCAGGTCGCAGCTTGCCTGCGGAGTTGACCGCTCCGCTCGACTGATGTACCATTTGCCTGGTCACGACAAAGTGTTGTTCTGGCACCGACTCGGGTGCCGGGCGCATTCCTTTAAGGCAGGCCGAGCAGGGCGAGCAGCCGGCCAGGGCGAAGACCTCGGGGGTACAGATGGAGTTTCCAAAGCTTGACCGTGGTCGCATCGCCGCAGGTGCGGTCGTCCTCGTCGTCGTCCTCGTTGTTGGCGGCGTGGGGTGGGCGTTTGTCCAGCAGCTGACGCTGGCCCAGGAGCTGCGTAATGAGGCGCGGAAGCTGGAGGCGATGGTCGCCACGCGGGAGGCGGAGCGGGACCAGCTCACAGTGACGCTGGCCTACGTCCAGACCGATGAGTACGTCGAGAAATGGGCGCGAGAGGAGCTCAAGATGGCCAGGCCCGGCGAGGTCGTGGTGATCCCGATGGTGAGCGCTGGTTCAGATCGCTCCGACCCGGGGCCGGGCTTGCAGATGGAAGAGGAGCCGGTAGATGCACTGGGCTCGCGTCCCTTCTGGATCGAGTGGTGGGAGGCCCTCTTCGGGCCCTGAAGTCTGGTCGCGGGATAGGCGGAAGGGTGATCGCTGGAACATCGACCAGCCTTGTGTAGAGGTCTTTCGTGGAGCCTGGAGAGTAGACGTCGGGCGGCTGTGGACGTGCAGAGAGTCTGGACACGGCCGCTCGATCCGTTTATGCGTGGCGTATGGGAGGGCTTGATGCCAAGGAAGTGGTTGTCGCATGTGGCTGTGGCCGTGTCTCTGCTGGTCATCGTGGCTGCCTGTGAAGGAGGCTACACAGCCAGTGGGAGTAGGGAGAGCTCGAGCGTGGGCGGGCAGGGGGGCTGGGTCGAGAAGCGCATCAAGAGTGCCAACGGGTCGGCCACGCAGGGGATCGAGATCGGCGGTTCAGGGTTGCGCCTGGAGACTGATGTCAACTTGGCGGTGGGGGAGGGCACGTTTACCATCGAACTCCTCGATGCGGACGGAAATGTCACCCTATCGCTCCAGGCCACGCCGGGCGAGCCGGCAAGCGGACGGGGGTATATGGAGGTGGACTTCGACGAGGCTGAGTATCGGGTCACCGCCGAGGAGGCGAAGGACGTTTACTACCGGCTCGAGTTCGTCTTCACCCGACCATAGGGCTCAGCTGGCGCTGGCGACCTCGCGCTCTGGCGCTTCCGTTAGGCCGGCGTACCGTGGACGTCCTTTCGGACAGTCCTGTGCGCACGCTTGACATTCTACCGGAAGGTGGTAGCATGTATCTCACGTAAGAGGAAGTAGGTTTTGGCTGAACACAGGGGCTGCCCAGACTTGCGGAGGCTGGGCGGTTTCTTTTTTGCCTCTCCCCGCTTCACTCAGGATCAGCAGTTTGCAAGGAGTATGGGGTACCAAGATGACAGAAAGAGAAAAAGGAACCGTCAAATGGTTCAACGACAGCAAGGGTTACGGCTTCATCTCGCGTGAGGCTGGAGAGGACGTATTCGTACACCACTCGGACATTGAGGGCGGCGGGTTCCGCTCGTTGAGCGAGAACCAGCAGGTCGAGTTCAGTGTCGAGGAAGGCGCAAAGGGTCTCCGCGCCGTTGGCGTCAGGGCGCTCTAGCGCGACGTAACATCGCACAGGCAGCCCAGTCAAACACGTTGACTGGAGCCAAGACCGCACGGCTTCTCCGCAGGCCGTGCGGTTTTTCGTATCTGGAGCATCTGTCTTATCTTGCGCTCAACGCGAGGTATGAGCATTCCCGAGACTATCGTGTACTGACTTGACACCTGCGAGAAACGCGTTATAATCTCCTCTGCGTTGCGGGGTAGAGCAGTGGCAGCTCGTCGGGCTCATAACCCGGAGGTCCCAGGTTCGAATCCTGGCCCCGCTACCTCGACGAGCGGGCGCTGAAAAGCGCCCGTTTCGTGCAAGAGGGCGACGTAGCTCAGTGGTAGAGCAGGGGACTCATAAGCCCTTGGTCGGGCGTTCAAATCGCCCCGTCGCCACTTAACCCCCATCGATCTCGATGGGGGTTGTTGTCATTGGTGCCCAGTGATTGCAGTGACGTGGTTCGAAGAGGCAGGCAAACTCTCGATCCTTCATCGCCGCCGCGCTCCTTCAGCCGCCTCATCAGCTGACTGACCCCGTACACCGCCAACTGCCCGCCGCCGTGATAGCCCTGTCGGTCCCATGCGCTTGTGGGGCGGCCGGCTATTCCTCTTGACCGTTCTTCTTGAATACGTAGATGGCCCACCCCATCGTCTCCCGGCCCCATCGCAGATACGCCTGTTTGTCATGGCGCACTCGCTCCAGCACCTCTTCTACGTCGGGATCGTCCGGATGCCTGCTTGCCCAGACCTCGGCCGCATACCACTGCAACCCTTCATATCGGTCCCAATCATCCTGGTTGCTCACCAACGTGTAGACCAGCTCCAGTCCAAGCTCCTGCCCGACCGTCACATTCCCGTCATGCGTCCCGTACGCGCCACGGTCTTCACCGATGGCCGCCAGGTAGGCTACCGACGGTCCGTGTCGCCAATACGGCTCGCCGACGACTACCCAGCCTCCGTGGGCCGCCATCCTGTTCAGTGCCTTCAGAGTCCCTCGATGACCGCCGTAGATCCAGCTCGCTCCGATACACGCCACCAGGCTGAAACGCTCCGATTGCCTGGGCTCATAGTCCGCCCCATCCATCTCCAGGATTCGCAACGGAGCATCTGGAATACGTTGCTGATGGTTCTCCCTGGCATCCGCCACACAGTACGGCGAGAGATCCACACCTACCCCGCCAACGCCATACCGCTCCGCCAGCCGGATGATGAACTCCCCCTTGCCTGTGGCAATCTCGAGCACTCGATCGCCAGGGCCTAATCGCAGGAGAGCGATCAGCTCCTCAAACTTCTCGACACTCATGGGATTGCAGAAGACGTGTTCCCGATGCGTGATGTCAAAGAACTTCCATCGATCCATCTTCAACCTCCTTCTCGAGCGGCGGCACGATAGGTGCACAGAAGACGACGTGGTGTCAGATGCGGACCCTCTGCTTCATACGAATAGCCCGAGCCATGGTACCTCGCGCTCTATTGCGTAACTCTCACGTGGCCCGTCACGAAGCCCTGCCTCTGCATGCGTGTCGATCTATAGCTACGCTGGGTTGCCCTCGACCACGGTGCAAGGCCGACGCATCTCCTTCTTGACCGCCTCGAAGTATACTCGAGTAACTGGTCAGAACAAGCACGCGTCAACTCAGATGTGTTGCCACATATTGACAGGCAACCGGAAGAATACTATACTGATCCATAGCTGAGGGCAGAAGTCGGGGATTCAGTATCTCTCCCCAATGCCTTCCTATCAGCCTGCAAGCCCTGTGCCGGTCATCGCCGGTGTCGTCGTACCCGTTCGCCTCACCCAGCGTCGGTTCCGGTGCGCGAGCTGCCTGGCGCTCGTCGCTGCGGAGCAGGTTCACGGATCGAGAGCCCACTGATGTGGGAGCAGAAAGGATAGAACACCATGAAGAAAGCAGATCGCAACGCACTCATCGCTCTGCCTGTCATCGTCTTGGCTGCCGCCGGGATCGCTTGGGCCGGTAGCCAGGGCGGCGCGTCCGTTCGCGGGGTCCCGATCTTCGCGCTGTCGGTCGGGCTGGCCTTCCTCATTCAGTGGTTGGCCTTCATCCCCGCCTACGTGCTCCAGACCGAGCGGTTCTACGATCTTGCCGGGAGCGTCACGTATATCTCGGTCACCACGCTCGCCGTGCTGCTCACCCCGGTGATTCGCAATCGATCGGTGCTGCTGCTGGCTCTGGTGCTGGTCTGGGCGACCCGGTTGGGTACCTACCTCTTCAACCGGGTCATGCAGGCGGGGAAGGACGAGCGGTTTGACGAGTTGAAGCCGTCCTTTCTCCGCTTCCTCCAGACGTGGACGTTGCAGGGATTGTGGGTCACCTTCACGCTGGCGGCTGCGCTGGCGGCCATCACCACGACGGCACGGGCGCCATTGGGGTGGTTCGGCCTGGTGGGGTTCCTGATCTGGGCGCTCGGGTTCGGCATCGAGGTGGTGGCGGACGCGCAGAAGAACGCTTTCAAGGCGGATCCGGCGAACAAGGGGGGGTTCATCGACACGGGCCTGTGGGCGTGGTCCCGCCACCCGAACTACTTCGGCGAGATCACCCTGTGGGTGGGCGTGGCGGTGATCGCCCTGCCGATCCTGCGGGGCTGGCAGTGGGTGTCACTGATCTCGCCCGTGTTCGTGGCGCTGCTGATCACCCAGGTGAGCGGGGTCCCGATGCTCGAGAAGCGGGCGGATGAGAGGTGGGGCGGCCAGGAGGACTACGAGGCCTACAAGGAGCGGACGCCGGTGCTGATCCCGCTGCCTCCCTCGACGACCGCGGAGAAGCGCTAGGAGAAAGGACTCGCTCCCAACCTCCTGTCGCGTCCGTCGGCACGCACAGCAGATTGAGGACCCACCGGCGTGAAGGGTGGGGGTTACCGTAGGGACCCGATTCGCTGGAACCAGGTCATCGTCGATACCACCGAGTTCTGGTTCAGGGACGGACGGTACGAACACCATCTCCACCACTACGTCTTCGCCAACAAGACGGACGCGCCGATGGTGGGCAGGGCCGACGTTAACGGGCGGAGATGCTACGGCGACCGGCTGATGCCGACCGTGCCCTCCGCGAGATCTATCTTTCCAGCTTCGAGCACGTCGTCAAGGCGGCCCGGCCCTGGACGGTGATGGCCGCCTACAACCGCCTCAACGGTCCCTACTGCAGCGAGCATCCGGAGCTGCTCACCGGGATCCTCCGGAACGAGTGGGGCTATCAGGGTCTGGTGATGTCTGACTGGGGCGCTGTCAACCTTTGGCCATGGCCTGAGCTACACCACCTTCTCGTATACCGATCTCGGTCTCAGCGCCTCGCAGATCCACGATGATGGCGAGCTCGACGTCAGTGTGACAATCACCAACACGGGGACGCGAGCAGGCCGAGAGGTGGTCCAGCTCTACGTCCACGACGTCGAGTCGATCGTCTTCCGTCCCACACAGGAGTTGAAGGGGTTTGCCAAGGTCTCGTTGGAGCCTGGGGAATCGAAGACCGTCACTTTCGTCCTGAAAGGGCTCCTTGGCAGCCTGGCTTCTGCGTATAGTCATGCGACGCCAGGCGAGCACCGCTATAAGCGAAGATCCCGACAGCCCGATGGCGCGTCGGGCGCAGGAAATGTTGGAGGAGA
>JAWLCP010000026.1:0-2654 GCA_041687115.1 Anaerolineae bacterium
CTCCAGCGCCTCCTCAGCATCCTTGCGAGCCCGGTGCAGAATCTCCTGTCGCTCCTCTTCGATGGCGGCCAGCCGCTCACGGAGCTCCCTCGCCACCTGCTTTGCCTCCGCTCTGGCGGCGTGGGCCTCCTCACGCTCCCTGGCCATCTCGACGCGCAGCCGGTGGATGTCGTCCAACATATCCTGGGTCCGCAGGTCCTCTGGAGAGATCATCTTCCGTGCCTCTTCGATGATCTCCCGGGGCATATTCAGCCGTCGTGCAATCGTCAGCGCATTCGAGCGTCCCGGCAGGCCGATGGTCAGTCTGTAGGTCGGGCTCAGCGTCTTTGGGTCGAACTCGACGGAGGCGTTCCGCACGCCAGGCGTGAGCTGCGCGTACGTCTTGAGCTCGGGATAGTGGGTGGCGACGAACGTGGTCGATCTGCGCCTGCGAAAGTGCTCCAGAAGCGCTCGTGCCAGGGCTGATCCTTCGGCCGGATCGGTGCCCGCACCCAGCTCGTCGAGCAGCACCAGACTGCGCGAGTCGGCCTGATCGAGGAACGAGATGATGTTGGTCACGTGCGCGGAGAACGTGGACAGATTCTGCTCGATCGACTGCTCATCGCCGATATCTGCGTATACCCCTTCAAAGGGCGAGAGCGCCGAGCCGGGCTCGACTGGTATGTGGAGCCCCGCCTGGGCCATGAGAGTCAGCAGCCCCACCGTCTTCAGGCTCACCGTCTTGCCCCCCGTGTTGGGGCCGGTGATCACCAGGACGTGGGTCTCGTCGTCCAGCTCTACGTCGATCGGTACCACCTCCTGTGGATCGAGCAGGGGGTGGCGCGCTCCCAACAGGCGGATGGTCGAACCGGGATGCTCCTCTGTGCGTCGCTGAAAGGCCACCAGCTTGGGCTTTGAAGCGTCGATGGCCTCCGCGTATTTCGCTTTGGCGAACGCGACGTCCAGCGCTGCCAGCGCCTCCACCGTCGCCCCGATCTCCTGCGCATGCTCGCCGATCCGGTACGAGAGGGCAGCCAGGATGCGGCGTACTTCCTCCTCCTCCTCGAGCTGGAGCTCGCGCCAGGTGTTGTTCAGGTCGACCGCGGACAGCGGCTCGATGAAGAGCGTCACGCCCGACGACGACCGGTCGTGGATCACGCCCGGGATCTTGTCTTTGAACTGGGCCTTGAGCGGGACGACGTACCGGCCTTCCCTCCGCGTGATGATCGGTTCTTGGAGGTACGAAGCGTTCTGCGACGACTGGATAATGCCTTCCAGCTTCGCCTGGATCCGATCGTAGGCAATGTCCACCTCGCGGCGAATGCGGGCCAGCGCAGGAGACGCTTCGTCGCGGATGCCCCCCTGGTCGTCGATGCAGCGGTCGATCTCCTCGATGAGCTCCTGGCAGGGCCGAATGCCTCCTGCCAGCCGCGCCAGGTGGGGATACCGACTCTCCAACCGATTCAGCGTCCGGTACATCCTCCTGCCGGCTGCCAGAGTGTCGCGCACGTCGAGCAGGTCTCCCGGGGGCAGTACTTTCCCTCGCTCTGCATCGGCCGTCAGCGGGCGTACGTCGTGCGCGCCCCCCACAGAGGTACCCGGTCTCTCATCGAGAAGGGTCCGGGCTTCGCGGGTCGTCTCTAGTCCCTGCTCGATCTCTTCGCA
This sequence comes from Anaerolineae bacterium, assembly GCA_041687115.1. Lineage (GTDB taxonomy): Bacteria > Chloroflexota > Anaerolineae > B4-G1 > B4-G1 > SKLM01. Next base: position 1,645 of record JAWLCP010000026.1, read on the forward strand.
GTCGGAGGCCGGCTCGACCGCCAGGGCCATGTCGCGGCCAGCCGAGAAGCTGGTGTACGTCGAAAGCGCGTGTAGGATCTTGGGATATTCTAGGGTGGAAAGATGCTTCCTATTCACGAAGTGTCCAGATCGTAGACGTAGATCGCCGGCGGCCGTCCGGGGAACCAGAAGGACTGTCCCTGGTAGTACAGCTCCAATACCCGGTTGAACTCAGGTCGGAGGGACGCTCGATCATGTGCGGGGCGTCCGGCCATCCCATAGCCGATCGTATTGAACGCCAGGGTAGCCACCAGGATGCCGATGACGAGATAGACGACCGCTCCCCCCACTCGGTCCATGAGGCCCAGGAACGACACGTGCGTGTTCTCGAATGAGGCTCGGAACAGGAGCTCCAGGATCCCCCACAGAAGGACTGCCAGGACGGCGAAGGAGAGTGCCAGTGCAGAATAATCGATCTCTCCTCCAGGGGGTGCGCTCAGCCCAATGGTTCCCAGGACGTTGAGGAAGCTCCGCGAATAGGGCGTCAGCACGGGGTAGAAGCTTGCCGCCATCCCTGTTGCCAGGTACACGGCGACCCCGCTCATCAGGCCGCGGATGATGGTACGCATCGTGCCATATGCGGCGAAGCTGAGGACGACGAACAGCATCACGATGTCGAGGCCCCGCAGCTCGCGGGGGCCCAGGAATGTGTAAGCCACGATACCCACGACGCCCAGGGTTTCGACGACCAGGGCCGTGATGCCCCGACCCTCCGTGCGCCGCTTTGATGTCTCGTCGAACAGAGCCATGGTGTGTCTCCCGCTTGGTGTGGTGCTGACGAACGAGGACCATTTCCGGTTTGCAGGCCGTACCCGGTCCCTCACGATGTAGCTTCGTCCCGAAGAGAGCCTTCCCGGTATGCGATACGCTTGAACTATAACACAGGGTGGGTGGGCAGCAAGTCGACGGTGGCGACTGGCAGCAAGAGAGACGGCCCGGCGCCACAGAGACGGGCCGGGTCGCCCAAACCC
>JAWLCP010000026.1:2664-31225 GCA_041687115.1 Anaerolineae bacterium
AACGCGAGCGGCCCCGGCTCACCAGCGCGGGCCCGTCTCTCCCAAAGCCCCCGCCGCGGGGCGACCACGGCGGTTCTGTTATTCTGTTACCCTACGAGCTGCTTGCCTGGCCTGCCTCCTTGCCCAGGGATGTGGGGCTGACGGCGACCGTGGAGACACGGCTGGCCTGCTTGACGCCGAGCCGGGCCTGGCGCTGCGCGGCTGTCATCGTGTTTCGCATTAGCATGGCGTTCGTCATCGGTCCGGTCCCACCGGGTACCGGGGTGATGGCGCTGGCGATCTCCTTCACGTTGTCGAAGTCCACGTCGCCTACCCATTCCCCGTCCATCTCGGCGAAACCGAAGTCGAGCACCGTCGCGCCTTCCTTGACCATGTCTGCGGTGATCAGGTGGGCGACCCCCGTCACGCTGGCCAGGATGTCGGCCTGTTCCGTCATGGCGGACAAGGGCTTGGTGTGCAGGTCGCAGATCGTCACCGTGGCCCAGTGCCGGGTGAGCAGCAACGACAGCGGCTTGCCGATCAGGTTGCTGGCCCCCACGATCACGGCTCGCTGCCCGTCGATCGTGACGTCATACCGCTTCAGCAGTTCGACGCCTCCCAGTGGCGTGGCTGGCACGAAGTAGGGGCCCACATTCTGCGGGTGGTCGACGAAGGCGGCTCGAGCCAATCGCCCTGCGTTCAGGGGATGCGCCCCGTCGATGTCCTTCGCGGGGTCCAGCGCCTCGATGACCACCTCTGGGCGAATGCCCTCCGGCAGCGGCTGCTGGATGATGACGCCGTTGACCGTCTCGTCGTCGTTCAACGTCCGGATCAACCGGACCATCTCATCTTCCGTGACGTCTGAGGGGCGCTCGTGGGCCACGAACGTGATGCCGACCTTGTTGCAGGTTCGCTCGATCATCCCCGCGTAACTGACCGAGGCGGGGTCACTGCCGGCACGAACCAGAGCCAGCGTGGGCGTGGCGTCATAGTCGGCCTTGTAGGCCTTGACCTCTTGCTTGATCTCGTTCAGAATTTCCTTCGATACTTTCCGTCCGTCCAGGATCTTGGCGCTCATTTTTCCCTCCCTGTGGGATAATTCAGGATTGTTTCCGGTGTTCGCTTTCTTTTTCCGTTTCGACTATATCCTAACACACCCACGGGCGCTTGTCATCGGCCAAAGCATCCATCCTTCTCCTGTGACTTACTCCTGCGAGAAAGACGTCAGTCCGATCGTCGCCACATCGCCATTCTGTCTACTGACCTTACGCCACTCCCCCGATGGGCGCATACGCGATCTTGCGTACCGCCGCGGTACAGGTTTCTGCCTACGTCGTCGCACCCCCGGTCGGCCAAAACGTTTGCGCGTTGATGCGTACGATGTTATAATTTTGTTTGACCATGTCGCGTGAGGAAGTGGATGGCTGAGGACACCATAAGCGTTCTTTTGGCTGACGACCATGCCGTGGTGCGTCAGGGGACTCGAGAGCTCTTGGAGCGTGAGAAGGGCATCGACGTCGTCGCTGAGGCCAGCGATGGGAAAGAGGCAGTCCAGAAGGCCATCAAGAAGCGCCCGGACGTCGTCGTGATGGACTTCGCGATGCCGGAGCTAAACGGCATCGAGGCCACGAGGCAGATCAAGGCCGTTGCCCCCGGCGTGGCGATCCTCGTGTTGACCGCTTACGATAGTGACCAGTACATCTTTGCCTTCCTGGAGGCTGGGGCTGCCGGCTACCTGCTCAAGGACATTCAGGTCGACCAGTTGGTCGACGCCATTCGGGCCGTGCATGCCGGAGAGTCTGTTCTGCATCCGACCATTGCTCGGAAGGTGATCAACCGCTTCGCGCAGACCGACGAGGTCCTGTACACGGGACACACCCCGTTGGATCAGCTCACCGAGCGAGAGCTCGAAGTCCTCAGGTTGGCCGCCAAGGGCATGTCCAATCGGGAGATTGGGCGCGACCTTACGATTAGTGTTCGCACTGTCCAAACCCATCTGACGAACATATTCAACAAGATGGGCGTCGGCTCTCGTACCGAGGCGGTAGTGCACGCGCTCCGCAAGGGTTGGATCACGCTCGAGGATACGCTCTGAGCGACCACCGGCGGAGGACAGAGGGGAGCCTCTGTCCGATCCTTGAGTTCGCTCGTAGCGCCTGCGTCTTGATCGCGGAAGAGAGCTGCTCCTGTTCGTGATCTTCTCAGAAGAGGGTCGGGAGGCCCGTAAGCCATGTCAGAGAAAGCCGCACAACTGAAGAATTCGCGCGAAGCCCGCGACGCCATATCCCGTCTCCAGACCATCAACGAGGTCACGACTGCCCTGACCCAGTCGTTTGACCTGGAACAGACCCTCGATGATATCCTCGACAAGATCCTGGAGGTCCTTGGGTTGGAGGCCGGTGCGATCTACCTCCTGGATGAGGAGGAGCAGGGGCTCACGTTGGTCGCTCACCGCAATCTGCCGCCAGAGGTTACCCGGGAGACCGTGGGCCTCAAGTCGTCCAGAATCCTCGCCCGCCACCACGAGCTCCAGTGCAAGTTGGCAGGTCCGTTGCGCGCCAAGGGGGAGATCAATGGCCTGTTGGTCGTGGGCGACCGGAGGTCCTGTCCCATCCTGCGCCAGGACAAGGAGTTGCTGGACACCGTCTGCAACACCATGGGCGTCTTTGTTGAGAATGTGCGGCTGTATCAGGAACGGACGCACCAGCTGCAGGTGGAACGCCTGGTCATCGAGGTGACCGAGGAGGTCACGTCGGAATTGGAGTTGGATCGGGTGCTCCCCAAGGTGATGGAGATCGCCGTCGACCTGGCCGGCGCCGACGGCGGAGTGATTGCTCTGCTTGATGAGGATCGAAACATCATCCGCTATCCCTACGTCCATCGTCTTCCTCCCGAGCTGGTCGACGTGACCGTCTCAAAGGGCGAGGGGCTGTCCGGGCAGGTGACCATGACCGGTCAGCCTATGGTCATCGACAACTACAGAGCGTATCCGAAGGCCGTTCCGGCGTTTGCGGAGGCGGGACTCATGAGCGTCGTCACCGTGCCCGTCGTGAGCGGCGATAGGATCTTTGGTGCACTCAGCGTTCTCAGCATCGACGAGGCCAGAGCTTTCTCGGACAGGGATGTCGCTCTGCTCACCGCGATCGGGCGTCAGGCTGGCATCGCCATTGAGAACGCGTACCTCTACGAGAACATGCGGTTCTATGCTCGACAGATCACGCAGGCGCAGGAAAACGAGCGGAGGCGCATTGCCCGCGAGCTCCACGATGACACCATTCAGTCGTTGGTCGGGCTGTCGCGCCAGCTGGAGGCCCTTACCGCTTCTGAGGACCTGCTGCCCCCGGAGGCTGCTGCGCGCGTCGCTGAGCTCCAGGAGGCCACCGGAGAGATGATCAAGCGAGTGCGCCGCTTCAGTCAGGATCTGCGCCCCTCCATCCTGGACGATCTCGGCTTGTTGCCCACACTGGAGGAGCTGACGGGCGAGCTGAATCGCCAGGACGGGCTGCAGGCGGAGTTTCGGGTCAGAGGCGAGGAAAGGAGGCTTTCATCGGAGATGGAGTTGACCCTGTTCCGCATCGCTCAAGAGGCCCTGAACAACGTCAGAAGGCATGCGGAGGCCGACTGCGTCGTCACCACAGTCGAGCTGGGCGACAGCACGATCACGTTGACGGTCGAGGATGACGGTATCGGGTTCAATCCGCCCAGACTGGCGGACCACCCCACGACCACGGGCAAGCTGGGGCTCATCGGCATGCACGAGCGAGCGCGCCTGCTGGGGGGATCCCTGGTCGTGGATTCGGAGCCCGGCAAAGGAACCAGGGTAGTGATTAGCGTGCCCGCCTAAGGGCAGAGGGAGGCGTAGACATGGACATTGAAGAGATCATTGACGCCAAGATAAAGCCTCGCTTGATCGAAGCTTTCGGTAGGCAGACCGCCAACTCCTTGCTGACCAAGGCTACCCTCGCCTACGTCAGCACGGACGGCGGGGAAGACGAGAGGGTGGCAGCCTTTGTAGACGCGATCCGCTCGGATGAGCGTGTCTTAGACGCGTGGAGCGACGAGGTCGCGGCGATAGAGGTGGATGAGTGGGTTGGCATTCTCAGGTCTCACTTGGACTCACAGGAAGAAGAAGTCCAGCGGGCACGGATTCTCGATGGCCGTGCGATGGCTGAGGAAGCGAGAGAGGAGGTCGTCGCTGAGGTGGCCGAGTTCGAGACCCGGCATGGGTATGCACCCACCATCGCCGTGGTTCGTGCCGGGCAGGATCCCGCCTCCGTGAGCTACGCCAAGATGATCAAGCGCTCGTTCGAGGGCGCGGGGATGAACTTCGTGTTGCACGCGCTGCCTGAGACCGCTGACGAGGAAGAGATCATGGATGTGATCACCCGCCTCAACGCACAGAGCAGCGTCCACGGCATCATGGTCCAGGAACCGCTGCCGCGTGGAATCGACGACATCGCCATCAAGGCGGCCATCAGGCCGGAGAAGGACGCGGATGGCGTCAACCCCATCAATGCGGGACGGCTCGCCCAGGCACCTCCCGTGGGTCGAGAGTCGGAGTCCAAGAACTACCTGGTTCCCGCCACCCCGCTCGGAGGCTTGGAGATGCTGAAGCGTGCGGGGATCAAGATCGACGGAGCCCACGCCGTCGTCGTTGGACGGTCCAACATCGTGGGCCGCCCCATGGCCTTCTTGCTTATGCAGCACCACGCCACCGTAAGCTTATGCCACTCCCATACCCGGCCTCTGGGCCAGGTGACGCGAGAGGCCGACATCCTGTGCGTGGCCGTCGGCGTACCTGAGCTGATCAAGGCCGAGATGGTCAAGCCGGGTGCTGTTGTCATCGACTTTGGCTTCAACAAGAAGAACGGCAATTGGGTCGGCGATGTGGATTTCGACGAGGTGAAAAAGGTGGCCGGGGCCATCACCCCCGTGCCGGGCGGCACCGGCTCGATGACCAACGTTATGCTCATGCGTAACGTGTTGGAAGCGGCCGAGCGGCAAGCGAGGCGACGGAGCAAGCAAGCATGATCGTTCGATCGCTTCGGTGAGGAGGCGCGCGGAGACCACCCCGCATGCCTTGAGTTGACCGGCGCCGATGGTATGGTATCATATCGCGTACGTGCCTTCGTGTTGTGCTGGCTGAGGCGAGGCCGATAGTTCCTCGCCTCAATATGTATGAATCGAGACTCCCGGTTACATGGCCCCGCTGCGCATTGTGCTGGTCGATGATCATCTGCTCTTTCGCAAGGGATTGATTCGGCTTGTCGACGTCCAGCCCGACTTCGATGTGGTGGGGGAGGCACAGGACGGGCTGGAGGCCGTCGAGAAGACCCGGGAGCTGCACCCGGACCTGGTCCTCATGGACATCAATATGCCAGAGTGCGATGGCCTGGAGGCCACCCGCCGAATCAAAGCCCAGATGCCGGCGGTGAAGGTGGTCATGCTCACCGTCTCCGATGATGAGCAGGACTTGGCCACCGCCGTGAAGTACGGCGCCGACGGCTATCTGCTGAAGGACCTTCAGCCCGAGGAGCTTTTCGAACAGCTGCGGCGGGTGGGGCAGGGAGAGGCTCCCCTGTCGCGGGGGATGACGGGCAAGCTCTTCAACCAGCTGGCGCGGCGAAGCCGTCCGGTCCCGGAACCGAAGGCCAGTGACGTGCTCTCGCAGCGCGAATGTGAAGTGCTGGCCTTGGTGGTGGAGGGCTTCACGAATCGTGAGATAGGTGACGAGCTCGGCATCGCCCGCAACACGGTGAAGAATCACCTGCGTAGCATCTACGCCAAGCTGAACGTCCATAATCGAACCCAGGCCGCGGCGTACGCCGTGGATCAGGGGCTGGTCTGTCTCCCAGACCGCTTTGACTGACGTCCTCTCTGAGGAGCCGGTCGCGCTTCCCTCTGGAATCGACGTTTCATTCTGCTGCCGCGGGGATAGGTCGCCAAGGGCACGGCCAGGAACTGGGTTGCCCTCCAGGGGTTGTAGGGCCTGGACGACAGGAGGTAGAGGCTAGCCCAATTGGGCTATTTCTACGAGGGGGATAGCCCATTTGGGCTATAGACAAAGGCTGCGCGGGGCGTATAATATGGTGCGGTGGTTTACTGACCGGGAGTCAGTATAGCAAAGGACTATGCCTACTAGACGGGTGTTCATCCTCGCAAGCCAGCCCCTCTTCGCGCAAGGGGTTGAGAGTCTCCTTTCTGGTCAATCGGATATCAGCGTCGTCGGCACGGCCCTCGTAGGACCCGACGCCTTTGATCAGTTGTCTGACGCTGCCCCTGACGTCATCATCATCGAGGCGGAAGGCGCTGAGGAACAGCGCCGGCTGGTTACGAAGAGCCTGGCCCGTGCCTCCCATGCCAAGATCATCGGGCTAACCCCGGACGACAACCGCATCTCCATATTCTACCAACAGATGAAGGAGAGCCGTCAGGTTAGCGATCTGCTGGAGGAGATCGTTGAGCCGCTGAGCTTGCAGGGCCGTGGGCCTTCGGGGTTGCGCCTGTTCGTTCTTCACCAGGGCCACTATGGAGAGCGCATTCTCGAGCATATTCGTCGTTTTGCGCCTACCTCCTGGTCCGTGGATGCCTGGCGAGCACCTTCTGATCTCCCGCCCATCGTGGATGCGCCGCGCACATTCCTCCCCCTGGATCTTCCCGGTGCCCATCTGGTTCTTTCTCTCGGGCAGGTTGCCGGCCTGGCCCAGCTCGTCCCGAGCGTCGTCCAGCTGACCGGTGCCCGTTCGGTGATTGTCCCGGCCGACAATGCGGCCTGGCTGCCCGATGGCCTGGCTTCACAGCTCCACTCTCAGCTCGCGGAAGCAGGCGTGACCGCCGTCTTTCCCAAGCCCTTCTGCTCTCTGACCCAGGACAGCTACAACCTTCGCGAGCACCGGGTGTCGTACGATGACCCCTGCATCGCTGAGTTTGCTCGTCACTTCGGTCGGCCGGTGCTTCACATGGTGTGTGAGACCGGCAGGATCACCGATATCGAGGTGAAGCGGGACACCGCGTGTGGATCTGCACGCGCCGTGGCCCGCGAGTTGATCGGGACGGATGTGGACGAGGCTGTTCAGCAGGCGGGGCTGTTGCACCATCACTCCCCCTGTTCGGCCGCCATGCGCGTCGATCCGAGCTTGGGGGAGCCGCTTATTCAGATCGCCGGTGAGCTCATGCGTCAGGCGGTTGAAGACGCGCTTGACACGTGCCTCTCGCAGGAGGGCCACCGGATGCCGGAGCGTCACACAATCAACTCAGGGTAGTACCCCGGACCTTGTCCGGGTTTGGCTTTCTACATACGTCAACCCACCATTATCATAAGGAGGAAGGCATGCCTGTCGAAAGAGTCTACCCCGTTCCCAGTGACATCGAGATCGCTCACCTGGCTGAGCTGCTCCCGATCGTCGAGGTGGCCAAGAGCGTTGGCCTCTCCGAGGATGACATTGACCGCTTTGGGAAATGGAAGGCTAAGGTCCACGTCGATGTGCTTGAGAAGTTCGCAGATCGAGAGAACGGCAAGTACATCGACGTGACCGCCATCACACCCACCCCGCTGGGCGAGGGCAAGACGGTGACCACCGTCGGCCTCAGCCAGGGCCTGGATTACATCGGGGAGAAGGTCTTCACGTGCATTCGCCAGCCCTCGCAGGGGCCTACGTTTGGCATCAAGGGCGGCGCGGCCGGTGGAGGATATGCCCAGGTCGTCCCGATGGAGGATTTCAACCTTCACCTGACCGGCGACATCCACGCCGTCGGGGCTGCGCACAACCTCTTGGCAGCCGCGATCGACAACCGCATCATGAAGGAGCGTCAGTGGAGCACCGATTTCCTGGCTAAGATGCTCTGCCCGGACGACGAGTATACTGACTCTATGCGCATGCGGTTGGAGAAGCTGGGCATTGAGTCAGAGCGGCCCTCTGATTTGAGCGATGCGGATAAGGAGCGGATGTTCCGCCTCAACATCGATCCTCACTCCATCCAGTGGAACCGCGTCGTGGACGTGTCCGACAAGGTCCTGCGCGACATCGTCGTGGGCCTTGGTGGCCAGGCCAATGGGCATCCCCGTGAGACGGGATACGACATCACCGTCGCTTCCGAGATCATGGCCGCCCTGGGTATGTGCAGCAGCCTTGCTGACCTGCGGGAGCGGATGGGGCGCATCATCTTCGCCACGAGCAAGACGGGCGGACTGACCCACGCGCGGAAACCGATCGAACCTCTCACCGCCGAGGACCTCAACGTGGCCGGTGCGATGACGGTCCTGCTCAAGGACGCCATCATGCCCAACTTGATGCAGACGTTGGCCGGAAGCCCTGCGTTCGTCCACACCGGGCCGTTCGCCAACATCGCTCAGGGCAACAGCTCCATCATGGCCGACAAGATCGCGCTCAAGCTGGCGGGACCGGAGGGGTACGTGGTCACGGAGTCCGGCTTTGGTGCCGACTGCGGGATGGAGAAGTTCATGAACCTCAAGAGCCGTGTCAGCGGGCTGGTTCCCAACTGCGTCGTCTTGGTCTGCACGGTTCGCGCGCTCAAGATGCACGGCGGTGGCCCCAAGGTCGTGGCGGGCAAACCGCTGGGCAAGGCCTATACCGAGGAAAACCTGGAGCTGTTGGAGAAAGGGCTGCCCAACCTCCTGCAGCATATCGAGAACGCGACCAAGTTCGGTGTCCCCGTCGTTGTGGCCATCAACCGCTTCACCACCGACACCGAGGCCGAGCTGGCGCTCATCCGCGAGCACGCTAGGGAGACGGGTGCCTACGACGCCGTCGTCAGTGAGGTCTGGGCCAAGGGCGGCGAGGGCGGCGCGGACCTCGCCCGGGCCGTGGTTAAGGCCATCGAGGAGGAGGAGAACAACTTCCGCTTCCTGTACGAGGATGACATGTCGATCAAGGAGAAGATCGAGACCGTCGCCACCGAGATCTACCGTGCCGAGGACGTAAGTTACACGGACGAGGCTGAGGCCAAGATCAAGCAGTTCACCGAGATGGGGTTGAGCCATCTGCCGCTGTGTATGGCAAAGACCCACCTTTCGTTCACGCACGATCCGAGCATCAAAGGGACGCCGCGCGGCTGGACGTTGCCCATCAGGGATGTCAGAGCCAGCGTTGGTGCTGGGTTCATCTTTCCGCTCTGCGGTACGATGAGCACGATGCCCGGGTTGCCCACCCGCCCGGTCTTCACGGATATCGACATCGACGTGGAGACCGGAGAGGTTATCGGCCTGTCGTAGCCGATAGGACGGCGAATTGGTAGATTGGGAAACTGGTAGATCGGTAAGCCGACACACCAGCGTACCAATCTACCAATGTACCTAACTGTTAGGGCCGCTTTCCACGCTCGCTGTGTGCCGCATACGGCGGTTGTGGAAAGCAGCTCTATGAAGATGGATCAAACGGAATCGGCCGCAATGGTCAATTGATTACAAAGGAGGCAGTGAGACGATGGAGAAGGTGGTCCTGGATGTGCCCACACTCTGGGCTGATCATCACGTGCTCAAGGTGCGTGATGCGCTTGTTGACTTGGAGGGTGTAGAAGATGTCTACGCTAGCTCCGCCTGGAAGCAGGTCCTGGTGACCTGGGCGGACGGAAAGGCGGACGTTGAGGCTGTCGAGAAAGCCCTGGCGGAGGCCGGCTATCCCGTGGGTGAGGGCGAGATGCCCGTCCTGGTTCAGCCCGCGGATAAGCGTCGAGACCCGCAATGGAAGGACCTCAGTTTCCGGACGACCAAGACCAATCGGATCGATCTGGAGATGTCGGGCGAGTTCCGAAAATACTAGGAAGGATAGGAAACAAACATGGCGAGAAAAAAGACACGCACGCCGGAAGAGGCCAGCCAGGACAGGGCATCGATCGCCCTCCTGGAATGCGCCTGCGATTTGGACATGGAGACCTGTTTCTCGCGGGCGGATGAGATCAAAGCCTGCCCCATCGGCTCCCAAGGGCTGTGCTGCAAGAACTGCTCGATGGGTCCATGCCGCCTGGTTGGGAAGACGGATCGTGGCGTCTGCGGAGCAACAATAGATACCGTCGTCGCCCGCAACTTCGGGCGTATGGTGGCCGCTGGCGCATCGGCGCACTCGGACCACGGCCGTGACCTGGCCTACACCTTACTGGAGGCCGTGGAAGGGCATGCGCCCGACTATGGGGTGCGCGATCCCCACAAGCTGATGGAGGTGGCCGGATACCTGGACGTCGATACGGTGGACGAGGATGGCGACCAGCGGTCGACCGAGGAGATCGCCCGGGACGTCGCGCTGGCGGCTCTGGAGGAGTTTGGCAAGAGCCAGGGAGGGCTTCTCTACCTGAAGCGCGCTCCAGAAGCACGGCAGGAGATCTGGCGCGAGGAGAGGATTGAGCCCCGCAGCATCGACCGCGAGATCGTCGAGATGCTGCACCGCACCCACGTGGGGAACGACCAGGAGGCGGAGCACATCCTCGACCACGCGCTGCGATGTGCGCTGGGTGACGGCTGGGGCGGGTCAATGCTGGCCACCGACCTGTCGGACATCCTCTTCGGCACCCCCGCCCCGGTCCTGACCGACGCGAACCTGGGCGTGCTGCGGGAGGACAAGGTCAACGTGATCATTCACGGCCACGAGCCCACCCTGTCGGAGATGATCGTGGCGGCTTCTTTGGATCCGGAGCTGATCGAGTATGCCAGGAGCAAAGGGGCAGAAGGGATTCAGCTGGCAGGCATCTGTTGCACCGCCAACGAGACGTTGATGCGAGAGGGCGTGCCCCTGGCCGGCAACTTCCTCCAGCAGGAGCTTGCACTCCTCACCGGGGCGGTGGAGGCGATGGTGGTCGACATCCAGTGCATCATGCAGGGCCTGTCGCCTCTGGCAGATCGGTTCCACACCGATCTGATCACGACCTCGGCGAAGGCGAAGATCGAGGGTGCCACGCACATCGAGTTTGACGAGACGCGGGCGCTGGACATCGCCAAGAAGATCGTACGCCGCGCGATTGACCGCTATCCTGAGCGAGGAGAGACCCGGATTCCCGACGTCCACACTCCCATGGTGCCCGGTTTCTCCCACGAGTACATTGACTACGCTCTGGGGGGGGCCTATCGAGGGTCCCTCCGTCCGCTCAACGATGCCATTCAGGCCGGTCGCATCCGCGGTGTGGTGGCGAACATCGGCTGCAACAACACCCGTGTCTGTCACGACGAGCTCCACAACTATGTGGTCACCGAGTTCATCAAGAATGACATCCTCGTCGTCGAGACCGGATGCGGCGCGATCGCCAGCGCGAAGCTCGGCTATATGACTCCCGAGACCGCTCTGGAGTTGGCCGGCCCTGGCCTGCGTGAGGTCTGCGAGACAGTTGGGATCCCGCCCGTGCTCCATATGGGGTCCTGCGTCGATAACTCCCGCATCCTCACCGTTCTCTCACAGATGGCGACCGAGACGGGCCTTGGCGAGGACATCGCCGATATCCCAGCCGTCGGCATGGCGCCGGAGTGGATGAGCGAGAAGGCGATCTCCATTGCCACCTACTGCGTCGCCTCTGGTGCCTACGTGATCATGGGTGCCCGAGATCCTGTCTCCGGCAGCGAGAGGGTGACCGGGATCCTGAGCGAAGGCTGGGAGGAGAAGATCGGCGGCAGGCTGGAGTTCGTGATGGAGAAGGAGGAGATCGTCCGGCGGGCGATTGAACACATCGATCGGAAGCGGGAGGCGCTGGGTCTGGACGCCTACGATCCCTCCAAGTGGGGCAAGAGCGGCGACCGGCGTATGCCGGAGCTGCTCGAGCTGCCCATGGAGGAGCGGATGGAGGCCATCTACGGCGCCACGCGAGAATTGGCGGACAGCGGAAGCGCAGGGACTTAGGGGGAAGGTTATGTCAAAGTATATCGCGACGCGAGCGACGCGCGGTGCCAACGCTATCGTGGCCGAGGCGGAGGCCCTGCTTGATCGTGCCATTGCCGACAAAGGAGCCGATACACCGGTAGCTTTCCCAAATACGGCCTACTACCTGCCGGTGACGTACGGGATGCTCGAACACGAAGTGGAGACGTTGGGTGATCTGAAGCCGGTGATCGAGCGGGCGAAGAAGCTCCTGCACCCGGTGCCGGATGGCGCCCACTGGGTGCCTTACCTGGGCGAGACGCTGGACAGCGGCCAGGCCACGCTGCTGGCGGCGGAGGCCATCGAGGGAATTCGCTTCAGCCTGGGCCAGGAGCCGGAGCCCTATCCCGGTCTGGAGCTGGCGGGCAGCACGGAGTACCCTGACTTCTCTGGGGATGGCCATCTCAATGGTCCCATCGATGACATCCAGTTGCGATCCTGGGGCATTCAGCTGGTGGACGGGCGGATGCCCGGTTTCGCGGCCATCGTTGGAAAGGCTCGCAGCAACGAGGCTGCCGTAAGTATCGTACGCGAGCTGCAGCAGCGCAGCATCCTCATCTTCCTCTCCGGCAACGTCAACGGTCGGTCCATCATCGACCAGCTGCATGAGGAAGGGGTGGAGATGGGGTACGACACCTATATCGTTCCTTTTGGCAGGGATACCCTCTCCGCCATCTACGCCCTGGGCTTTGCAACTCGTTCAGCGCTGACGTTTGGTGGCATGAGCGCTGGCGACTGGCGCAGGATCCTCCTCTACAACAAATACCGTGTCTTCGCCTTTGTCCTCGCCCTTGGTGAGGTCGATGACCTCAAGTACGCGGCCGCCGCGGGGGCTATCTCCTACGGCTTCCCCACCATCGCGGACACGGTTATCCCGGAGATTCGGCCCACGGGCGTTACCAGGTATGAGCACGTCATCTCCATGCCCTGGAACGAAATCGCGGGCAAGGACGACACGGAGCGAGCGGCCAGGCTGGTGCAGAAGGCCGTCGAGGTGCGCGGGGTCAAGGTGCGCATCACCGAGGTGCCGGTGCCAATAGCCTATGGCTCCGCTTTTGAGGGCGAGGTCGTCCGCCGCGCCGATATGCGCATCGAGTTCGGCGGTAAGGGCAGCCGCGCCTTCGAGTACCTGACCATGCGGCCCATGGACGAGGTCGAGGACGGCAAGATCGAGGTCGTCGGACCCGGGATGGACACCGTGGAAGAGGGCGGTTCGATGGATCTGGGCATCCTCGTGGAGGTGGCCGGCCGCGAGATGGAGGAGGACTTCGAGCCGGTGCTCGAGCGCCAGATCCACGACTTCACCAATGCCGGCTCGGGTATCCAGCACATCGGTCAGCGAGATATCGCCTGGATTCGCATTTCGAAGAAAGCAGCGGAGAAGGGCTTCGACCTGGAGCACTTCGGCAAGGTCTACCACGCTCGCTTCCACGCGGACTTCGGCAATATCGTGGACAAGGTTCAGGTCACGATCATCACCGACCCGGATCTCCACGCGGAGTGGTTGGCCAAAGCGCGGAAAGCTTTCGAGTTCCGCAACAAACGCCTGGCCGATATGACAGACGGATCGGTGGATACCTTCTACGACTGCACGCTCTGTCAGTCCTTCGCCCCGACTCACGTGTGCGTCGTTACCCCTGAGCGCCTTGGGCTGTGTGGTGCGTACAACTGGCTCGACTGCAAGGCCTCGAATCGTATCAACCCCACCGGTCCCAACCAGCCCATCCCCAAGGGCGAGTGCCTCGATCCGGAGCTCGGTTACTGGACTGGCACCCAGGACACGGCCAGGAACAACTCGCAGGGGACGGTGGAGAACGTTGCCCTGTACTCGATGATGGAGAACCCGATGACCTCGTGCGGCTGCTTCGAGTGCATCATGGTCTACGTCCCGGAGGTGGAGGGTGCCATCGTCATCAGTCGTGAGGACCCGGACATGACCCCGGCTGGTATGAAGTTCTCCACCCTTGCTGGGATGGCCGGAGGCGGCGTGCAGACGCCGGGCGTCATGGGGATCGGCAAGTACTACATGACCAGCCCCAAGTTCATCAAGGCCGATGGGGGCTTCAAGCGCATCGTGTGGATGTCCAAGTTCCTCAAGGAATCGATGTCCGAAGAGCTGCAGGACGTGGCCGAGCGAGAGGGCATTCCCGACCTGATCGACCGCATCGCCGACGGGAGCACGGTGACCACCGTGGATAAGCTCGTCGACTGGGTGCACGAGAAGGATCACCCCGTTCTCGACATGGGCCCGATGCATCCCCGCGAGAGGGGGGTCGGTGTGGCACCCGAGGAGATCGAGGGCATTGCAGCGCCGGAAGCCGAACCGAAGGTGAAGGAGCGGAAGCCCGAAGAGCCTGAGGAGAAGGTTGAGGTACCGGAGGAGGCGCCGGAAGAAGAGGTTGTTGCTGAGGAGGCCCCGCCGGCACCTGAACCCGAGGAAGCAGCCCCAGCACCCGAGCCTGCCCCGGAGGTGGGCGCCTGGGCGCTGGAGGGCGTCGATGTCCAGGAGCTGGCGCAGATGACCGCGGGCATCGTCATCGATCGGTTCCGAGATGCGATGATAGCCGCCCTGCAAGAACTGGGCGGTGATGGTTCGACCGCCGCTGTCCGCAGGGCGCCGGAAGCGCCTGCCCCCCCGACCGAGAAGGTGGAGGAGGAGCCAGCGCCAGAGGTCGGGGAACCTGCCGAGCCCGAAGCCGAGGAAAGAGAAGCGGAGGAGGTCAAGCCTGCGGTCAAGCGTCCTCGACGCGAGGTGCCACCCTGGAGCGAGGAGAAGGAGACCGATGTAGAGGTCCTCAAGAAGAACTGGACCGGCAAGGTCCGTGAGATCACGCTCGGTGCCACCGAGGCCGACGGCGGCACCCGGAGTGAGACCGTCACCGTTGGCGGTCAGACCACCCTGCCTTTCCTTGGTTTCGAGGGGGACGTCGGTCACCGTCCGGCGATTGCCATCGAGATTCAGGACAAGAAACCTGAGGACTGGTCACCGATCCTGCTTCAGGCCTGGGGCGATGTGATGGATGACCCCGCCGAGTGGGCGAAAGCAGCGGAGGAGAGAGGCGCGGACTTGATCGCTCTTCAACTCAGCCTTCAGGACGCCAATGGGGAGCCGAACACACCGGAGAGAGTCCGCACCATCGTTCGGGACGTGCTACAGGCGACGGGGCTTCCGTTGATCGTGCTCGGCCCCGGGCAGGTAGAGGCGGATAATGAGCTGCTCGTTCCGGTCGCCGAGGTGGCCTCTGGGGAGCGACTTGTGCTGGGGCTGTGCGAGGAGAAGAACTATCGCACCATTGTGGCGGCGGCGCTTGCCCACAACCAGCTGGTGATCGCCAGTACCGCGATGGACGTCAACCTGGCAAAACAGCTCAACATCCTCATTAGCGACATGGGACTGCCGCTCGATCAGATCCTGATGGATCCGACCTGCGCCGGTGTCGGCTATGGCATGGAGTACGGCTATTCCGTCATGGAGCGGCTGCGGCTGGCAGCGTTGCAGGGTGATACCATGACGCAGCTGCCGATGATCGTCATCGTTGGCAAGGAAGCCTGGCGCCAGAAGGAGGCCAAGGTGGACGAGGACGTGCCCGAAGCCTGGGGCGACTGGGAAGAAAGAGCGGTCAACTGGGAGACGGTCACAGCTGCTGCCCTGGTCGAATCCGCCGCAGACATCCTGGTGCTTCGCCACCCAGAGACGGTCAGGCGCATGCACAACGTGCTGGATGAACTGTGGGGTGAGGCGTAGAACGTGATCCAGGTGCCTTTGCGCCAGGGCTGACGCGCGAACCGAGGACGTTCCAGACGTACCGCGTCGCCTGGCGCACACGTGCCTGATCGGTGTAAAGGAGAAAGAGAACAAAAATGGCACTTTCCGGTATTCAGATCTACAAGCTTCTGCCTCAGACCAACTGTCAGGAGTGCGGTTATCCTACTTGCCTCGCCTTCGCCATGAAGCTGGCGGCCAAGCAAGCCGATCTGGACGACTGCCCGTACGTCTCTGACGAGGCGCGGGAGAAGCTCGCGGAGTCCAGTGCACCGCCGATTCGACTGGTGACGTTGTCCGCCAACGGGCGCAAGGCGGAGGCCGGAAACGAGATCGTGCTGTTCCGCCACGAGAAGCGTTTCTACAACCCGGCCGGGATTTTCATCCGCGTCTACGATGACCAGCCTTTGGATGAGATCAGGGCACAGACCGACGAGGCGATGTCATACACCGTCGAGTACGTCGGCATGGAGTTGAGCCTCGACGGCATGGCGGTCCATGCCACGGGCTCGGGTGACGCTTTTGCCGACGCTGTGGAAGCCGTCCTTAACACCGCTAAGGTTCCTCTGATCCTCATTGCTGACGACCCAGATGTCATGGCGAGAGGCCTGGAGGTCGCTGGCGACACGCAGCCCTTGATCTATGGAGCCAACGCTGAAAACTGGGAGCCTTTCGCCGCTATGGCCAAAGAGCACCAGGCGCCGATGGCAGTCCGTGCTGAGACGCTGAGCAGTCTTACTGATCTCGTGAAGAAGGTGAAGGATGCGGGCGTCGACAGGGTCGTGCTTGACCCCGGAGCGCGGGATCTGCGCTCGGCGCTGGCCTTGAACACCCTGATTCGGCGTATGGCGATCGAGAAGAACTTCCGCCCTCTGGGTTTCCCCATCATCAACTTCCCCACCGAGTGTGTCGATGAACCGGCTATGGCGCCCGTGGCCGCAACTCAAGCCATCGCCAAGTATGCTGGGTTTGTGGTGCTCGATCATTTCAGTCCTGCCACGGCCTACCCCCTCCTGGTGCTCCGCGCCAATATCTACACCAACCCGCAGGAGCCCATCCAGGTCGAGCCTGGTGTCTACGAGATCAACGACCCTGGCCTGGATTCGCCGTTGATGGTCACCACCAACTTCTCCATCACCTACTTCTCGGTGGCGAATGAGGTCGACGGCAGTGGCATCCCGTCCTGGTTGCTGGTAGCGGACGCGGAGGGCATGAGCGTTCTCACGGCGTGGGCCGCTGGCGAGTTTGACGCGGAGCGCATCGCCAAGGCTGTTCGGATGACGAACATGGCCGACAGAGTCGACCACCGCAAGCTGATCATCCCCGGGCACGTGGCGGTTCTGCTTGGCGAGCTCGAGGAGGAGCTGCCCGACTGGGAGATCTTGGTCGGTCCGCGGGAGGCGGTCGACCTGACCAGTTACCTGAAGATCTGGAGCGCCGACTAGTGCTGGCACGACCTGCGGTTGTGTCTGGTTGGGAGACCCAGACACAACTCTCGGTCTGCCCGCCTACCGTACGTTGGAAGCGCGGAGTGAGCTGGTGGACCAGTAGACTGGGATATCGGTAGATCGATCGTCCCTGCTGACCGACGGACCAACCTACGAATCTACCAGCTTACCGAGGTTTATGCCATGGCAACCTGCCGAGTGAAGTTCCTCCCTGCTGACCGCGAGGCTGAGGTCGACACCGGTACACTCCTGAGTGATGCCGCCCGGGAGGCGGGTGTGGACGTCAATATGCCCTGTGGCGGTCAGGGACGCTGCGGTCGCTGCGCTGTGATTGTGGAGGAGGGCCCGGTTCGTCGACACTCCACCGAGCGTCTCTCGCCCGATGACGTGGCGGCGGGGTTTGCGCTTGCCTGTCAGACCGCTGTCGAGGGGGACCTCGTCGTCACCGTGCCGCCCCAGGAGAGGATCGAGCGACACCTGGGGATGAGCAAGCGGGCGGCGAAGGTGGGGCTGCCGTTCCCGTACAGCGTGCACGATCAGCCGCTGCGCAAGTACGTCGTCACCCTCGATCCGCCCAGCCTCCAGGACCAAACGGACGATTGGTCCCGCCTTCAGCGCGAGCTAGCCCGACGCTACGACCTGCGAGACATCCAGGCCTCCCTGCCCGTGTTACGCAGGCTGGGGCCGGCCCTCCGCGAGGGCGATTGGACCGTGACCGCGGTGATCGAGTTGGATAGCTGGCACCGTCCCGAAGGGCCGCCTCGCCTGATCGACGTGCTGGCCGGGGAGCGCCTGGAGAGCCTCTGGGCCGTGGCGATGGACATCGGCACCACCAGCAACGTCGTCTGGCTGGTCGACCTGATCAGCGGCGAGGTGATGTCGCAGAAGGCCGACTACAACGGTCAGATCGCCCGTGGTGAGGACGTCATCTCGCGCATCATCTATGCCTCGAAGGGCGAGGATAACCTGGTGGAGCTCCAGCATCTGGTCTTGGAGACCTTCAACACCCTGCTCCAGCAGGCGGCCGAGGAGCGCGGCATCAGCACCGACGAGATCTATAAGGCTGTCGTCGCCGGTAACAGCACCATGCTTCATCTCTTCGCCGGGATTCCCCCGGAGACCATTCGCCTGATGCCGTTCATCACCGTCGTCAATCATCTGCCTACGTTTCAGGCTCACGAGATCGGACTGAACATCAATCCGGCAGCGACCATCGACTGCCTTCCCGGCATCGCTTCCTACGTTGGCGCGGATATCACGGCTGGCGTGGTCAGCTCCGGGATGTGTGACAAAGACGAGGAGCTGACGTTGTTCGTGGACGTGGGGACCAATGGGGAGATGGTGCTGGGCGACTGTACCTGGCTTATCGCGTGCGCCTGTTCGGCGGGCCCGGCTTTCGAGGGTGCCGGCGTCGTTGATGGAATGCGTGCTACGGCTGGTGCCATCGAGGAGGTCTGGGTGGATCCCCGGACCTACGAGACGACGTACCGCGTCATCGGCGAGGAGAGGCCGCGCGGGGTCTGCGGTTCCGGTCTGATCTCATTGATGGCGGAGATGTTCATCGCTGGTGTGATCGACAAGAGTGGCAACGTCGATCTCGAGCTGGGCACCGACCGCGTGAGGGCCGGCGAGCACGGAGCCGAATACGTCATTGCCTGGAGCGATGAGACCGAGACCGGTCGGGATATCGTCATCACCAACGTCGATCTCAACAACCTGATGCGCGCCAAGGCGGCCATCTACGCCGGTTTCTCCATCCTCGCTCGGAGCGTCGGGCTGACGTTGGACGTCGTCGAGCGCGTGCTCGTTGGAGGGGCTTTCGGTCAGTACATCAACGTCGAGAAGGCGATCCAGATCGGGTTGCTCCCCGATATGCCCTATGACAGCTTCCACTTCCTGGGCAATACGTCGGTGCGTGGAGCGTACATGGCCCTCATATCTCGAGAGAAGCGGAAGCAGGTAGCGGAAGTTGGCGAGATGATGACGTATCTGGAGCTGTCGGCCGACAATACCTTCTTCGATGAGTTCAACGCTGCCTTGTTCCTGCCTCACACGGACATGGACAAGTTCCCGTCGGTGAAGGATATGCTGGGCTAGAGAGGAATGATGACCACAACAATCGCATTGGCTGGCAAGGGGGGGACGGGCAAGACCACAGTCGCGGCTCTCCTCATTCGCTACCTGGTGGAGGAGCGATCCGGTGCTATCCTTGCCATAGACGCCGATCCGGCCAGCAACCTCCATTTCGTCCTCGGGATGGAGCTCTACCAGACGGTCGGTGAGATTCGGGAGGAGATGCTCGAACAGGTTCAGACCAGCGGAGCTCTCGCTGGGGCGATGCCGGGGGGGATGAGCAAGCAGGACTATCTCGACTATCAGATTCAGATGTCCCTGGTGGAGGGTGAGCGGGTCGATCTTCTCGCCATGGGACGTCCGGAGGGGCCGGGCTGCTACTGCGCGGCTAACCAGATGCTGCGGGTGATCCTCGACCGGTTGGAGAAGCAGTACGACTATGTCGTGATCGACAACGAGGCGGGGATGGAGCATCTCAGTCGGCGCACGACCAGGGATGTCGATCTCCTCCTGCTGGTGACCGACCCCACCCAACGGGGCCTGATCACCGCCAAGCGCATGCAGGAGATGGTGCCCGAACTGGACATCGGGGTGGGTCGGGTCTGCCTGGTCCTCAACCGACTGCGGAGTGATGGGCGCGAAGGTATCGAGGCCATCCCCCAACCGCTCATCAAGGCGATCGAGGAGACTGAGCTGGAGCTGGTGGGCACCGTGCCCGAGGAGTCAGCGATGGCGGAGTTTGAGTTCACGGGGCGACCGCTGGTGGAAATGCCTGACGAGACCGAGCTGTATCAAGCTGTACGAGAGATTGCCGAGGAGATTCTGCCTGACGGGCGGCGTTGATCTTTGCTGCAACCCGTCTGTAGCCCTACTGTTGAAGCGTGAAAGGCGTAATCCATAGATGAGGAGGAATAACGATGTACATAATCGGTGAGAACATCCACATTGTCTCTCCCAGTGTGGCGCGAGCTGTCGAGTCGCGGGATGGCAAGTTCTTCCAGGACATGGCGGTGCGTCAGGTGGAGGCCGGCGCGAGTGCCGTGGATCTGAACATCGGCCCCCAGAAGTCGGAGGGTGCGGAGATCCTTCCCTGGCTGGTTGAGACCGTGGAGGAAGTGGTGGATGTTGCCCTGGTCTTCGACACCACCAACCTGGAGGCCATCGAGGCCGCCTGCCAGGTCGTCTCGAAGGCCCAGCCCATCATCAACTCCGTCTCTGCCAAGGAGGAGTCACTGGAGAAAGTCCCCCTGGTCGCCAAGAAGTACAACACGCGGCTGATTGGACTCACCATGGAGTCTGGCATGATACCGGTCAGCGCCGATGAGCGCGTCACCATCGCCATCGAGAAGCTGATACCCCGTATGCTGGAGATAGACTTTCCGATGGAGGATTTCATCATCGACCCTCTGGTCCTTACGGTCTCCGGGTGCCAGGAGTACTGCCCCGAGTTCGTGGAAGCGGTCCGCACGCTCAAGTATGCCTGGGACCCGGCGCCGAAGACGAACGCCGGGCTCTCCAACGTCTCCAATGCCGTGCCGTACGAGCTGCGCCCGTTGCTCAATCGGGTCTATCAGGTGATGATCATGGGCGCCGGGATCGACATGATCATCGCGGATCCCTTCGACGAGGATCTGATGGAGTTCATTCGCATCGTCGAGGAGCGGGACGACTCCACACCGCTGGGCGAGTCGTTGGTCAAGTTGTACGATCGTATCGCGGCGATGGAAGATC
The DNA here is from genome assembly GCA_041687115.1 of Anaerolineae bacterium. GTDB lineage: Bacteria > Chloroflexota > Anaerolineae > B4-G1 > B4-G1 > SKLM01. The sequence continues at coordinate 23,514 of JAWLCP010000026.1, forward strand.
CTCAGCCGACCGACTTCGATCTGGATGACCCGGAGCAGGAGGCGGTCTGGAAGACGGTTCAGATCCTGCAGAACGAGATCATCTACACCGATTCGTACTTACGTCTGTAACCTGACAGACAGGCGGGATCTGGTAAGCGGAGTTGTTCGAGGTATTGACTTCTGCCTGGCGGGATCGTGATTCAGCTCGGGAGCGAGGAGCCCAATCTCCACGACCTGGATCGCCAAGATCCAGGCCGTTGACGGGGATTGGGCAGTCCCCCAGGGGACGATTCCCCATCTCCTGAGTCTTGATCCCCCGGGCTATGGGCTGATTCAGCTGACCGCGTAGGGCAGGTCACCCACGTTCCACACGGGAGGAAGTATGACGGCAGAGCTGCTGGACGGTAGGGCGACGTCGGCCGCCATCCGCGAGGAGGTCGAGGCCGAGGTCAAGCGGTTGAAGGACGGGCATGGGGTGGTGCCCGGATTGGCGACCGTGCTCGTGGGGGAGGATCCGGCGTCGCAGACCTATATCACGATGAAGGAGAGACAGTGTGAGCAGGCCGGGATGCGCGCCTTTGGGTGCCACCTGCCCCAGGACATCGATCAGGCTGGTTTGATGGCCGAGATAGCACAGCTGAACGCGGACCCAGAGGTGCACGGCATCTTGGTGCAGCTCCCTCTTCCGGACCATCTCGACGAAGATGCGACGTTGGCGGCCATCGCAGTTGAGAAGGACGTGGACGGCTTTCACCCGGTCAACATCGCCCGCCTGACGATGCAGGGCGTTGAGCCTGCGTTCGTGCCCTGTATGCCTCTGGGCTGTATAGAGCTGCTCGATCGCTACCACGTGGAGATCAAAGGGAGAGAAGCAGTGGTGCTCGGCCCCACCAACATCGTTGGTCTGCCCACCGCGATGCTGCTTCTTCACAGAGGGGCCACCCTCAATATCTGTCACCCACACACCCCAGACCTGTCCGGGATCAGCCGCCGTGCCGATATCCTCGTGGCCGCCATCGACGAGCCGGGCATGGTCGAGGGCGATTGGGTCAAGCCGGGCGCCGCCGTGATCGATGTCGGGTGGAGCCGCGTGAAAGATGAGACGGCTGAGAAGGGCTATCGGGTGATGGGCAACGTCGATTTTGATGCGGTGAAGGAGGTCGCTGGCTGCATCACACCGGTTCCGGGAGGCACGGGGCCGATGACCATCGCGATGTTGCTCCAGAACACGCTGCTCTCGGCCAGGCGCGCGGTCAACTCCCGGGCATAGGCCTGGGCCTGGCGGCGGGCGCAGCAGGGTGGGTCGAGGGAGGAATCTTGTGGCCACGGTGGCGAAAGTGGGTTTCTGGAGAGGAAGATGAGAACCGAGATTTCGGTACGTAAGGTACGGGGACGCTTTGTGCAGCAGGTGGAGGAGATCAGCGGACAGGACCTCCTGGCCTGCAATCAGTGTGGTAAGTGCAGTGCGGGCTGTCCTATCGTGGCCACGATGGACATTCTGCCCAGCCAGGTCATCCGCATGGCACAGCTGGGCATGGAGGAGGTGCTGGAGACGAACACCATATGGATCTGCGCGTCCTGCCTGACCTGCGTCGCCCGCTGTCCGAAGGGCGTGGACCTGCCTCGATTGATGGAGGCGCTCCGCCAGATCGCGTTGCGCAAAGGTGTCGCGAAGCTGGATCTCAATGATCTCCCCCCGGAGTTCTTGCAGGAGTTGCCGCAACTCGCGATCATCGGTGCGTGCAGGAAGTATATGAGGTAGGCCGGTGATGGGTGAACGGCCGATCCGTCGTTGTGACAACATATCATTCCGTTGAATCTTGGAGCGAGTTCATGGGCATTCCCTACTTCCCAGGTTGCACCCTTTCAACGAAGGCGAAGAACTACGACCGCTCCGGCAGGGCGGTGGCAAAGGCCCTCGGACTGGATCTAGAGGAGCTGCCCGAGTGGCAGTGCTGTGGAGCGACCTTTCCGCTCATGCTCGACGACTCGATGGCCCTTATCGCGCCGACCCGCATCCTCTATCAGGCCCAGCAGGCCGGGGACCGCGTCACCACGCTCTGTTCCATCTGCTTCAACGTCCTCCGTCGCTCTCAGGCGCTGCTGGAACGGGACGAGGAGATGCTGGATCGCATCAACTGGTTCACCGAGGAGGAGTACGAGGGCGACGTCTACGTGGCTCACTTTCTGGAGGTGCTCCGCGATGATCTGGGGTGGGAGGAGCTCTCCAGGCGCGTGAGGCGGCCTCTGACCGGCCTGAAGGTCGCTCCCTACTACGGTTGTCTGCTCCTGCGCCCGTACGAGGAGATCGGGCTGGACGATCCCGAGGATCCTCGAATCCTCCACGACCTCGTGCGAGCCCTTGGGGCCGAGCCGGTCGACTTCCCGTACAATGTCGAGTGCTGCGGCTCGTATCTGAGCGTGAAAGAGCCGGAGGTTCCCGAGTCGCTCTCCCGGGACATCGTCGACTCTGCGGGAGAACACGATGCCGACGTGATCATCACGGCCTGCCCGCTCTGTCAGTTCAACCTGGACTACCCACAGCGGGAGACGGGCGTGAGCCGCAGGAAGGAGACGGTGCCTGTGATATACTTCACGCAGTTGATGGCCGTGGCCCTCGGGTTGCCGGAGGAGACGTGGGATTTCCAGGATCATTATGTGGATCCGAGACCGTTGTTCAGCGGAGAGGATCGCTGAACTGGGATCCGGTAGGTGCTGATAAGCGGTTCGGTCAAGTGATTGAGGGAGGTGGAAAGATGCCAGACGTTTGGAAGCAGATAGCGAATTACCGTAAGTTGAAGACGTTACCCTCTGGTGAACGGCTTCTGCTGCGCCCGTTGACGAAGGAGGACGAGGACAGCCTCGTGGCCCTCTTTGCCCGGGCGTCGGACCAGGATTTGCAGTACTTCCGCAGGGACGCCGGCGATCCAGAGGTGGTGAGGCGCTGGGTGCACGACGTGGACTTGAGGAGGGTTTTCCCTCTCGTAGCTGTCGTCGACGGGAAGATCGTCGGAGAGGCGATGCTTCACTTCGGCGAGCACTTCCATCGTCACCTGGCGTGGGTGCGAATCTTCCTCGACCAGGACCACCGCCGTCAGGGCATAGGCACCCTGATGCTCCGGAGCTTGATCGACATCGCGCGACGGGTGGGGCTGCAGCAGTTGTATGCGGAGGTGGTGCTGACCCAGCCCCAGGTGGTCAAGGCCTTCGAGAACCTCGGGTTCCGTCACGAGGTAACCCTGGAGGATTACTTCATCACCGACGGCGGCGATACGCTCGATATGGCCATCCTGGTGTTCTGGCTGGTCGACAACTCAGGGGTCTTCTGAGCGCGCTCGACGGCCGGTAGCCGAGGGGCCTCGTGGGCACGACGGCCGATCCTGGTGAGGCGGGTTGCCAGTCGCGAGTAGTTACCATTTGCCTGATTATTATCAATTATTTGCTAAATAATGCCCGTCCTGTTATAATTCGCATAGTCAGACTTGACCATTTTGAAGCTCGAGTGGCGACGGCCTGCCCTCGGGCTTCTTGAGAGGCACGACACAATCTATGGAGGAAGGAATGGCACTTGGCGACGTGGCGCTGACTGTAGGCACCGATCTTGCCTTCAGCGATGTCGTACGCGAGTGGAGCGGCGAGGATATTCACAGCTGTTACTACTGCCAGAAGTGCACTGCTGGGTGTCCCACGGCCTTTGTGATGGACCTCAAGCCAGCCCAGCTGCTGCGTATGATCCAGCTGGGACAGAAGGAGAGGGTGCTCAGCAGCAAGACCATCTGGATGTGCATCGGGTGCGAGGCCTGCGGCACGCGCTGCCCCAACCAGATTCGGCTGGCGCCGGTGATGGACGTTCTGCGGCAGATGGCCCTGGATGAGGGGTACACACCAGAGACCGCCGTCTATTCGCTCCATCGATCGTTCCTCGACAGCATCAGAATGTGGGGTCGCATGCACGAGGTTACCATGTTGGCCGAGTTCAAGACCCGTGAGCTCATGTCGGAGCCCCCGGTCTTCTTCAAGGGTCTGCTTGGCGACATGAAGCTGGGCGCCGATCTGGTTCTCAGCGGGAAGCTCTCTTTCCTCCCAGACCGCATCAAGGGGCTCGAGGAGATCAGGGCACTCTACCAGGAGGTTGCCGATACCTCAGCTCGCCAGAAGCGGACGGAGGTGAGCCGGTGAGCACATCTATGAGATACACGTACTACCCTGGATGCACGTCCGAGACCACGGCTGTCGAGTTCGGTCTCTCCACCGAGGCCGTGTGCGAGGCCCTCGGCATCGACTTGCTGGAGCTCGACGACTGGAACTGCTGCGGCGCTTCTTCCGCGCACAGCCTCGATCACGAGCTCGGATTGGCCCTCCCCGGCCGCAACGTGGCCCTGGCGCAAGAGGCAGGGCTCGACGTGCTGATTCCGTGTCCTGCCTGCTACCAACACTGCCGCGACGCCGACATCAAGATGCGCCAGGACGAGGCCTGGCGGGCGAAGATGGAACGGATCCTGGGCTTCCATTATGAGGGAGAGGGGCGCCCCCGGCATCTGTTGGACGTGCTGAGCAATGACTTGGACAAGCGTGAGCTCAGGGAGAAGGTGACCAGGCCGCTGAAAGGGCTGAAGGTGGCATCCTACTATGGCTGCGTCCTGGTGCGTCCACCAGAGCTGACCGGATGGGACGACCCGGAGCATCCGGTGACGATGGATCAGTTGATGGAAGTGCTCGGTGCGGAGACAATCGATTGGTCGTACAAGGTGGATTGCTGTGGGGCGAGTCTGACGCTCTCTCGGGGCGATATCGTGACCGAGCTGTCGAACAAGATCGTCGAAGGCGCCGCTGAGGCGGGCGCTGATTGCATCGTGTCCGTTTGCGGGATGTGCGAAATCAACCTGGATACGCGTCAGGCCCCGGAATCCGGGGAGAAAATGCCGATCTTCTACCTCACGGAGCTCATGGCGCTGGCTCTTGGCCTGGACCAGGTGGAGAAGTGGTTGCGTAGACACAGCGTAGACCCCCGTCCGCTGCTTCGAGAACGAGGGCTTCTTTAGACGACGCAAGGCGCGAGAGGACTTATGAGCGACAACAACGGATCTTCCAAGGCTGGAACAAAGTCCGCGAAGAGCGATGGCGTCCTGGTTGTAGGGGCCGGGATCGGCGGCATGCAGTCGGCACTGCTGCTTGCCGAGGCCGGCACCCACGTTGCCTTGCTGGACAGCGCCCCGGGCATCGGGGGGTCCATGCACCTGCTGGATCGGACGTTCCCCACCGACTCCTGTGGTATCTGCCTCATGTTGCCGGGGCGGGCAGCCTATTGCCCCACCATCGAGTGTGATCTTCACCAGAACATCGAAATCCTTCCTTACAGCGAGGTCGTGGGTGTCGCGGGTGAGCCTGGAGACCTCACCGTCACCGTGCGCCGTAAGCCGCGCTACGTGGACGTTGAGCGCTGTACGAATTGCGGTCGCTGCGCTCAAGTCTGTCCCATCGAGCGCCCTCACCAATACGAAGGGGATATCGCCACCCAGAAGGCGATCTATCAGCCCCCGGTTCGCGCCATCCCCTCCACGTACGTCATCGATATGGACTACTGTACGCGCTGCGGTGAGTGCGTCGCAGAATGCCCTACCGACGCGATCGATCTGGAGATGACGGCGAGGGAGGAACGGATCAGAGTGGGGGCCGTGGTGATGAGCCCCGGCTACGAGCCCTTCGACGCCGGCGTCAAGGGCGAGTACGGTTTCGGTCACTACCATAACGTCCTTTCTAGCATTCAGTTCGAGCGCATGGTGAGCCTCTCCGGCTCTACTGGCGCCGATATCGTGCGGCCGTCGGATGGGCAGAAGCCGCGGCGCATTGCCTTCATTCAGTGTGTTGGATCGCGCGATCCCTCCATCGATCGCGGATACTGCTCCTCGGTCTGCTGTATGTACACCGCCAAACAGGTGCAGGTCGCCAAGGAGCTCGACCCTGACCTCGACGTGACCGTCTTCTTCATGGACATCCGTGCCCATGGGAAGGACTTCGACGAGTATTTCGACCGCGTCGAGGCCATTCCCGGCGTTACCTACCGCCGCGCCATGGTCTCCTCCGTTCACGAGTACAAGCAGACGGGAGACCTGCAGCTCAACTTCGTCGGCGAGGATGGGACGGTCTGGGAAGAGGATTTCGACATGGTGGTGCTCGCCGTGGGTCTCGAGCCGCCGCAGGGCTTCCAGGACCTGGGCCGGGCGCTGGGGGTCAACCTCAATCGCTACGGCTTCGGGGAGACGGACACTTTTCATCCCGGCGAAAGCTCGAGGCCGGGGATCCTGATCAGCGGGGCGTTTCGCGAGCCAAAGGATATCCCCGAGACGGTCGTCGAGGCCTCCGCTGTCGCTGCCAGTGCGGCCCGGCTGGTGGGGCGGGGAGCCGATTCGCCCGGCGATGAGACCGACTCTATTAGCGCGGCGGAGCGCTCGCCCGAAGAGCGCGACGTGAGCCTCGAGTGGCCCCGCGTGGGCGTCTTCCTCTGCAATTGCCGCGGGGAGATTGGCGCCGTGGTCGATCTGGAGGAGCTTGCTGAGCACGCGCGAGAGCTCCGGGACGTGACGCTGGTACAGACCCTGGATAATGCCTGCCTGCCTGGTGGTCGCCGGCAAATCGCCCAGGCGATTGAGGAGGCCGAGCTCAATCGCCTAGTGATCGCCGGCTGTCCCGCTCGCGAGTATCAGTCCGCCTTCGAGGGTGTGATGCGAGATGCAGGGCTGAACCCCGCGCTGATGGAGCGGGTCAACCTGCGCGGCGAGGTAGCCTGGGTTCATCAGGGGAATGGCACCGCCGGTACCGCGAAGGCGAAAGAGCTGGTACAGATGGCGGTGGCTTCCGTTCGGGTGGATCAGGCGGTTCACCTCCAGGATAGAGAGTTGTCGCAGCGAGCCCTGGTGATCGGCGGAGGCCTGGCGGGGATGACCGCCGCCCTCAACCTGGCTGAGATGGGCCACGAGGTGGACCTTATCGAGCGATCAAGTGAGCTTGGCGGGGAGCTGCGAGAGCTGCGCTACGTCCCCACCGGCGAGGATCCCGTGGCGTTCACCGCTTCTCTGATCCATGAGGTCGAGCAGGAGGAGCGTATCCACATCTACCGCCAGGCGGAGGTTGAGGACGTCAGCGGGTGGGTCGGTCAATATGAGACGAAGGTGGCCCTCCCCGAAGGCGGCACGAAGGAGCTCACCCACGGGGCGATCATCGTCGCTACGGGCGGCCACGAGGTGAAGCCGACGGAGTATCTGTACGGCGAGGACCCTCGCGTTGTCACCCAGCGAGGACTGGACAAGATCCTTGACCAGGGCGACGAGGTCCCCTCGGACGTGGTGATGATCCAATGCGTCGGGTCGCGAGAGCCGGAACGTCCCTACTGCAGTCGCATCTGTTGCACCAAAGCGGTCACGAACGCGCTTCGTATCAAAGAGCAGAACCCTGATGCTCGTGTCTTTGTGCTCTACCGGGAGATGCGCACCTACGGCTTCCGCGAGGACTACTATCGGCAGGCCCGGCAGAAAGGTGTCGTCTTCCTCCGTTATGAACTACCGCACAAACCGCAGGTCACCGCCGGTGACGGCAGCTTGCAGATTCGTCTCCGCGAACCGGTCACCGGCGCGAACCTCGACCTCCGTGCTGAGATGCTCGTCTTGAGCACCGGCATCGACCCCAATGGGGTCGAGGAGCTCGCTGGCATGCTGGAGGTCCCGTTGGACAAGA
>JAWLCP010000027.1:0-2503 GCA_041687115.1 Anaerolineae bacterium
GGTCACCGGATTGTAGTCTCCCCGCACACGCTTGCCGAACAAGTTCCAGCCCGCGTAGGTGAAGGGGATTCCCAGGCCGATGAGGAAACCGCCGAGAGTGATGTCCGCCTCCCCGAGGACATCCACGCCGGACACCAGCACCGTGCCGACGAAGGTGAGGACGATGGCCAATCCCTTTCGTCCCGTCAGTGGTTCAGCCCAGATCACCGACGCAGCAACAGTGACAATGGCAGGCATTGCCGCCTGCTGCACGGTAGCCACGGCGGCACCGTTTAGAAGCACGCCCAGATTCCAGAAGACGTGAAAGACCCCCAGGCTGCCTCCGAGACCCACCAGCCATTTCATATCCCGCCTCCTCACGTTGAGCCAGGCCGGGTGGAGCAGCCGCAGACCCACAAATAGGACGAGAAATGTGACCAGATCACGGTAGAAAGCCAGAGCCAGCGCGGAAACGCCGCTGGCGTCGACGATGAAATGGACCCAGATACCGGAGGTCCCCCAACAGGCGGTGGCCAGAAGGACCGCCAGGTACCCGCCTATCGCTGAGCGATCAAAGGCTGCGTCGTCTGCCCCTGTGTCCGTTGAAGGCAAGTCTCTCCTCTCACACTGCAGAGTCGAAGGCGGAGGGGTCAGTGGCGCACGTGGCGCATCCGTCGGCCAGCTCCATCAGAGCCGCCGTCGACGATCCCGCATAGATCCCGAACGCACCGACGCGGGAAGCGTCATCCACGGCGAGACGCCGAACGAGACGGTTCACTCCTGAGCTTCGAGGATCTGACGAACTTCGTCGTAGAACTCTTTCACGTGTTCGTGCATGATCTCCGCAGCCTGATCGGCATCGCCGCTCTCGATGGCCCCCACCAGCGTCACGTGCATCTCAACGCTGGAAGATAAGGTCTCCAAATGGGGTAAGACGAGGTACCACAGGCGGCGTGAGAGCCCGAAGAGGCGATCAAGCGTCTGAGCCAGGTACTTGTTGTGCGCTGCCGCGGCGACCGCCTGATGGAATTTGTGGTCCAGATCAAACAGGTCTCGGCTCTCTTCGGGCGGGACCGCCTCTTGTTCCCGGCGCAAAGCCTTGAGCACGACGAGATCGTCCGCCTCCGCGCGCTCCGCCGCGAGGCGCGCGCTGAGCGATTCAAGGGACAACCGCATCTCGCTGAGCTGCTGAAGATCGTTCACGTTGACATCGGCGACGTAGATCCCGTGGCGTTCCGTGACCTCGACCAGGTTCTCGTGAGCCAGCCATTTGAGCGCCTCACGCACAGGCGTCGCGCCCATGTCGAGCTCTTCTGCCAAGTCCTGCTCATTAATCGGCGCGCCGGGAGGCAACTCCAGCGTGGTGATCTTCTCCCAGATCAGATCATAGGCGCGCTGCGTATCCACTCGCACCAGTCGCATCGACTACCTCCGTAAGACGAAATTGGTAAAACGTAATCCATAGAGCGTAACCCGCAAAGCGTAATCCGCAAAGCGCAATTCGGGCCTCATACTCCTATCTTGATAGACGCGGGCTACCCATCGCCCTGGCACGGACACGGTACGTATCGAGCCCTTCGCTCTCCATCTCGACGACGACCTGGGGGTTGTCGGCGCCGGAACGGATCGAGGCGCCCAACGCCCGCTCACGAGCGAGATCCTTGGCGTAGGCAAGGGCTTGCTCCAGTCTCTCCTCGTCGAAGTCCTGGCGGCCCTCGCTGGTCTGCACGTAGTAGCCGAGGACCTCCAGGCCTGTGCTGTCGAGCCGCGGATAGACGAGGATCTCCTCCACGACCATCACGCTGCCGGCGACGGCCCCAAGGGCGTTAGCGACTTGGTGGTGCTCGGGCAGAACGAGCTCCGCATGAAGCACACGGGCGACCTCCTCCAGGAAGAAGCTTGCCGGCGCACCGATACCGACGATGGACTCACGCAGCCGGAAGAGAGTCTCCAGATGGGGGTGCGTCCCGTAGATGCTGTTGAAGAAGAACCAACGCCCCATGTCATTCTGGTCTTGGTTGCCACGGGCCGGAAATGCCAAGGTCAGCTTGCTCAAGAACGTGATTATGGCGTGGACAATCATCTCCACGGCTCGCCGCCAAGCCTCCCGCCGAACCTCGTCAGGCTCCTTGAACTGGTAGTGCGAGAATACCTGGAGGGCCAACTCGGCCGTCTTAACGTCCCACGGGGTGTAGCGCCCCTCGACATGAAGGAGATCCGTGGGCGTGAGGCCTGCTTTACCCGTGATCTCCTGGCGCCACAGCTCGTCGATTCCGATCTGGGCCACGTGGAGCACGCCGAGATGATCGACGATCTCCGGCACTGGCTTCGGGCCGCCGCTCAGGAACCTGATCAGTTTCTCCGCATGACTCGACTTCCACAGGCGCTGATCCTCCGGCTCGCGGAGCAAGAACCAGTATTCCAGCCAGTCGGGGCTGGCCTCCGCCCAAGCTCGGCGTGACAGGGCGTGGAGGCGGCTCTTGACGTTGGGGTAGTCCGCTGCCAGGTGAGCGAGAGGGACAAC
>JAWLCP010000027.1:2603-31143 GCA_041687115.1 Anaerolineae bacterium
CCAGTCGGGGCTGGCCTCCGCCCAAGCTCGGCGTGACAGGGCGTGGAGGCGGCTCTTGACGTTGGGGTAGTCCGCTGCCAGGTGAGCGAGAGGGACAACACGCTCGGGCCCCAACTGAATGTGCTGCTCACGGTCGAGGGTGATATGACTGTCTCCACCCAAGGCGACAGAGAACAGATCTGCCGCACTGACCGCCGTCTCGTAGTCGCCGACGGTTGCGCCTTCGTCGCTGACGGTCACCTCTCCGCCTTCGATGAGGGCGAGATCGGTGGTGGTGCCGCCGACATCGAGCACCAGGGCGTCGTCGAGCCCTGATAGGAACCGACCGCCGATGGCGCTGGCGGCGGGGCCAGAGTGGATGGTCTCGACGGGCGTTCGAGAGGCAAACTCGTCGCTCATCAGCGTTCCATCCCCTCGGACCATCATGAGGGGGGCGTCGATCTGACGATTCTCCATAGCTCGCCGCACAGCGATGACGAAGTCCTGCAACACGGCCAACAGGGACGCGTTGAGCGCCGCCGTGGTGGCGCGCTCCACGGAACCCAATCTGGTGGAGAGCTGATGCCCAAGGACGACCGGCAGATCAGACACGCGGGATACCGCCTCGTAGACCCGGTTCTCGTGCTCTGGGTTCAGGGGGCTGAAGTAGCTGGAGACGGCGATGGCATCGACGTCACGTTTGATCTGATTGACCTTGTCCAGGATGCCTGGTAGATCCAGCTCTTCCTTCTCCCGGCCGTACAGGTCGTGTCCGCCATCGAAGTAGTAGTAGTTAGGTGTGGCAAAGCGCGCTTCCATATTGAAGGAAGAGATGAGCTCCGGGTCATAGCCCACCAACAGCAGGGCGACGCGCTTCCCTTTCCCCTCAGCGATGGCGTTGGTCGCCAACGTGGTCGAGACAGAAACCATGCGGATTTCCGAGGGATCCTCAATATCGATCGCCCCGATCACCCGCTCGATACCGATAGCGAAGTCACGTTTGGTCGTCAGACTCTTATGTGTGGCCAGGACTTCGCGCGAATCGTAATCCAGCAGCACACCATCGGTATACGTGCCACCGGTATCTATGCCCAAGACCAGCTTGCGTGAGTTGTTGTCCTTATCCAACGTTACCCTCGCCATACCCATACGAGCCCCTCTTCCCGTGTGGGAAGAGGGGCCAGTCAGCAACGCCTGAGTCCAAGCCCTTGCCGAGGCTCACACGAACATATCGAAGTCCAGCTCTTCATCCTTGTGGCGCTCATCGGCCAACTCACAGATGCGACGGAGCTCCTCAAGCATATCCTCGTCCATCAAAGGCTCGGTGTCCGCCTCAAGAACCTCAAGCACCTTGGCGTGGACGCGATCACGGAAGGTCTTGCGTCCACCCAGATCCCAGCTTTCCCAGTTCTGGCGGTCGGTCAGCTCTCCCATCCAGATCAAGTCCTTGAACCGGGTGTACGTGTGATCGTGCTCGAGATAGTGGCCCCCGGGGCCAACGTCCTCCATCACATCCAGCGCCTTGGTCTCATCGTTGACGGGGATGCCCCGCAGGATACGCTTCACGCGATCGATGATCTCGTTCGAGGCGACCATCATCTCCATGGAGCTGGTCAGCCCCTGCTCGAGGTAGCCGACGTCGTGAATCATGTTGCCGCCCACGAGGGCAGCGGTGGCGGCGTTGAAGGTAGCCTCCATCGCAGCCTGCTCGTCGAACATCTTGGCATCGGAGCAGCCGGCCGTCTCGTACATCGGCACCCCCAGCCACTTGGTGATCTGGGTGTAAGCCGCGCTGAGCAGCGCCATCTCTGGGGACCCGTAACAGTAGACCGTGGTCCGCATGTCCATATTGGACATCAAGCCGCCGATGATCAGAGGTGCACCGGGCTTGCGCAGCTGGCTGAGGACGATGCCAAATAGGCTCTCGGTGAGTGCCTGGACGGCGGTGCCAGCGAGGGTACACGGAGCCGTGGCCCCGGCCAACGGACACGGTGTGTAGACGAAGGGGATGCCGTGATCGGTGGCGAAGAGGAGCTTCTGCACCACTTCTTCCGAGTGGCTCAAGGGCGACACAGGCTCGATGTAAAGGGAGAAAATCGGCCCCTTCTCGAACTCCTCCTTGCCCCCCACGCGGATGTAGGCCATCTCCAGCTGATCCCGGATGCCATCCAGGTCAACGGCGGTGATGTTGATGGGCTTGTTCGTGCCCTCCAGCATGGCCAGATACTGCCAGCGGTCGTAGGTCCCGACGTTGACGTCCTGAACAATCCCGAGGGACATATGGAAGTCCATATTGGGCATCGCCTCAGCGATCTTGGCGAAGTTCTTGACGTCCTCGTAGGTCGCACGGCGCCGCTCGCCGGTATACGGGTCCCAGGTGAAGGGAGTGTCCGATCCGGCCCCGAAGTATATCTGATCCTTGTAGAGCTCCATCCGGTACTGGCGATCGGGCCCAACCACGACGACCTTCCGAGGCAGTGTAGAGAGCGCCTTGTCTACCATCCACGGCGGGATCTTGACCAAGCTGCTGTCATCCGTGGTATCCTCCACAATGGCTCCACCGGAATGGGCCACCTCAACCCCCTCTTCCTCGTAGACGCGGACGCCGGTCTCGTAAAGAACGCGCAAGGCCGAGTAGTAGATGGCCTCGATCTCGTCCTCGGTGAGCACCTCAAACGTGGGAGTAGCATTGACCGTGTAATTCGTCTTCTTAACTTGCATGGACAAATCTCCTATGTTGAAACCTACCCTAGTGGATGGGGCATCGCCCAGGGCAGCCTGCCTAAGCAGCGCCCACTAGCCGCTTGGCCAGATCGGAGGCGGCGGGCCCGTTGGACCCGTAGCCATCGGCCCCGATGCGATCGGCGAAATCCTGATCGACGGGGGCACCGCCGACCATAATCTTGATCTGATCGCGCAGCCCGGCCTCCTCAATGGCCTTGATGGTGTGGCCCATCGCGCGCATCGTGGTCGTCAGAAGAGCGGACATACCGACGACGTCGGGCTGGTGTTCCTTGATGGCATCTATGAACGCCTGGGGAGGCTGATCGAACCCTAGGTTGACGATCTCGAAGCCAGACCCCTCACACATCATGGCGACCAAGTTCTTGCCGATATCGTGCAGGTCGCCCTCAACGGTGCCGATCACGATAGTGCCCATCATCTCCTCCTTGGCCTCGGCGAGCAGCGGTCGCAGGATGGTCATCCCGGCCTTCATGGCCTCGGCGGACATGAGGACCTCGGGGACAAACATGTCGCCGCGCTTGAAGCGGACGCCGACTTCATCCATCCCCACGATCAACCCGTTGTCCAGGATCTCCTTGGCCGTCTTGCCCTCGTCCAATCCCTTGTGCACCAGACCAGGTACGGCGTCGCCGTTGCCCTCCAGAACAGCCGTGGCGAGTTCTTCGTAAACTGTAGTCATTGCTTAACTCCTCTTAGTCTCATCGTCCTCAGGCAGGTCGGAGAGCGCATCCGACCTACACTTGTCTTGTTTTCGCGAGAGTCGGATAGCAGCTCCAACCTACGTCCTGAGTCGGGCGGCAAATCCGACCTGGGTCCTCAGCAAGCTCAAATGGCGAATCTCCCCATGACTAGTCGGCTATCTCTCTATCCTGCCACCAGTCCTGCTGGACGCGATCCTCGGCCTCCTCCAGCACCTGCTGGATCACTCCTTCGGTGCCCTCCTTCAGAGGAGCAGGCTCGTGGCTGGCCAGAATGTCGCGCACGCGGCCGATGGTGCGATCCTTCATCGTCTTGCGGCCCATCATGTTCCACTCCTCGAAGTTACGTCGATCGCAGAGGTTGGGATACCAGAACTCGTTCTTGTAGTAACGGCGGGTGTGTTCTTCGCGCAGGTAGTGTCCGTTCGGTCCGACATCGTGGATCACCTCAGCAGCCAGGGTGTCGTCGTTGACCTCAATCCCGCGGGTGATACGACGCGCGTAGGCGATGGCCTCGTCCATCGCAGCGAGCTGGAAGACGGAGCCGGTCATGGCGCTCTCCGTGTAGCCCACGTCGTGGCACAGGTCGCCACCGGTCAGGGCGGAGAAGTAGACGGACATGGAGCCCTCAATGAGGGCCTGCTCGTCAAACGTCTTGGAGTCGGTGCAGCCGCCCGTCTGCCAGAGCGGCAGCCCCGCGTAGTGAGCCAGCTCAGTGACGCCGGCCATCATCAGGGGCAGCTCGGGCGCCCCATAGGCCAGGATCATGGCGTTCATGTCCATCACAGAGTAGACGCCGCCCATGATGAAGGGAAGGCCCGGCTGAATCTGCTGGGCGATGGTCAACCCCATCCAGGACTCGGCGACCCCCTGAGTGATGATACCGGCCGCCGTGATGGGCGCGGTACCTCCAGCGATGGGACACGGGGTGAAGACAAGCGGAATTCGCTTCCTCGCAGCGAAGACGAGCTTGTCAAGCGCCTCGAAGGTGCTGACCAAGGGCGACAGCGGCTCGCAGTAGTGGACGTAGTTAGGACGCTGCTCGAAGGCTTCCTGACCACCGGCTTCGGCGACGGCGATCTGGTGAATGCCCTCAGAATCGTACTTGTCGAATGACCAGGCCACGATGGGCTTGCTGGTGTTCGGGAACATGTGGGCGAACTCGTAGAGCGCGCTCAAGTCCGCGTGTACGTCGTCGACGGAGCCAAGCGACTCGCAGAAGTCGATATTGGGCAGCGCGTCGACGACCTTCGCCACGAGGGAGACGTCGTCCTTGACGTAGGGGCGACGTTCGAGGGTCTCGACGTCGATGAAATTCGGGCACGTCGGACCCGGGCCGAAGTGGGCCCGACCGGGGCCGACGTGGATGTTGTGCTCCCGGTTGCCGTCACGGGCGTACAGGGTGAAGCTGCGCGGAGCTTTCCTCAGCGATTCCTTCACCAGCCAAGAGGGTACCCGCACTCGTTCGCCGTCCACCCACGCTCCGGCCTCCTTGAGAATCTGGCGCGATTCCTCGTGATGGACCTCGAGGCCGGTGTTCTCCAGAACGTGCAACACGCCTTCGAATAGCTCCTGGAGCTGATCGTCCGAGAGCATGCGAAAGCGCACACCTGAGTTAACTTGGTAGTTTGTCCTCATCTAGAAGGTCTCCTTGAATTCATGTTGCATGACGTCTCAAGCCATGCCACGCCTGTCGGGTCGCAGACCCGACCCAGTGTCGGGTGGCAGGCCCGATCTGTTAGGCAATGCCGACGAACTTCTTGGCCAGGTCGGCCGCAGACGCAGCGTTGGGCGCGTAGCCGTCGGCGCCGATGTCGTCAGCGAAGCGCTGCGTGACGGGCGCGCCACCGACCATCACCTTGACCTGATCACGCAGTCCAGCCTCCTCGATGGCCTTGATGGTGTTGCCCATCGTCCGCATGGTGGTGGTGAGCAGGGCGGACATGCCGAGGATGTCAGGCTCGAAATCCTTGATCGCCTCGAGGAACTGGTCAGGCTCGACATCGGTGCCCAGATCCTTCACGTCGAAGCCGGCGCCATCGCACATCATGCCGACGAGGTTCTTGCCGATGTCGTGCAGGTCGCCCTTGACTGTGCCGATCACGATCTTTCCAGCCGCCTTGGCTTCACCGGCGGCCAACAGGGGCTCGAGGAGCTTCATAGACTCCTTCATCGCCTTGGCCGAGCGGAGAACCTCGGGCACGAACATGTTGCCGGCCTTGAACTCCTGGCCGACGTGATTCATGCCGACCATCAGGCCATCATTGAGAATCTCCCCGGCACCGAGGTCTCCATCCAGGGCGTCCTGGGTGAGGCCCTCCATCGCCCCGACGTTGCCTTCGATGACAGCTGTCGCAAGCTGTTCCAGAATCTCACTCATTTGATCCACACCTCCTAGTCTGGTGATTCAGTTGATATTGGCCTGACCAAGATCTCACCCGAGCTCGACCAGGCTCTGCGAATACCCGGTCTGCTCGCGCTTGGCACAGGCTCCATCCCATAGCTATACGGGTGAAATGCGATCCAACATCGCTTCAGTCTGATGGGTACGTTGTTCTGAGCCCAGATATGTCCCTCCTCACTCCGCCTCCAGAGCCCCACCGCGTCGCCGTCCTGACCTCAAACCTCTGGCGAGCAAGCGTGCCTCCAATCCGGTGACGGCGCAGTGGAGCGCTATATCTCTCTGACGTCAAGGACCTCGACGATGAGCGGCTCGACGACCTCCAGCAACTCGTCCTTGTCGACATCGGTAACCTTAAGCGTACACCCCCAATTGGAGGGATCCTCACCCTCAAAGACGTTGAGGGCCAAGATGAGGCCGCCTGCCTCGGTGACTTTCGTGGCGATGTCGGCCAGCGAACCCTTGTAATAGGGAGCGAGCACCGTCAGCCGCACGCCCTTCTCATGCCCACCGAAAAGCTCCAGGAAAGCCTCGAACAGGTCGGACTCGGTGATGATCCCGACCAGCAACCCATCGCGCATCACCGGCAAGCTGCCGATCTTGCGGTCGAACATCACACGAGCCGCCTCCTCAAGAGGCGTATCCTCGGTGGCGGTGATCACCTCCTTGGTCATGGCCTCCTCCACGGTGACCTGGGACATCAAGTAGGTGACCTCCCACATGCTCAAGGACGTCACCGGCGATGGCGAGGCATACAGGAGATCGTCACGCGCAACGATGCCGACCAGCTCCCCTTTCTTATTCACGACCGGGAAGTGACGCACTTTCTCTCGCCGCATCCACTCCAACGCTTCTGCGATGGGGAGGTCGGGCTTTACGGTAATGGGATTCTTCGTCATTCTATTCTTGACCAGCATTTGGGGCTCCTCCTTCTCGTCGGGCAGCGGGCGGAAGCCGCGGGGCGGAAACCGCCTGGCCCGATCTACTTGCCGGGTAGCAAACCCGGCCTACTGAACCTGTTCTCTGCCAAGCTGGGGTGTCAGGATGAACGCTCCTCGACAAAGCTCCTAAGCTGCCGAACTGTCGTCGCGTCCAGGGGCGGGTCTTCGTGCTCGGCCACCAGCTTCTGCCACCGCTCGTGGGCATGATCGACCGCCCTCTTCCGGCCTGTATCCATCCACTCCTCAATTCCCGTTCGGTCGGCTACCACCGGTGTCCAGAACTCGGTTCGGCAGCGTTCCACGGTGTGCATCTCCATCAGGTAGTTTCCCTCGGACCCGACGTTGGCGATGACGTCGTAGGCCAGGGTATCCGGCGTGACCTCGATCCCCTGCTCATAGCGGCGCATCATGCCGCACATCTCGTCATCGAGGACGAACTTCTCGTAGGAGAAGGCGAGATAGGAACTGAGGATCCCGCCCGCGTGAAGCACAAAATCGACCCCGCTATTCACGGTGGTCAGAAGGCCCAACATCGACTCGAACCCGGCCTGCGCATCGGGGAAGCTGGCGTCGGCCAGGGCGCCTCCACTACGTGACGGGAGGTCGTAGTAGCGGGCCAGCTGGGCATGAGCACCGATCATCAACGAGCACTCCGGGCTGCCAATAGCCAGGGCACCGGTCTTCATGTCGATGTTGGTGGAGGTAGAGCCGTAGATGGCCGGGGTGCCCGGGCTAACCAGCTGGGTGAGCACAACGCCCGCCAGAAGCTCCGCGTTCTGCATGGCAAGGAGGCCCGCCAAGGTGATGGGGCCGGTTGACCCGGCCATGGCCAAAGCGGCGATTACGACAGGCTGGCGATGGTCTGCATAGACCATCAGCGCCCTCAACATCTCGTCGCTGTATCCGAGAGGGCTGAGGCTGTTGATGAGGGAGACGGTCACGGGGCGATTGCCCACCTCCTCGCCGTAGAGGATGCTGGCCATCTCCATGGTATTCTGTGCCCCAGTCTCCCCCTCGGCGCTGCCAATGAAGGGCTTGTCAGAGTGAAGCATGTGTGCCTGCAACATCAACAGATGGGCCGCATCGGAAGGCACGTCCGCGGGCTCCACGAGCAGGTGACCACTCATGTCCTGGTTCGGCAGCGCATCCGCTAGACGCACCAGATCCTCATAGTCATCCATCGTCGGCTCACGCTTGCCCACCGCGTAGTCCACCAAGAACGGAGCGCCGTAGCCAGGGGCGAAGACAGGGGTGCCGTCGCCGACGACCACGCTCTTTTCAGGATTCGGGGCGTGGATGGTGAACTGCTGCGGAACCGAGGCCAGGGCATCCATCACCTGTTGCTCCTCAAGGAAGACCTTCTCACCATCGGTCCTGAACCCGTGGTCCTCGAACAGGTCGACGACCTCGTCGTGAGGGAAGCTGACCCCCACTTCCTGCATCACCCTCATGCTTGTCTTGTGGATTGTCTCGACTTCGTCGGGCGAGAGAAACTCACGCCAGTCTTGAAGCATTGTCATACTCCTTATGTACTCTGCAGCGTTGGCAAGACGAGCCCGCCATAGGGCATGATCATGATGCTGACAACGATGCGCTAGTGCCCGCGTAAGAAACTGTCGCCCTCCAGCATGATGCCCTCTTCGTAGCGGGTGGGGCGCAGGACATTGTCCCGGGGGTTCATCTCGCCGGTCACCAGATCGGCCACACGTTTGCCCGCCGCCGGTGAGAGCATCACCCCAGCCCAATAGCCACAGTTGAGGGCAAAGCCCGGCACGTCCGGCACAGGGCCGATGAGGGGCTGATCGTCGGGCGTGTAGACGTAATACCCCGCGCTGGGGTGGACGTCGGCCTTCTTCAGATTCAGCGCGACCTCTTCCCAGAACGGCGCGATGTTGATCAGCTTCTCCAGGACGATGGCCGCGAAGTATGGATCGGTGTAAAGATCCTCCGAAGGATCCTCATCGACCGGCTCGTCAGGGTCGACCCATGCGATGTAGGCGCCGCCCGTCTCAGGTCGCCAGTAGGAGTCACGGACGATGTCGATGGTGAGCGGCGCGTCGGCTGGAACGAGGGGCTGTTGGGACAGGAAGACCTTCTGGCGGCGCACCGGCTCCAGCGGCAGGTCGAGCCCGACCATCTGGCCCACCTGGCCGGCAAAGGGCCCGGCAGCGTTGACGACGGTGCGTGTGGCAATGGTGCCGCGCGATGTCTCGACGCCGCACACCCCCCGTGCATCCCGCAGGACGTCCGTTGCCTTGGTGCGCAATAGGAACTGCGCCCGAGACCCCTTGGCAAAGCCCTGGGTCGCCTCGTGCGTGGACAGCCAACCGTCCCTCTGGCGGAAGGTGCCCGCCACGATGGTCTCGGAGAGGAAGGGGAACCGCTTCCGCGCCTCCTCCCCGGTGAGAAACTCCGAGTCGGTCACGCCCAGCTGGTGGTGCTTCTCCACCGCTGCCTCCGCGTCGTCGACCATTTCGGCGTCATCGGTGACGAAGAGATAGCCCTGGTGATGGAGGTCGATGTCGTAGCCAGGGATGCCGACGACGTCGGCGAAATTCTCGAAGACCTCGATGCTCTCCTGCGCCAGCTCTGACATGGCCGGCTCGGTGAACTGAGCGCGGAAGCTCTCGATGGACTCCGGCGTGGTCAGCGTCGACAGGCCGTCGCGCATCTCCACCAAGACCGCGTCAAGGCCAGCCCGGGACAGCCAGAAGGCCGTCGCCACGCCGACGATGCCGCCGCCGATAACGACAGCATCAGCCCTTTCGGGGAAGGTCTCCCCCGAAGGTATGAAGACGCTGCCCATGCTACCCCCTCCTGCCCCCGATCGCCCCTTTGGCCCAGTCGACCAGGCCGGCGAACCCGTCCGGGTAGAAGATCATCACCACGATCATCAACGCACCGTAGATCACCAGGTGAAGGCCCGCGAGCTCCGTCAGTTGGGAGCGCAGCTGCTCGATGCCGAACACGAAGGGGAAAGCGACGATCATCCCACCCCACAGGCTCCCCCGGCCCCCAATGTAGGCCAGCGCCAGCACCTCGACTGTCTTGGAGGTGTGCATCAACGTCTGCGGTGTCAGCGAGCCGTAGTAGTGGGCGTAGAATCCCCCGAGCCAGCCAGCGAAGAACGAGGAGAGCGCGAAGTTCAAGACCCGGTACCGGGTGGGGTTGATGCCGGACGCCTTCGCGGCATCGATGTTCTCCCCAATAGCTCTGAAGGCCAGGCCGTAGTTCGACCGGGTCACCAGCCTCAGAAGTACGTACACGATCAACATCATGGACAGGATGATGTAGTAGTAGGGCAGGTTCGATCTCGTCTCCAAGAGACTCCGTGGGTTCATCCCCAGAGGCCCGCGGGTAAGGTCCGTCAGGTTGCGCACCAAGCCCATTAGAGCGATGCCCACGAACCAGGCCATGACCGCGGCGAAGATGCCGCGCAGGCGCAGCGTGAGCCACCCCAGCCCAAGCCCCACCAGGCCAGCCAGAAGCGCGCCCAGAAAGATGCCGACCCACGGGTTGATGCCCGGCTGCAGGGCCAGCACCGGGGAAGTGTTGGCCAGAATACCGGAGGTGTACGCGCCGAGGCCCAGGATAGCTGCAAACCCGAAGTTCACCACCTGGATATAGCCAGCCGTGAAGTCAAAGGCCGCCGCCTGAGCCGCCAGAAAGGCCCCCATGATGAGCCAGCGGATCATGTGCTCTTGGTTGAACGGGGGCACCAGAGGCAGGAGGGCCACGATGATCAGCAGCACGACGCCCAGCGGCGTGAAGCCAACGTTGTCTAGACCTCTGACGATCGTCCCCCATAGGCCAGTGTTACTGCGTTCCATCTGTGTTGACGTCATAATTGTACTCCTCTCTCCCTACTCCCTAGCGTGCGAAGGTCTGGAGGCGCAGCGGCTTGAGCCACTCCCGCGTTCCGGTCCTCCTAGCTACTCCTGATCTTGGACCCAAAGATACCTTGGGGAACGATTAGCAACACGATGATCATCACGACGGTGGGGATGACATCGGCCCAGGAGATGCCGAAGAACTGCTGCGTCGCCGTCTGCAGGACAGCCACGATGAAGCCCCCAACGATGGCACCGACCACGTTCCCCAGCCCCGCCATCATGACCACGTACCAGGCCATATAGAGTGGCTGGAGGCCCACCGTTGGATAGGCCTGGAACATGAACAACAGGCTGGCTCCCGAGATGGCAGCCATCGCCGTGGCCAGGGCGAACGTCAACGGAAAGATGAAGTTGAGGTTGATGCCCATCATCTGCGCACCCAGCTCGTCCTGGGAGACCGCCCGGATGGCCCGTCCGATCCGCGTGCGACGGAGGAAGAACCATAAGGCGCCAATGGATATGAGCGCGATGAAGAGAGCGACCACCCGATCAGCTGCCATAGCGACACCAAGAATCCTCAGCGGCGGCACGTCCCAGTAGCGCGAAATGCCCCGGAAGTTGGGACCCAGCACCAGGTTGGTCCCGTTGGTCAGCATGAAGGAGATCCCCACGGTGAGCAAGAAGGCGTTCATCACCCACCCCTTCTTCGTGCGCACGCGCAAGGGATAGAAGAGGAGCCTCTCCAGGATGACTCCAAGGACCAAGCCAGCCACACCTGCCGCCAGGATGGCGAGGAAGGGGGCCACTGTGCCGAGAACGGGGTTGGGGTTCTCTCGCAACGCCCGGTTGATCGGATTGAACACGAAGTAGGCGGCGTAGGCGCCGACCATGAAGGACTCTCCGTGAGCGAAGTGCGGGACGTTCATCACACCGAAGACCAGCGCCAGCCCGACGGCCAGGAGCGCCCACATGCCCCCGGTGACAATGCTGTTCAGGATCTGTGACGGACCGGCAACGATGCCGACCACGATGGTCAGGATCACGGTGCCGGCGATCACGATCGCCGCAGGAAGATTCTCAGTGATCGATTCCATGATTGACGTACCGAATGAACTCTTTTCCACCATAGCTTCCCTCTCTTTTCGTCATCTGCGCTTGCGCCACGGTCAGGGCATCATCTGTCAGCCTCGTTCGCAGCAAGCGCTGCGGCTCTACACAGCAATGGCTCCCCAAGCAGAACCTCTGCGGGCTTCTGTTCCCCCAACGGCGCCCGCTGCTGTCCATGGGAGGCCATCAAAAGCCGTGCCGCAGGGCCGTCGGAGGTCTTAGATACCCAGGTAGGCGTTCTTGATGTGCTGGTTCGTGATCAACTCGCTGCTGGGGCCCTCCATGGCGACCTTCCCCTGCTCCAGGACATACGCCCTGTCGCTAATCTCCAGTGTGGCGTTCACGCGCTGCTCGACCAGCAGAATGGTGACGCCGGTCTCCTGCAACCTCTCCAGCGAATTGAAAACATCGGTGACCAGGTGGGGCGCCAAGCCCAGGGACGGCTCATCAACCAGCAACAACTCGGGCTTCGACATCAAGCCCCGAGCGATGGCCAGCATCTTGCGCTCACCGCCACTCATCGTGCCCGCCAGCTGGGACTGTCGCTCCTTAAGGCGGGGAAAAAGCTCGTATACGAAGTCGAGGGTCTCAAGCTGCACGTCTCGATCCCGGATGGTGTAGGCCCCCATGAGTAGGTTCTCCCGCACCGACATCTCGACGAAGAGATTGAGATCCTCGGAGATGTAACTGATACCCATGCGGGTAGCCTGGTGCGCGGGCACGTCGTTCATTCTCTGTCCCTTGAACAACACCTCGCCACCGCTCGGCTTCAGGAGCCCTGCGATGGTTCTCAACGTAGTGGTCTTGCCAGCGCCATTGGGACCGACTAGCCCCACGAACTCCCCATCGCCGACCTCAAGGGAGACACCCCACAGGATCTGGAGAAACCCATAGCTGGCATCAACGTTCTTTAGCTGAAGCAACGGACCTTCCTCCTTACTCTATCTGCTCCCGCCGGATCACCAAACCGGCGTCTAGTGTCCCTCTCCCAGGTAGGCCTTGATGACACGCGGGTTGTTCAGTACCTCGTCCGGGGTGCCCTCCGCGATCTGGGTCCCATATTCAATGACCATGACGCGGTCGCAGATCCCCTTGATCACCCGCATGATGTGCTCCACGACGACGATCGTCACCCCCTGGTCCCTAATCGCGCGGATGATGTTCAACAGGTCGTCCTGCTCGCCCGGTGTCAGGCCGGAGGCCAGCTCGTCCAGCAGCAGGAGTTTCGGCTCGCAGGCCAGTGCCCGGGCCAGATCGAGACGCTTCAGCTGCACGGCGTTCAGTTGCTCGGCAGGTGTGTCAGGCGCCATGGGAAACTCTACGAAGTCCAATGCCTTCCGCGCTCGCTCTTTCGGCGCTTGACTGCTGCCATCAGGCGCGCCAAAGATGGCCCCCACGAGGGTGTTCTCCAACACGGTCAGCTTGGGGAAGGGCAGCGGGATCTGGAAGGTGCGCGACATCCCACTCCGGCACATCACATCGGCAGAGGACCCCGTCGTCTCCTCGCCCAAGAAGAAGACCTTCCCATGGGTCGGCTTCAGAGCTCCGGCAATGCAGTTGAGGAACGTCGTCTTGCCAGCGCCGTTAGGGCCAATCAGGCCGTAGATCTGCCCTTCCTTCACATCCATCGACACCTGGTTGACGGCCGTCAGCCCACCGAAGTTCTTGGTCACCTTCTCTGTGTGCAGAACTCTACTATCTGTCGTCATACCGCAATCTCCCTTTAGGCGCATACAAGCCCGGCGCGGACTGCAAACCCGCAGTTTCTCGGCTCAGTACGCAGTAGCGGGGGGATGGTGGGGCACCCCACCATCCCCGTGTTTCAATCATCCTAACAGGCAGGAGTTATCCGCCCCGAATGCTACTCCGCCGGCTTGGGCTCCATCTGCTTCTCGGCCTGCTCAGGCGGGAAGATGACGTATCCCTCGCCGTCGAAGTATTGGAGGACGGGGAACGTGTAGTAGCCGGCGCCCGTGACCGGGTCCGGAACGGTCTCAGGCGTGTACTTGTACTCCTCCATCACGATGCCGTCGGTGTAGGACCAGTTGCCGGTCTGAATCTCGCTCTTGGCGAAGTCGGCCAGCGTCTCCGAGCTCAACTCGCCCTGGCCATCGTACACCTGCTGGGCCGCCGCGATGAAGAAACCAGCGCCATCATAAGCCAACCCCGCAGCCGACGGGCTGGGCTCAAGATCGTACTCCGCCTGCAACTCTTCCGCGAACTGCTTGCCCTCTTGGGTGGCCCAACCCGGGATCTGGTCAATCACGTAGTTGGAGGAGTCACCCGTCAAGTCGTACCACTCGCCAACCCAGCCAAGGCCGTCGGCGATGATCAGGCTCTCCAACCCTACCTCGTCCGCCTGCTTGATGAAGGCGGAGAAGGATGGCGCCGCCGTGCTCGTGCCGGCGATGACGGCCGGCTCCTGATCCTTGAACTTGTTGAGCAGCGGGTAGAACTCGGTCTGCTCGATGCCGAAGTACTCCCTGCCCACAATCTCCCAACCGGCACCTTCGAACTGCTCCGCGATACCCTCACCGAAGCTGCGGCCCCAGTCGGTGTCCTCGCCGTAGATGGCGACCGTCTTGGACTCGGGCTGCCATGTCCCCGCCTCAATACCATCCTCTAGCGCCTGCACGTAGCTCACACTCAAGTTCTTCGGCGTGGGCCACCACTTGTTGACCCAGTAGAAGTACTTGTCCGGATCGGACCGCCAGGTCTCGTTGACCACCTCCGTCGCACCATACGGCGCGAAGTGCGGCACCTGGTGCTTGGCAGCGACCTCCATGCAGGAGACGGCGACCGAGCTGTGCCAGTTGATGATCATCGCCTCGACCCCGTCCTGGACGATGGCCTGCTCGTAGGCCTGAGAGGCCTTAGCAGGATCTGACTGGGAATCCACCCAGACAAGCTCGATATTGTAGTGACCGATCTTGTAGTCGATCTCGTCGAACTTCATCTGCACGGCGGCCTTAAACTCATCGCCCGTGCGGGCACTGGGACCGCTGAAGGGCCCCAGAACGCCCAGCTTAAACGTCTCTTCCTCTGCGGGAGGCTCAGCTTCCTCGCCTTCTTCCGCAGGAGGCTCGGTCGGCTCGGGCGTGGGCTGCGCACAGCCAGTAAGCACCAGCCCGACGACCACCATAAGCGGCAGTAGCAACTTGATTAACCTCTGAAAGCTCTTCATCTTTTGCTTCTTCTCCTTTTCTCATACTAACAGTTGAACTTCCTTATGCGTCAGACGTTGTACAACGAAGTGCTAGAAGAAAATGTCGTTGGGACGGTCACCTCCTTTTGACAGATCTGAGATGGACGTTTTCGCATCATCTGAGACGTGATGCATCGGATAAGCATCTGGATAAATACTGGACCAAAAACAGGGAGCAGCCGTAGAGTGAGCGCGGGGTTGCCTCGACAGACCCACCGCAAGGTCCCGGAACTCACCATACGATCTGCTCCCTCTCCTCGGAGGTCCTAGATCGGGCCGAAGGCAGGTGCTCTGGCTTGCTGAGATGAATCGCTCACAGTTGCGGGACAGCGCCGGATTCTCACCGGACTTCCCCTGTTGCCCTCGAACGGACACCTTCGGCGTTACCGCTTGGTCAGGTACAGAAAGAATGCGCGGTCGAAACCACGCATTGTGAGATCATAATGCGGCCTTGATGCTGTGCTGAAACTCCACGATATGGGTCTGGATGAGCGCCTCAGCCCGGGCTGCGTCGCCCTCCCTCAGGGCATTGAGAACCCTGCGGTGCTGTTCGATCGCGTCTCTCACATCGTCGAGGCGGTTGAGGACCAGGTACCAGAGACGAAGACTAAAATCGTACAAACGATCCAAGGTCTCGGCTAGAAACTCATTGTCAGAAGCTCTATATAGGAGTTTGTGGAAGCGCTCATCGATGCTCATGAAAGTCGAAGGGTCTCCGTTCTGCAATTCTTCCAGATCGCGCAGCACCCTCTCCATCTTCTCAATCTGATCCTCCGTGATCCGTTGAGCAGCAAGACGAGCACAGAACCCCTCCAAGACGATGCGCAACTCGAAGATCTTCTGCAAGTCGGTGATACTGATGTCACTGACGAAGGTCCCCCGGCGAGGGACGACGTTTACCAGGCCTTCCGAATCCAGGCGTTGCAACGCCTCACGAATCGGCGTGCGGCCCAGATTCAACTGTCGCATCAACATATGCTCATCGATGACTGCGGAAGGCGGGAGTTCGAGGGTGACCACCTTCTCCTTGATGAGCCGATACGCCTTCTCACTAAGCCGCACGCACCGAAATCCCTTGCTCTCTAGCCAGCTGAAGCGAATCCAAGCATTAAGGAAGCCCCCGACGGAAACAGTGTACTCGACAGACTGTAAAATTCATGGGGTATATTGATGATATATGACAAGTATACTACAAACGACGACGGCTGTCAAGGGGGATTCGATCGTTTTCTTGCGGATTCCCAGATACGGACCTGGTTCCCGTTCATACGACGTTGTACTCGACGATTCCCTCACCTTCCTGGAAGCGATCGAGGTACAAGGGCGATATGTCGGGCGTGCGAGCCCCCCCATCGAGGATCTCCTCGGCCAGCAGCAAGCCACAGATGGGACCGTGCATGAAGCCGTGTCCACTGAAGCCGTTGATGCAGTAGAAACCCTCCAACTGTGGGACACGACCCAGGATGGGGTGGGCGTCCGGCGAGACCTCATAGAGCCCGGCCCAGCGATTGGCCAGACCGGCCCGCTCCAGGAGCGGCATGCGCTGTACCGCGGCCCCCAGGTGTACCAGCTCCCACTCCTTGTCCACAGACTGATCGAAGCCGTAGCTCTCATTCGGATTCGACATCCCGGTGAGGAGGCCCTCTCCCTCCGGATGGAAGTAGAGCGACTGAGCGAAATCAATCACAAAGGGAAACCCCTCCGGCAACTCGGGGATGGGGCCCGTGACCACGATCTGACGGCGCAAGGGGGCGACGGGGATCTCCAGGCCGGCCATCTCCCCGACCACACCCGCCCACGGCCCGGCGGCGTTGACGACCGCCGGCGTCGATACCACGCCCTGATCGGTAGCCACACCCTTCACACGACCGTTCGCCACCAGTACGTCGGTGACCTCTACGTCGGTCATCAACGCGGCACCCAGCCGCCCTGCCCCCGAGACGTAGCCCTGAACCACGCTGCTGGGATCCGCCAGACCATCATTGGGGTTTAGGGTTCCGGCCAGCACCCCGTGGAGGTCGATCACGGGCACGAGCTCGGCGATGTCGGATGGCTCCAGCCACTCGGTCTCCACACCCAAGCGATGCTGCATCTCCACATTCTGGCGGAAGACCTCGACGTCCTGTGGCTCAGTCAACAGAAACAGATAGCCGCAGAGGTTGAGGTCGATGGGCTGCCCAAGCTGTTCCTCAAACCGATGGAGCATAGGCAGGCTGAGCTTGGACAGTCGCACGTTGATCTCGGTGCCAAATTGATGACGGATACCCCCAGCGCACTTGCCGGTGGCCTGGGTTCCGAAGAATCGCTCGCGCTCCAATAACAACACGTCCTTACACCCCTTCTTCGCGAGGTAGTAGGCGGTGCTGGCGCCCATCACCCCACCTCCGACAATCACGACGTCTGCTGTCCGCGGTAGTTCCACCCCTCAACTCCTCCTAGAGTCTACGATCGTGCAACGGCCTCATCCCCCGGTTTCTCCTGGGCAGGCAATCCGTATCGCCCGGCCCAACGTACAATCGTTCGGCCGTCCAGCAGCCCGATTTCGTAGGGGGCCTTACGCGCCTCCTCCCTGGCTCCCGGTGTGAAGTCGCTGGTGGTCACCAGAAACCCGTGGGTGGCGCCGGCGTTGGTCATCGCTCCGATCAGCTCCCGGACTGCGCTCGGCCCGATATCGTCCTCGTATCGCTTGCATTGCACAACACGCGACTTCCCATTTCTACTGACGACCAGGTCGATGCCCCGATCTCCACTGCCCCCGGTCTGCCTCACGCGATAACCCGCCCTCTCAAACAACACGCCCACGTAGGCCTCGAACTCCGATGGGCTCAGGGAGCGGATATCCCTCGTTGCGGCCAACGTCTCCTTACGGCGTCGTTCTATCGTGAGCTCGATGAGGACGCGAAGGAAGACGACAACGATGAGGAGCAAGAAAACGACAATGCCCAGACGAATGAAGGTGGTGAGGAAACTGGGGACGTCGATCAGCCCAAGGACCACGATCCCCGACCTCTACAGAGCAACTTCCGCACCCAGAGCCATCGTCTGTGCCGCCTCCAGAACCGCGGCGGCGGCTGCCACGTCCTGGACGGCCACGCCGACCGACTTGAAGAGGGTGATCTCCTCCGGAGACTCCCGGCCGACCTTCTTGCCGATGATGATCTCGCCCAACTCGGCGTAGACATGATCGGCGCTCATCAGCCCCTGGTTCATAGGAATCAACAGGTCCCCCGCCTCAGCCAGAGCAGCCTCATGATGATCGACCACGAGCTTCGCCCGCAGAACTGTCTGAGGCGGTATCTCCTGCATCTCTGGCGTGTAGGCTCCGATGGCATTGATGTGGGTTCCGGGCTGGAGATCGGCATCGTCGAAAACGGGGCTTGATGACGTGGTCGCCGTGCAGATCACGTCGGCCCGCCGCACCGCCTGGGCAGGTGTCGCGGCTACGTGCACGCCGAGCCCGAGGAGCCTGCCCATCTCGTCGGCGTATTGCTCCGCTCGCCCCGAATCGACATCGTAGACCCAGGCTTCCTCGATGCGCCGGGCGGCACAGACCGCCTGCAGCTGCGTGCGCCCCTGTGCGCCAGCCCCGAAAACAACGGCAACCCGGGCATCCTTCCCAGCCAGCAGCTCGGTGGCGGCACCGGAGGCGGCACCAGTGCGGAGAGCGGTAAGGTACGTGCCATCCATCACGGCAGCTGGTGCCCCGGTCTCGGCATCCACCACGACGACCAAGGCATGAATCAGCGGCAGGCCCCTGTCGGGGTTGTCTTCGAAAACAGACACGATCTTCAACGCCATGGCGTCATCGGCAGAGAGATAGGCCGGCATGAAGAGCGTCACACCATGATGGCGAGGCACGTCGAGCGCGGTGCGCAGGGGGATATCGGCCTGCCCCGCAGATAGCTGGGCAAAGGCATGCTTCACCGCCTCGATCGCCTGCGGCATGGGCAGGGCCTTCTCCACGTCCTGGCGCGTCAGTATGCGTACCATTGCGGTTCGTTCATCCTCCTTGAATCAATGGACTTCCAAGAGCCAGGCTTGACGATCCCCCGAGAGCGATTCTGGACCGATCGATTCTACGGGGCTCGAGCGCCATCAATCAGCGTCTCAGCGTCGGCCCGGGCGAAGAACGTGCGATAGGCCGCGGTCTCCTCCAGGAGCGATGTCAGGCGGGCCGCGACGTCAGACAGATCGCGGCCGGGACCCTGCTCCCCGGGGGCAAGGCGCATGTGGGTGTCCCGCTGCTCAAGCACCACGATGTCTCCGCGGCGCTCCAGCCACTCAAGCCCGGCTCGCACTGTCTCTTCGCACTGCGCGGTCCCCGCCGCCAGGGCGGAGAGCTCGACATGGCCTCCCGCGGTGGTTATCGCTCGCCTGACCAACCTGGCAAGATGCGTCAGGAAGCCCCTGGGATGGTCAAGCCCCGGATCGACCCCGAAGAGATGGACAGTCTGAGGCCAGACGCGCGTCAACGCGGCCCGCAACTCGGGGGCTCCAGGAGGCGTGGTCCAGATGACCAGAGTCTCCGACGGCTCCAATGTATATCGATCCCGGCCCTCGACGTCAGCCTCCCCTTCACGCCATACCATCACCCTCTCGTCGGCCTGCAGGCGGTGTAGAACCGTCTCGCGATCGCGCTCCTCGCGGTGATCCACGACCTCGATGACGGGCCCCTCGCGGCGAGGCACGGTCACCGCTTCCTCAATCGGGCGGCCAGCGATCCATTCCACCTGTATATCGCGCCGCCCCCGATAGTCGCTGGCGCGCACAGCGTAGGCCAAGTCAAACGGCCCCTGCGGAAGGGCCGACTCCTCGGCTCGCCACCAGAGCACCTGCTGAGTCTCCCCTTCCTCATCCTCAACCGTCAGGTTCAGATGCTCCCCGGTGCGCCCCACCTGTGTGTACCCTTTCAGAGAGACGCCCCGAGTCGCCAATGTCAATGGGGGGTTGCCGGGTCCAAAGGGTGCCAGACGCTCCACTTCTTCCACGAACTCGAGGGACAGATCAGACAAGGGGACATAGCCGTCGATCTGGAGTACGGGTTCCTGGGCCAGAGCCTGCTCACACCTCTCCTGGACGGTCCGCGAGAGAGCACGACGAAACTCGGGGATCCGCTCCGGGTCGATGCTCAACCCGGCGGCCATCGGATGTCCTCCGAAACCCTGGAGCATGTCCCCCTGGGCAGCGATGGCAGCGCTGATGTCGCAGCCGGGGATGGAACGAGCTGAGCCTCGAGCTAGGTCTCCCGGCGGCGCAGCGATGAGGACCGTCGGGCGGTGGTACTTCTCGGCCAGCCGTCCGGCCACAATGCCGACGACGCTGCCCGGCCAGGATGGATGGGTGAGCACGAGCGCGCCCCGCTCGAGATGCGAGGGGTCGCGCTCCATCTGTGCCTCGGCCCCGTGGGCGACCTGATCGCACAACATCTTGCGGCGCGCGTTGAGGCCGTCGAGCTCTCGCGCCAGGATACGGGCCCGTTCCAGGTCGTCCGTGGTCAGGAACTCCACAGCCGGCCTGGCATCCGCCAGCCGCCCAAGGGCGTTGAGGCGGGGGGCCAACTCAAAGCCGAGGTGCTCCTCGGTGAGCCACTGGGGATTGAGCTCAATGGCTTCCATCAACACCTGGAGGCCCAGGCGCTCGGTATGGCGCAGCGCCTCCAGCCCACGCTGGAGCAGGTAGCGAACGTCACCGGTCTGCACCGCGACATCGGCAACGATGCCCAATGCAACCAGATCGTGGTATTGGGTTGCCTCGCCCGCCCTGCCAGCACGTTGATACAGCAACTGGGCCAGCTTATAGGCCACCCCGACGCCGGGGAGTTCCCGCAGGGCATGGTCCTCGGGGAGCATCTTGGGATCGGTCAGCGCATACGCTTCCGGCAACTCCGGCGGCAAGTCGTGGTGATCGGTGACGATGACATCCACACCGCGACGCCGGGCGTAGGCGATGGGATCGTGAGCCGTGACACCGGTGTCGCAGGTCAGGACGACGTTGGCCCCACCCCTCAAGATCTCCTTGAGGACCATCAAGTTGATCCCGTGTCCCTCGCGTTTCCGGTTCGGGATGTGGTAGTGGACATCCCCCCCCAACTGGCGAAGCGTGGAGACAAGGATGGTGGTCGCCGTCTGACCGTCAACGTCGAAGTCCCCCCAGACCCAGACGCGCTCGTCCCGCTGAATCGCGCGCTCGACCCGCTCAGCTGCGCGGGTCATACCGGGAATCTCCGTCGGAGGCGCAGGCCGATAGAGGTCGGGGTCGAGGAAGGCTCTCGCCTCCTCGCTGTCGGCGATCCCGCGCCGAAGCAGGGTCCTGGCGATCAGCGGATGTCCGGCCACGGCAGCCCTCAGGGCGGACGGGACGGCGACATCTTGGGGTTCTCTCCAGGTTCTCATCGTGGGCGGAAGCAGGGCAATTGGGACCCAATGAAGCAGAACAGCGATCCAGGCTCCGTACTCAGGAAGAGGAGTGTAACACGGGGGGATTGGTTTGTCAAAGACGAGGAGGGGCTCTCACAGCGTCAATACCGCCCCCGACCTGGGCTTGAGCGTGGCGTGGGTGATTCGACCAGCGACCACCCGTGCCTCGAGGCTCCCCCACACGTCACGCAGGAGCGTATCGTCGGCAAACAGGTCGTCCGCGGGCAGGTCAAGGTCCCAGCTGTCCATCCCGTTGTTCAGCACCACGATCAGGGTCTCATGATCCCCTTTCCGCGCGAAGGCGTAGGCGTTGTGTCGGTCGTCGGCGCGGAGGCGCACGTAGCGTCCACGTCGAAGCGCGGGATGGGCGTGGCGGAGCGCTATGGCACGACGGGAGAGCAGCAGCAGATCCTCATCCCAGCCACTCTCGTCCCAGTGGAAGGCTCGGCGAGTGTCGGGGTCAGGGCCCCCTTCCATGCCAATCTCGTCGCCGTAGTAGACAGAGGGTACGCCAGGGAAGGTCATCTGGAAGAGGGTGGCCAGCTTCAGGGCTTCTCTGTCACCTTGAACCAGGGTGAGGAAGCGAGGCATATCGTGACTGCTGAGCAGGTTGTATTGGACGAGGGTCACCTGCCAGTCGTAGAGATCAAGCAGGTGATCCACCTCGTCGGCGAAGCCGGTGGCCTTCATTCGTCTCAGGGGGTAGCCTCCAGGGCGTTGGCTGACGTCCAGCTTCTCGCCACCGAAGAAACCGAGACAAGCGCGATTGAGAACGTAGTTCATGACCGCATCGAACTGATCCCCCTGGAGCCAACGGCGGGCATCGTGCCAGACCTCCCCCACGATATAGGCATCGGGATTGGCCTCCTTGACAACGCGCCGAAACTCGCACCAGAAGGCATCATCGTCAATCTCGTAGGGAACGTCAAGGCGCCAGCCATCGATCCCGAACTGGATCCAATGACGGGCCACATCGAAGATGAACTGTCGCACAGCGTCCGTATCGGTGTTGAGCTTGGGAAGCGCTGGCAGCTTGTACCAAGCATGGTAGCCCAGCTCCTCGAAAGCGTCCTTCCGGCGCTGGAAGCTGGCCTCACGGCTGTCGCCAGGGTAAGCGTTCAGCTGGTCACCGGCCTCCAGCCGCTCCCGATCGAAGTGAAACCAATCGAGATAGGGAGAGTCCACGCCGTTCTCCAGGGTATGCTGGAACTGATAAAAGCCACGGCTGGCGTGGTTGAAGACCCCATCGAGGACTACGCGGATGCCCCGGGCGTGAGCCGCATCGAGCATCTCCCGGAACGCTTCATTTCCGCCCAAGATGGGATCCACCTGGTAATAGTCGTGGGTATGATAGCGGTGATTGGCCGCCGACTGGAAGAGGGGGTTGAAGTATATGGCGTTGACGCCGAGCTCTTCAAGGTAGCCTAGATGCTCGGCGACGCCGAGCAGATCGCCGCCCTTGAAACCGTACACAGTGGGCGGAGAATCCCAGGGCTCGAGATTGGACGGCTTGGGCACGCGCTCGCTCCTGGCGAAGCGATCGGGGAAGATCTGGTAGAATACAGCATCCTCGACCCAGTCCGGAGCCGCAACGTGTGTCATCTGGTCTCCTCCGTGAGATGAGGCCTATGGTCTGGCACCGATCAGCAGGATGTAGCCCTCTCGGGGCGGGAAGACCTCCGTGGGGGCGAAGTCGGTGAAGCCGCCGCTCTCCCGAATGGTCAACCCCTCTGCGTCCACCCCGGTCAGCAGTGCCTGGACCGCGTAGTCACCCGGGGGGAATTGGCTTGTGGGCAGTGAGAGGACACAGCCGTCCTGCTCGCGCGCCGCGAAGTTCAGGATGACCAAGATGCCTTCGTCCCCATATTGGCGCAGGTAGCCGTAGACGGGCTTACAGGTGCTCTCCAGCGGCAGCAGCTCACCGCGGCGCCAGTGCAGGCTGCTCGCTGCGCAGGCGTATGAGACGCCGGTAGTGGTTCAGCAGGGAGTCGGGATCGGCGGCCTGCGCTTCTACATTCACCGTTTCGTAGTCGGCGTTGACCGGCTCCCAGGGGAATCCCGCCGTGAACCCTGCGTTCTCTGCGGCGGTCCACTGCATTGGCGTGCGAATCCTCTGATCTGGCTTCTGCCCCGTCATGCCGATCTCCTCCCCGTAGTAGATGAAGGGTGTGCCCGGCAGCGTCAGCAACAGTGTCGCGGCGAGACGCGCGGCCTCGGTGTCACCGCGCAGTTGACTCATCACCCGGTTCTGATCGTGGTTGGTGAGGAAGGTGGCATACTGCCGCGGCGGATAGCCTGCCTCGACCTGAGCCAACACGTAGTCGAACCAAGCTGGATCGCCCCCGCTGACGCTGGAGATGATGGCGCTGGCCAGGTTGAACTCAAAGGCCAGATCCAGTTCGCCGTCGGTGATATAGGGCGTCACGGCGCTGGTATCCGCCCAGACCTCACCGACGGTCAGCACGTCATGTCCAATCTCATCGGTAAGGTCGTCGAAGTCGGCCCACCAGGTGTGGGTCGCCGGCGTGCTGGCCTGGTCCTCTCCTTCCTCGATAAGGTACTGGGCGGCATCGAGCCGGAAACCGTCGACGCCCATCCCCTCCAGCCAGAAGCGGGTGATGCCATAGGCAGCTTCCGTGACGTCCGAGTTGCGGTAGTTGAGGTCGGGCATGCCCTCCCAGAAAATGGCGTAGTAATAGTCACCCTGATGCAGGTACCAGACCTTCTGCCCCCAAGGGCCCACGTAGCCCGGATCCTCATCGCGCCAGATGTACCAGTCGCGACGCTCGGCGCCCTGGCCTTCCAGGGAGTTGATGAACCAGGGATGTTCCCAGGAGGTGTGATTGAACACCAGGTCGACGATGACCCGAATACCTCGCTGGTGGGCCTCGGCAATGAGGGTCTGGAGATCGTCGTCTGTACCGTAGTCCTGCTCGATGGTATAGTAGTCCACCACGTCGTACCCGTGGTAGCTGACCGACTCCATGACGGGCATCAGCCAGATGCCCGTAATACCCAGGTCATCGTCTGTGGTCGGATCGCCATCGTTGAGATAGTCCAGTTGCTGGGTGAGCCCGGCCAAGTCTCCGATGCCGTCGCCATCGCTGTCGTAGAAGCTACGCACGAAGACCTCGTAGAAGACCGCGTCGTTCCACCATCGAGGGCCTTCGTCGGAGGGTCCGACGGGAGCAGGCGCTGGTGTGATGGCCGGTACGACGGTCGGTTGCAAGGCCCCCGTCGGTCTGCTCACGGCTCGGCAGGCCGGGAGGAGGACGATGACCAACAGAAGCAGATGGATGCGAGTCCGTCTCATTCTCTTCGACCGCGATGCCGGGTTGTCCATGGTCCACCGGTCCCCCGCCTACGGCCGGCGATTGATCGGTCCGTCCATCCACGAGCCTGCTCGCGATGGCCAGTGCGAGGCTGGCGAGAGTCCAGGAGACAGGGTGAAAGGAGCCTCTGCACTCCGGGCCAATCGGGGGGCAGTTAGCCCTTGACGCCCCCTGCCGCCAGGCCGCTCACCAGGTAGCGCTGCAGGAAAAAGAACATCAGCACGGCCGGTATGGACATCACGATGGACATGGCCGCGAACTCCGACCACGGCGTGCCCGATGCGTACTGGCCCACCATCCCGCGCAGGACCATAGGAAGCGTGAACTTGACCGGATCGGTTAGGAAAGTCCACGCCAGGATGAACTCGGACCACCCGGTCAGGAAGCCCCACAGGGCCGTCACCGCCATCCCGGGAGCGGCGAGCGGCAGAATGACGCGCATGAAGCTCTGAGTACGGGTACAGCCATCGATCATCGCTGCCTCCTCAAGATCGTAGGGCAAGGAGTCGATAAAACCCTTCATGTTCCAGATGGCGAAGGGAAGTGCGGAGGAAGCGTAGGCGATGGCCAGGCCCCACAGGGTCGTACGCAGCTTGAGGGCGCTGAGCAATACGAATAGAGGAGCCAGGGTGCCACCCGGTGGGATCATAAGCACCAAAACGAACCCCAGCATGCCCACACGCCGGCCCGGGAACTTGAAGCGA
The DNA here is from genome assembly GCA_041687115.1 of Anaerolineae bacterium. Classification (GTDB taxonomy): domain Bacteria; phylum Chloroflexota; class Anaerolineae; order B4-G1; family B4-G1; genus SKLM01. The sequence goes on from JAWLCP010000027.1 coordinate 27,965, forward strand.
GAGAAGGCGTAGGCGGCCGCCGTCCCGACGACGACGGCCAGGACAGCGGTGCCTCCCGCCGCCAGCAGGCTGTTGCGCAGCAACTGAAGGAACGTGACCGGATTGGGCGAGGGCTTGGTGAGCACCTTGACGTAGGCATCGAGGGTGGCTCCGGGCGGGATGATAGTCAGGCCCGTCGGCCGGGAGAGATCGCGCGGATCGAGGGACAGAGACACGATCCAGACAATAGGGAAGAGGACGGTCGCCAGCATGGTGAGCAAGAAGAGCTGCACCAGGTCCGCCTCCATCGTATCGTGGGCCTGCTTGAACGCTCGATAGCGGAACACGGCGACCAGTAGACGGGCGTAGCGCACCGCAATCACAACGCCGGCGACCAGCGCCAGAAACGCGCCGACGCTCTGTGGGACGGTCGACGATCGTACCAGCAGGGATACGCCTAGGCCCAGCAGTCCCAACGACACGCCGAGGGCCAGAAAGGCCCAGATCACAGCGATGACGTCGCCTGTGGCCACACTCGCCCGAGAGGATGAGCTGGTTCTTTCGTTGATCATGGTGCCTCCTTCTAGGCGTAGTAAGGCTCGGTGGCCTGGGAGATACGGTTGGTGATCAGCGTGATGACGGCCAGGATGATGAAGACAATGATATTGAAGGCCGAGGCCACGCCATACCAGCCCTGGGGGTTGACCAGCCTGAAGCCCTGGGTGACCAGAATCTCGGTCAGCCCGATGGGCCCGCCGCCGGTGACGAAGTAGATGACGTTGAACTGGTTGAAGGTCATCATGATGCCGATCATCACTGCGGGCACCATAGCGGGGCGCAGGAGCGGGAGCGTGATGCGCCAGAATTGCTGCCACCGAGAGGCGCCATCGACCTCCGCGGCCTCGTAGAGTTCCTGGGGGATACTCTGCAATGCGCCGGTGGCGATGACCATCATAAAGGGCCAGCCTAGCCAGACATTGGCGATGAGAACGGCGAAGAAGGAGAGCGGCAATACCAGCCCGATCTGCGGCAGGTTGACGATGGGGTCCGTCCGCAGTAACCAGCGTATGTCCCCCGCCATGCCGAGTTGCTGCAGCAGCAAATTGATGGCGCCGAACTTCTCATGCCACATGTTGTGCCACACCATGCCGGAGACCAACGCCGGCAGAGCCCAGGGGATGACGAAGGCACTGCGGTAGATGCGCTTGCCGGGCAGGACCTCCGCGTTCAGGGCCAGGGCGATGACGATGCCCAACGCGGTGTGCAAGAAGACGTTGACGAAGGTCCAGACGATGTTGAAGACCAGGATGCGGAAGAAGTTGAAGTTGGGAACCGGCAATCCACTGCGCAGAATGCGTACGAAGTTCTGAAAGCCGACGAAGTCGGGATTCTGTAATCGTAGGTGCTCCAGCCTGAAGTTGGTGAACGCCATCCAGATCTGGTAGCCGATGGGATAGAAGGTGATGAAGGCCATAATGATGAAGGCAGGCAGGATGTAGATGTATGCCTGGCGACTCTCCCATACGGTCCTCGCAGAGCGACTAAAGAGATGTTTCTTCTTGATTGCAGTGACTGAGGCCATACCATCCTCCTTGCGTATGAGCGGAGAGGGATGTGGTGGTGGGAATCGATCCCACCACCACTGAAACGTCTGGTTACTTGTTGTTGGCCGTGTTGATCAGATCACACGCCTCGGTGAGCGCATCCTCGGGGGTTGACACACCCTCAAGGATCTTGGTCACCGCGTCGCCCATCGGCTCCCACGTGGCGCCCAACTCGGTCACCACCGGGAAGGGATCGGAATAGGGAACCTGATCCAGGAAACCGCCGACGACGGGGTTGGTAGAGGTATCCACGCTCGCGTTGGACGGGATCCAGTTGGCCTCGTTCAGGAACGTCTTCTGAACCTCGGCGCTGGTGAGGTACTCGATGAAGCGCATGGCGGCTTCCACTTCGTCGGGTGTGGCGTTGACGTTGATGGAGACCATCTCGGACTGGTTCCACGGGTGTGGGTTGCCCGCTTCTGGGATGGGGGGAATGCGCGTCGCGCCCACGTTCTCCGCGCCCAGGTCGGCGATGGCATCTCCTGCCATCCAGGGACCCTGGAACCGGAAGGCCACCTCGCCCTGGCGGAACAAGGTGTCCATGTCGCCGTCGTTGGGATCGCAGATCACGCCTTCCGACTCACAGACGCTCTTGAAGTAGGCAAAGGCATCGGCGGCGCCGGTCTCGGCGAGGACGCAGCGATACTCATCGTCGAACAACTGGGCGCCAAAGGCGGGAACCCACATGTAGTTGTGGAACCAGTCGGCGGTGATGGCAAGGCCGCTGTCAGCGGCCATCTCGAGCAGCTCATCGAAGTCGGCGGGTGGGGTCTCCACGACGCCTGCGTTGTAGAACATGGCGACGACTTTGTTGTTCACGGGCAGGCCGACCAGCTTACCCTCTACTCGACCGCCGTCGACGGCAGCCGGGACCAGGTCGCCGATGAAGCCAGCACCCTCATCGATTTCCGCCAGGAGCCCGGCCGACGCATAGCCCGCCATGCGATCCTGCGGGCCGGCGGTCAGCGTGGGGCCGCCGCCGGCCGCCGCTTCGGTCTGAAACTTGTTTTGGAGCTCATCGAAGGGAACGGCCAGCGTCTCGACCTTGATGTCCGGATTGTCGGCCATGAAGTCGGAGACTGCCTGCGAGAAGACCTGCTCCTCGGTCTCAATGTAGCCGTGCCAGACGGTCACGGTGACCGGCTCTGCAGGTTCCTCCTCCGGGGGTTCGGTTGGCTCCTCCACAGGCGCCTCGGTGGGCTCCACGGTCGCGGCCGGGCCACAGGCCGTCAGCACGAGGCTCAGGGCGACCAAGCCTGCCAATAGAGTGAATACGTACCTGTTCATTTTCCTCCTCCTGAATTGATGGTTACGTGGCTTAACGTTCCGAAAACTGTGAGCTCACCTTACCTCGTTATCGCCGCTTATCACCTCCTTTGCTCGTAGCACAGACGCGGTCGGCCGGATACCAGCTGCTTGATCGGCGGCGTCTCGGCTGTTCACTGATATCGCCCACCGCGAGAGAAGAAAAGGTGGGGCTCATCGCAGTCACTCTCATCTAGGACGACAGGTACTTCAACCTTGACGGCCTGCAGATCCACAGGGCCACTCCGTGATCACACTGATGAACTCCGCCGTACGGCACACGATATCCTC
>JAWLCP010000028.1:0-30976 GCA_041687115.1 Anaerolineae bacterium
CTCCAGCGCCAGTCCAGTGCGTCGGTGGAGGAGAACCCGCTCCTTCGGTTTCAAGCGGTTGTAAAGGATCTGCTGGAACAGGACGTGGGTGAACTCATAAACTGTCGCGAGCTCCCAACCGAGCTCCAACTCGGCCCGGGACTCAATGAGCCGGTGGACCCGCTCAACTGTCTCGAGGGCCTCCTCCAGCTCAAGCTCGTCCATCTCCAGCACATCAGCCAGGACCGTGGACAGGAAGCGCTCACCCTGTGCACTGGCGTATCGGAGCGCCTGGCGTCGATCGGCCTCCAGCCGATCGATACGCATGATCACGACGCTCTCTACGCTCTGCGGCAGAGGCAGGTTCTCAACGGACTGCACCAGACGCCAGGTCCCGTCGTGCTGGTGTATGAATCCATCCTCTCTGAGAAGGCGCAACATCTCAGTGATAAAGAGAGCATTCCCCTGACTATGGCGAAAGAGGAGGTCAAGCAGAGAGGCCGGGAAATCGTTGTCGCGGAACTCCGCGGAGACGAGAGCCGCGCACTCGTGTCGTCCCAGACGGTCGAGCGCCATCTCCTGGCAGACGTTGTATCGACGCATGTCCAGGACCGCTTTTCGCAGAGGGTGGGGCTGCCCATCCCTTCCCGCGGCTACATCGGAGGGACGGTAGGTGCCCAGGATGAGGACTCGACTGCCCCCGATACGGCGAGAGAGATGGACGAGGAGATCGACGGAAGCAGCATCGCTCCATTGGAGGTCATCGACGAAAAGGAGGAGCGGATGCTCCTGGGACAGCCGGGTGAGGACGCCAGCGTACTCCTGGAGCACGTGCTGTTGATCCGGCGCGGTCACCGGCGAGGTCGCTCCACCGAAGCGCTTCCGGACCGCCTGGGCGGTCTCATAGGAGGCGCGAAGGGCCTGTCCCACCGCCGGCACAGCTTCCAGCCACGAGGGTGCGATCTCGAGGGCGATGGAAAGGACTTTTTCGCGCATCGAGCTCTGCTCTTCGCGGGACAGGAGCATGCCCAAGGCTTCGATGAAGGGTAGATACGCTTCACCATGCCCGAAGCGCTCGGAGCACTGTCCTTGCGCGATGGAGAGCTGAGGATGGCGCGAGGTCGCCAGGGCGATGAAGCGTTCAACGAGAGACGTCTTTCCGATGCCAGCCTCGCCACTGACGAGGATGACGCGCCCCTGGCCGCCGACAGCGGCCGTCAGATGGCTCTCGAGCTGTCTGAGCTCAGATTCTCGCCCGACGAACCCTGATGTCAGGCCTCCACTATCCACTGGGCCTCGAAGTCGCGTTGACCGGTGGGTCTTGAGATGCTGGTCCGTCTTGAGTATATGCGAAAAAGGAGGCATGCCTCGGAGCCGCCAGGGGGTGTCTGGCGTCTCCCCCGGTAGACACGGTGGTGGGGCGGTGCTGGTCTGAGCTGATGAGAGGTTTGGTGAGCATGCTAGTCAATCCCGGCCCAGTATACCCGTTTTCTGTCGAGCGTCAAAGAGAGACGGTGGGGCAAGGAGCGTGAACTCTTGTGGGCGGCGTCGTCCGGCTGTCTGTTGCTTTCCTTTCGGCGATATTCGAGTATACTGTATCCACGCAACAGAACAGGCATTTCCGAAGGGAGGATGACATGGAAGTCAGCGTCCAACATCGTCCGTCGTACGCGCTGGCCGTGGCGCGATTGGAGCCAGACGAGTCTATCCAAGTCGAGGCTGGCTCGATGGTCGGCATGTCGGCCGGGGTGCAGGTGGAGACCGGGGCCCGGGGAGGGCTGTTGAAGAGCCTGGCCCGCTCGATGCTGGGGGGTGAGTCGTTCTTCATGAACACGTACCGCGCCCCAAGCCAGGGTGGCCAGCTGATGCTGGCGCCGGCCCTGCCGGGAGACATGGTCGTGCGGCAGCTGGAGGGGGAGACGCTGCTGGTTCAGTCTGGTTCGTACGTCGCTTCCAGCGAGGACATCGACATCAGCACGGGATGGGGAGGCGCCAAGACGTTCTTCGCCCGTGAGGGTCTCATATTGCTCAAGATCAGCGGCACGGGCACGCTGGTTCTCTCCAGCTACGGTGCGATTGAGGAGGTGGAGCTGGGCCAGGGCGAGACGTTCACGGTGGATACCGGTCACCTGGTCGCTTTCAGCGACCGACTGGGATTCAAGGTCCGTCGGGTGGGAGGCCTGAAGTCGACCCTGTTCAGCGGCGAGGGGCTGGTCGTGGATCTGACCGGGCCGGGTCGTTTCTGGCTGCAGTCGCGCAGCGAGGATGCCTTCCTGACCTGGCTGATCCCCAAGATACCCCGTCGGGAATCAGGCGACTGATCGCGGTTGACGAGCGACGCAGCGGGAGAGAGAGGTAGACGATGAGAAGAAGCGGTGTCCTGTGGGGTATCATCCTGCTCCTGGTTGGCGTGGTGCTGCTGTTCAGCAACCTGGGTGTGATTGCTGTGGAGCTGTGGCCCGCGATCTGGGCGATCCTGTTGATCGTGCTTGGCCTGGGGGTGCTCTGGAGCGCCGTCTCGGGACCAGGAGGCGAGAGCGAAGCGGTGAGCGTTCCACTGGAGGGAGCGGGGAGTGCGCGCCTGCGCGTACGGCACGGCGCGGGACGCCTGCGGATCGGCGCCGGTGCCGATCCGCAGGCGCTGGTGGAGGGCACGTTCGGGGGGGGTCTCAACCTCCGGGCGCAGCGAAAGGGGGACGAATTGGACGTCGAGATGTCACCTCTGGGCTTCCCCGACATCCTTACTGCCTGGAACTGGGGGCGCGAGGGACTGGGTTGGAGGATCAAGTTGAACGATGCCATCCCCCTTTCCCTGGACATCGAGACCGGGGCCAGCGACGCACACCTGGATCTGAGCGAGTTGCGGGTGATGAACCTGGAGCTGGAGACGGGTGCCAGCTCGGTCCGGGTATCGCTGCCCGCTCGTGCCGGTCATACGCAGGCTCGCATCCAGGCAGGGGCGGCCTCCGTGTCGATGCTCGTCCCCTCTGACGTCGCAGCTCGGGTGCGGCTGGAGGGTGGCCTTGCCTCGATTGAGGTGGATCAGAGTCGGTTTCCCCGTACCGGTGGCGTGTACCGGTCTCCGGACTATGACACCGCGCAGAACAGGGTCGACCTTAAAATCGAAGCGGGCGTCGGCTCAGTGGTAGTGCGGTAAGATCGCCATCGACCTGATGAATGTCGAAAGGAGCTGATATGAGAAAGCTGGAATCGCGTATTCTGTGGGGAGTGCTCCTCATCGCTGTGGGGATCTTGTTCTTGCTCCAGAGCCTGGGCTTGATCCGTTTCGCGGCGGTCATCTGGCCGGTGCTGATCGGGGTCGCCAGTCTGGCCTTTCTATTTGTGTTCTTCAGCGCGCCCCAGGCCAACTGGTGGGCGGCCATCCCTGGCTTCGTCCTGCTTGGTGTGTCGGGCGTGGTCGCGCTGGATCAGCTGGCGCCGCAGGTGGGGGAAACCTGGGGTGGGTCTCTGTTCCTGGGGGGTATCGCGTTGGCCTTCTGGGTGATCTACCTGTTCAATCCCGCGCAGTGGTGGGCCGTGATCCCAGGCGGCGTTCTGGTGACGCTGGCGCTGGTTGCGGGGCTGTCGCCCTTTCTGGAAGGGGTTGAGACCGGCGGGGTCTTCTTCCTGGGTCTGGGTCTCACGTTCGCCCTCCTGGCGCTGTTGCCCACGCCCGAAGGGCGGCTCACGTGGTCCATCATCCCTGCGATCGTGCTTCTGATCGTAGGGGCTTTGGTCACGGCCGCTGCCGCTGAGCTGATCAACTACGTCTGGCCAGCCCTGTTGATTCTGGGAGGGCTTTATCTGCTGGTTCGCGCGTTCGGCTCTCGGTAGGGCATGAATGAAGGGGAGGGAGAGATGAGCGAAAGAAGTGATCGTCGGCGGGGGGGCGTGGTGGGCCCGGTGATACTGATCGGGCTGGGGGTTGTCTTCCTGCTGAACAATCTTGGCCTCCTCAGCTGGAGCATCTGGGGGGCCCTGATTCGGTTGTGGCCTATTCTTCTGGTCGCCGCAGGGTTGGATCTGATCCTCGGTCGGCGGTCGATCTGGGGGTCGCTGTTGGCCCTCGTGCTAACCTTCGCTGTGCTGGGAGTGGCCCTGTGGCTGTCCGGTACGGAGGTGGGACTGGGGCAGCAGATGTGGAGCGAGGAGATCGTTCAGGGCCTGGAGGGGATGGAACGGGCTGAGTTGACGATCGATCCCGGGATCGGGGCGCTGAGGGTCAGGGCGGGGTCTGATTCGACGAACTTGGTCGAGGGGACGGTCGATCTGGCCCGGCGGGAGGAGCTGGACCGCAGCTTCACGGTGGACGGCGATACGGGTGTGTTTGTGCTGCGCACGCGAGCCGAGGCTTTCGGTCCCTTTGCGGTCGGGTGGGGTGGGCAGCGGTCGTGGGAGCTCCGACTGAGTCCCGACGTTCCGCTGCGCCTGGAGGCGGAGTTGGGCCTGGGAGAGATGACGCTGGACCTGACGGGTCTTGAGGTGGAGTGGCTCGACGTGGAGCAAGGGCTCGGGCAAGCCAGGATCACCCTCCCGGAGGAGGGACGTTTCGAGGCCAGGATTGAGGGGGCCATCGGGCAGACAATCGTCGTGATCCCGGAAGGCCTGGCCGCTCGGGTGCGGCTGGACACGGGCATCACTGGGCGGCAGATCCCGGGGGAGTACCGCTGCGAGGAGGATGTGTGTACGTCGCCGGGGTATGAGACGGCCGACGACCGCGTGGAGCTGGAGGTGGGCCAGGCAATCGGCAGCCTGGTCATCAGGCACTGAGACCGAGCAATTCAACTCACGGGTTTGGATCGGCGAACGTGGGTGGCAGGGCGAGTGGGGGATGGCTGAGCGGGTCAGGGCATCTTGACCACAATGTCACTCACCACGTTGGCGGCCGCGTCCCAGCGATCTGCGGCGTTGCTCAGGTGGCGGTACGTCTCGCGCAGCTTTAACATGTCCATGATGTGCCCGACATCGTCGGGCTGGTGGAACAGGTCGGCCAGCGCCTCCCGGTAGACGCGCTCCATGCGGTTGTGGAGCGCCTTCGCCCGGACCGCGTGATCCTGCGCCACCTGGGGATGCCCCTGCAGCCGCTGCACGCTCAGGTGGATCTCCCGCGCCGCATCGCACATCATCGACACCATGCGCTGCAGGTAGTCGTTCGGCTCCACCTCCAGCAAGTAGAGCTGATCGACGGTGGTGTTGGCGTAGTCGAGAATGTCGTCGATGGCGCGTGAGAGGGCGTGGATGTCCTCGCGGTCGAGGGGTGTGACGAAAGTGCGGTTGAGCTCGTCGATGAGGACGCGCCGCACCTCGTCGGCCTCCTTCTCCAGCCGGTTGACGGTGGCTGCCCGATCCTGGCTCGGCGCCTCCAGGTATTCCAGCAGGGCCTGCGCTCCGCGGACGGTGTAATCGGCCTGTTCGATCAACAACTGGATGAAGCGATCGTCCTGATTCCGCTTCCGCAGTCGCCCCAGCCATTTCATATGGGTCTCCTCGTGTGCGTTGTATGTGGTCAAGTCGTCGGTCGTTACGGCGCCCCAGGGCGTGGGCCGGGCGGTGGTCGGTCCTCTAGAAGCCGAACCTGCGTACCAGCAGATACACCAGCGCCGCGGCGAGGCCGGACGCGGGGATGGTCAGCAGCCAGGCCACGGCGATGTCGCCGGTTACCCCCCAGCGGATCTTGTTCACCCGCTCGGCGGAGCCCGCGCCGAGGATCGACGTGCTGACCACCTGCGTGGTGCTCACCGGCCCGCCCAGGAGCGCGGCCCCCAGGATGACAGTCGCCGAGGCGACCTGCGACGTGAAGCTGTGCACCGGCCGCACCCGGTAGAACCTGGCGCCCAGCGTACGGATGATGCGATACCCACCGAAGCCGATCCCCAGCGCCATCGCACTCGCGCAGGCGACGGTCACCCAGGTGGGCACCGCGAAATCGCCTAGGAGTCCCTCGGCCACCAGTCCCATGGTGATGATCCCCATGGTCTTCTGCACCGCGTTGGTGCCGCTGCTCAACGCCAGCGCGGTGGCCGTGGCCGTCTGCGCGCGCCGGAAGAAGAAGTTGATCCGCGGGCTGGCGCCCCGGGCCAGAAGAAACGTCAGCCTGGTGAGGAGGTAGCCGGCGACCATGCCGATGACGGGGGAGAGGAGCAGAGACAGCAGCACCTTGACCACACCGGGGACGAGGATGGCATCGGATCCGTGTCCAGTGAGGGCGGCGCCGACCAGGCCTCCGATGAGCGCGTGGGAGGAGCTGGAGGGCAAGCCGAGCAGGTAGGTGAAGAGGTTCCAGCCCATCGCGCCGACGAGGGCGGCGAGGACGACGGGCTGCGTGGCGGCCGCCTCGGCGATCACTTCGCGCCCGATGGTCCTGGCTACGGCGCTGCCGAAGAGGAACGGACCGATGAAGTGCGACATCGCGTTGAGGATCAGCGCCCGGCGCGGGCTCATGGCCCGGGAGGCGATCATGGTGGCCACGGAGTTCGCGCTGTCCTGGAAGCCGTTCAGGAAGCCGAAGGCCAGCGTGGCGGCCACGAAGACGCCGAAAGAGGGGCTGAAGGGCAGGTCCATGGTGTGGGGATTGTACAGGATGTGGAGGGTTTTGACCACTGCACGGACGGTTGAAGGTGGGAGGTTGTCTTTCAAGGAAAAAGGCGCAGGGCACGACGGCGTGCTCCGCTAGCTGGCGTGGTTGCAGGTTCTCGGTGCGCTGCGTAGAAACCCTACATGTCTGCATGCTGCCCTTCCTTCCGGGTGGCGAGGGAGAGGGCGGCGACGAATATGGCTGCGAAGACGCCGGCGCTCAATAGATAGTCCCCTTTGAGCCCCACCACGGGCATGAGGGCGTAGGCGAGGGGCGGGCCCACGGCGCTGGCCAGGTCCCCCACGGTGAAGAGCAAGCCCAGGCGCTTGCTCTGCTGGCTGGCTTTCGTCAGATCGCCGATGAGCGTGGTCGAGAGGCTCAGGTTGCTCCCACTGGTCACTGCGGTGAGCGGGACGCCGGCGAGGATGCTCCAGGGGGTGCCGACGGTCAGCAGGCCGAAGCCGACGATGCCCGGGATCAGGCCCGCAGCGACGACGCCCCAACGGGTGGCCGTGCGGTCTGAAAGCGCTCCCAGGAGCGGCGCGGACCCCATGGAGATCAAGGTCCCCAGCCCGAGACCGGAGCCGGTGAGCGTGGCCACGCCGAGGGAGCGTCCGGCAATCTGTACCTGCGCGCCCAGCTGCTCCTGGAGCAGCAAGCCGAGGGTGGCGTTGAGCACGCCGGCAACGGCGAGGCGATTGCCCCCGTGGAGGGCGAAGGCGACGACGATGGCAGGGCTCAGGCCCAGCCGGGGCTCCTGACAGGCCGGTGCGGCGTCCGACGCGTCCGGCTCCCTCCTCCGGTTCTCCGGCAGGCACGCCAGCGCGATCAGCCCCCCGAGGAGGGTGAGGGCGGCGGCCACGCCCATGGTGAGATGGTAGCCGATGGCATCGGTCAGCAGGCCGCCGAAGAGAGCGCCGCCCGAGGCGCCGAGGAAGAAGAAGGTCTGGAAGAGGCCGATCCAGCGCCCTCGCTCCGCCCCGTCGCTGACCTCCACCATCATCGTATTGCCGCCGACCCAGATCCCGGCCCAGGCCAGCCCCCAGAGCAGGCGGCCGATGAGGAGCGGCCAGAACCCCCGGGTGAGGGCATAGATGGCGGTGGAGAGGGCGCCCACAAAGAGCGCCAGAACGAAGAGGCGTCGACGGCTGGCCCGCCCGTAGGCGACGCCGATCGGGCCGTTGAGAACCAGGCGGACGAAGCGGTTGGCGGAGAGGAGGATGCCGACGGTGGCTACGGGGACGCCGGCCGCCTCGACGTGGGTGGGCAGGACGGCGTAGAGCGAGGCGTCCCCGACGAGGGACAGGGAGGTGCCGATGCCCACCGGGAGGAGGATGCGCAGGGCAAGCTGCCTCTGCTTCCCGTCCATCTACCCACACCTCCCCGCTCGCGCCCCCAGGAAGCTCGGCGCCGCGCCCGATCCGAGAGGGTGTTGCTTATCCGGCATGTGTGTGGTCCCTGCTGATGTCCTGGCAGTCATTCATGCGGTCCTGGCAGCGTGCCCTAATCTCGCGCCGCGAAGGCAAAGGGACCGTGACGTCCTCTCGGTTGTCCCTCATGGCACCCACCTGACGTCCTCGGCCGTGAACCGGAAACGATCGCCCCGGTAGCGGTCCTTCCCGTACTCGACCGGCTCCCCGTCCTGGCTATAGCCGAGGCGCCGCTCGAGCATGAGGGGGGCGCCCACCCGGGTCCCCAGCAGTTGGGCCTCCTCCTTCGTGGCGGCGACCGGCTCCAGCGTGCGCCGCGCCCTGGCCATGGCCACGCCGTACTCCGTCTCCATGATCTCGTAGAGGGAGCGTCCCTCCAGATCGTGCTGCTCGAGGCCCGGGAAGCGGCGCACGGCCATCCACACCTCCTCGATCATCATGGGCTCTCGGTTGAGCAGGCGCAGCCGCCGCACGTAGGTGACGGGGGTGGAGACGAGGATGTCGAGCTGATGGGCGATCTCCGCGTGGGCCGGCTGCTGCTCGCAGGTGATGATCCTGGCGCCTGGGTGAAGGCCGCGGCGGGTCATGACGGTGGTGAAGGAGCTGAGGCGCTCCGCCCGCCGCTCGATCTTCGGCTCGGAGACGAAGCTCCCCACGCCGTGGCGGCGGACGATGAGCCCCTCGCTCTCGAGCACCTGGAGGGCGTGACGGAGGGTGCGCCGGGTGACGCCGAGGTGCTGGCTCAAGTTGCGCTCCGCCGGGAGGCGGTCGCCCGGCTTCAGCTCTCCGGAAGTGATGCGGTGGCGGAGGCTCTGCGCGATCTGGACGTAGACGGGGGCGGATGTGGTGATGTTGTTCATAGGCTCTGGGAACCTCTTCGCCGGAGCGAGTGGTGTACACCAGTATACCACCCGGTCAGCACGATGTCAAGCTCTCGTGGGCCAGCAAAGCCCACCTACGTAGTCGGGCGGGGTGCGCTCACCGCAGGCAGACGGGGGTGGGAAGTGTGTCGCGTTATGGGTGGTACGCGGCGTCGGCTCAGAAGGGGAAGGAGAGGCCCATGCGGGTCAGCTCCTCCTTGACCTCGTCGTGGAGGCGGAGGTAGTCGCAGGCGGAGGTGGGCGCGTCAGTCGGCGTCGAGCCCAGGCCATCCCAGGGCCCGCGACAGGTCCCGCCCGGCCTTGCGCACCGCCGGCTCCAGCTCCGCTATGCGGCGCCGGTCGAGGCGGTGCCCGGGACCGGAGATGCTGATGGCGGCCACCACCCGCGACCGGTCATCGAAGACCGGGCTGGCGACGCACCGCACGTCCGCCTGCCTTTCCCCCATGTCGCGAGATACGCCGCTCTCGCGGATGCGGGCCAGCTCCTGTTCCAGCCTGAGGGGGTTGGTGATCGTGGTAGGGGTGTAGGCGCGGAGCTCGCCATCGAGGACGGCGCGCCTCTCCTCCTCCGGCAGAAAGGCCAGGATAGCCTTCCCGACGCCGGTGCAGTGGAGCTGCGCTCGGGCACCGACCCGGGTGAAGGCCCGCACGGGCTGTGTGGAGGCCGCCTGGTCGACGTAGACGACGTGATGCCCGTCGGCGACGACGAGATTGGCCGACTCCTCGGTCTCCTCCGCCAGCGACTCGAGGAAGGGCTTGGCCTCCACCCGCAGGTCGAGCTGGCTCCGGAGCGCGGCGGCAAGCCGCAGCAGCCCCAGTCCCAGCCCGTATTTCCGAGTGCTGGGGTCGCGGCGCACGAGATCGTGCCACTCCAACGTGTGGAGAAGTCGGTGGGCAGTGCTTGCGTTGAGTCCGGTCTCCTCGCTGACGGCCTGGAGGGAGACGAAGCGCTTCTTCTCGGCCAGGGCCTCCAGGAGGCGGATGGCTCGGTCGACGGACTGGACGAGATCTGACGGCAGGTTATCAGTCGTCGACATCGCGCGGGGATCCTCCATCGGATTTCGCCTCACTGCTCAACAAGCCCGGGTTGCCTATCGATCGTATCACATGAACGCGTCCTCTGCAAATCAGCTTGGCGCACGGGCCAGACACGGGCTGCATGCATTCGAGCGGACCGGACGGAATCGCCCGCCTTCTTCCGAGAGAGTGTCTCTCGGGAACCTCTGACACGTATTCCCTGGGAGGACGTCGTCACTCCACAGTAATCGGGTATTGTCCGTACTCCTGGACGGCCCTCACATAGGCGAGACAGTTTCGCAGCTTGCAGTGACTGTACCACGAATTACTGCTGCAGAACACAAACCCCCCACCGGGTGCCGCCTTCCTCAGAATCTGCTTTGCCTCCTGCACGATCTCCGCCTCGCTCTTGAGAGCCAGGTGATCCACCGAGATGTTTCCCATCAGGAAGATCACGTCTCCGAATTCTGCCTTGATCTCCCCAATGTCGACTCCAGCGCTTGGGTCGAGCGAGTGGACGCCGTCCACCTTGGCGACATGTACCAAACCGGGCAGGAGTGACCTTACATCGCCGTCCGTGTGTTTTGCGTACTTAATGCCGGCCGCATGGGCCGCCTCGACTTCTCGACGCAAAGGCGGGAAGTAGAATTCGTCAAAGAGCTCTGGCCTCATCAACGGCCCGTCCGTATGGGCCAGATCGCCGGTGCTTATGACCAGATCACATCCCAGATCGGCATAGACCTCGACCATCTTGACGTTATACTCGGTGTAAGCTTCGACTGCCCTGTTGATGAACTCGGGCTGCTCCAGTTGCAGCCGATAATAGACTCCAACAGGAAAACACTCAAACAGCGTGGCAAACGGCGCCCTGAGAAGGCCAGCGACGGCCATGTCACACTTCTCTGCCAGCTCAATCACGATCTTCGCATCCTCGTCCCGGCCCTCGGCATACGGCGTATTGAGAGGGCAATCCTCGGAGTCCGCCCACTGTTCCCAATCCGCCATTGTCGACATGGTTCCATACTGCTGGATCCACACTTTCGAATCGGCGTCAAAAACCATTCCCCTACTCCACTCGTCGACGAAGGTTCCAGCGGTGTATCGCAACCCGGTTTCCTCTCGAAGGTCCTCTGCTTCGTCCCGGCTGAGAACGTGGGCTGACCACCCGCGTGCGGGGTGCAGCGCCACGTTGCACACGACGAGAGACATTCGAAGCTTGTCGTAACATCTTACCTGGACTTCCGCATTGTGCTTGAAGAGCTCTATCCTCTCTGCAGCGGGTCTGTCCTCCGGGGACCAGAATCTCGCGGGGCACATCAATGTCTCTATGTGTGGTGGATCGATCGACAACTCGCCCAGAGGGACACGCTCTGGCTCCTCAAGGTTGATAGCCCTGATGAAATCCTCTCTTCGTCCCATCTCATCTCCCCCTTAGCCCTCGTCGACGGGTGCGACTTCACCTTCGGACCACGCAAACCTGGTGGCCAGTTCGACCGCGTCAACCGCATTTGCACCGAAGGCGTCTGCACCGATCATCTCAGCGACATCTTCTGATGCTGCTCTCCCACCAATCATGACCTTCGTACGACCCCTCAAACCAGAAGCTCTGAGTGCATCCATCGTCTCCCTCATCGAATCGACGACGGTGGTCAGGAGTCCTGACATCCCCAAGACAGCGGGTTGTTCTTCCCTGACAGCCGACACGAACCTGTCTGCTGACACGTCTACCCCGAGGTCGACCACGCCAAACCCCTTTGATCTCAGCATCACGGTTACGATATCCTTGCCAATGTAGTGCAGGTCACCACGCACGGTGCCAATGACAACTCTCCCCCTGGCCGGTGGCGCTCCTGTCTTGAAGAGCGGCTCAAGAATACTCATGATCTCGGAGGCCGTATCACCGACCAGAACAAGCTCCATGAGGAAGACCTCCCTCTCGTCATACAGCCTCCCGACTTCGTCAAGCCCCTCACTCACGGCATCCACTACCTCAAGGGGCTCGGCTCCTGCACGCAGGGCGTCCTCTACTGCGCCCTTGACCGATTCCATCCGGGCGCACTGGGCCAGCTGGCTCGATATGTCGTTTAGGAGTCTCTGCTTTCTCACTCCACTCTCCCACTTCTGTGTCTCGGTCGTAATCCCTGACTCGGTTTCAGGGAGGCAAGCGAGCCGATCCGCCACTCGCGTGCACCCGGGCCCCTAGAGCTTAACTCCCATCGACCTCAGCACATCCTGAACCTGCGCAACGTCGATGTCCCTGGGCGTCAAGTCCTGAGCACTGCAGAGGGCGGCTGCGACCCCGGCGGCCTGTCCGACCTCCATCATATTGCCCATGCTCTTTCCGGCCGCGAGCCCCAAGAACGTGGCGGAGCCACAACGACCCGCCACGAGGAGATTGTCGACGCCTTTGGGGAGCAGGCAGCGGTATGGATATCCGTGTCCCGACTCCATCTCACCGATGAAGATCTGGCAGGCGTCGATGGCGCCGTACTTACGCGCCACCACGTCGGGGAACTGGGGGCCCGTCCGCGCGTCGTCGACTGTGAAGACGTATTCGCCGACCACCCGACGGGTGTCGCGCACGCCGACACGCGCCCCCGTACCTATGAGGCAGCAGGCCTCCAGGCCCGGCAGTCGGGCCTCTCGAGCCAGTCTGACGAAGTCAACTGCCACCTGAATGCCCATCCGCTCGGCGATGGTCAGGTGGCGTGGGTCCGTTCCGTCCACGTTCCCCATGTCCGCGGCACCGCCGTTATTCACGCTCAGCACGCCGGGCACGGTCGTGCGGTCGAAGTCGTACCACTCCGCCGTGCAGTATCCCCGGTCCCTGGCCTCACTGATCGCCTGCTCAAACGCAGTTCGCTCATTCTCCAGGAATGCGAGAAAGCGATCTACACCGACATGTGCCAGAGCAAAGGTCAGCGAGACGGGCATGTGTCGGCCATCCTCCTCTCGCCCCTCCATGACCTCGGCACCTGCCAAGCAAGCCACGTCACCATCGCCGGTCGCATCGACGACCACTTTGGCGTGGAAGGTCTGCCGCCCGGACTTGCCAGACACGACGACGCCCGTGACCGCGTCGCCGTCCAGCAGCACGTCCGTGACAGGGCTGTAGAGCCTGTAGTGGACACCAGCGGTCTCCAAGGCCTCGAAGATGGCGAGCTTCAGGTAGTCTGGATGCACGTCCAGGCCATCACCGCAGATAGAGTCCTCCTTGCCGTCTGTGTAGGCCTCCGGGCCCTGGTGCCTGATGATGTCCACGAACAGGTCCACGACGCCGCCCCGTGGCCCACCATCAAGCAGCAGACGGTTGATCGGCATCCAGAAGGTCACGGCTGCAACGCCTCCGAAGTAGCTCTCCGCCTCCAGGAGCAGTGTTCTGGCTTGGTTCTGTGCGGCGGCCATCGCCGCACCGAGCCCGGCCATCCCGCCGCCTGCGACGACTACATCGTATGACCCGCCTTGAGCAGGAACAAGAGATTCGACTGAGCCTCGTGTGCGCATGATTGTACCTCCTGTGCATCGACTGTGTTCGAACACATCAGAGCCCCCAATACATGCTCGATGCCTGTGCGGCGATCCGCGGGACGCGATGGACGGAGGGGAGCGGTATTGGGCGGAGCGGCCCCCTCCGATGCCGCGAGCCGGGCGGCAGTAACCATGCCGTCGCACTGGAACACACAGGCTGCCAGTGGCGCGACAGGGTGCTCACACCTGTCCGACCCGAATTACGCCAGAGGCCTGCATCTGAGCCGGCTAGAACAGGCGCACTCCCTGCCGCTTCAGTGCTCCTTGCAGCCTTTCGACATCGACCTCCCGGCACGTCACCCCGTCCTTGAGCGAAACCGCGGCCGCCACCCCGGCCCCCTGCCCCGTCACCGTGCACGCCATCTGGTTCCTCATCGCCGCGTGGGATATCTTGTCTCCGGCAGTGCATCGGCCAGCTACCAGTAGATTCTCGACCCTCTGTGGCACCGTCACCCCGTAGGGCACCTGGAAGTATCGTCCGGTTGTCGGCAGCATCAGCACGCCGTACCCATCCAGGAATTCCGGGAAGATGCCGACGGAATCCTCGAATCGGGCCTGGTTCCGGACGTCGTCTCCAGTCAGATTATACCTTCCCACAATCTTCCTGGAGTCCCTGGTACCCAGCGTCATCCCGAAGTTCCTCAGCCTAGCGTTCTCGAAACCGGGTGCGTAGGCCCTGAGCGCCTCTATGGCCAGCATGGCGAGTCTGCGGCCCTCCATCTCCGCGTCGGTCAGATCCCATACGTCCGTGCAGTCGCAGTCGGTTATGGAGATCATGTTCAAGTTCGTGGCCTCGCCCGCGTCCGTCAAGCTGCTCCACGAGCCCCCTATGCTGGTCAGATCTGCCGGAATCAGGCCGTCTTCGCGGGCTCGATTAAATGGCTCCTCCAAGTAGGTACTGAACATGCTCGCCGTTTCGGCAGGCATCTCTTTCTTCCAGTTCCCACCCCAGTCCCCGTAGGTAGAGGGGTTCTCATGTACGTAGGCGAGGAAGCGCTCTCGATCCACGCCCGCACAGGAGAACATCACGGTCACGCCCATCATCTCGTTCCTGGGGGTCTCGCGACAGGGGGCGCCGGCGCGATAGGCGACGTCTGCATCGCCGGTGGCATCCACGACTCGCTTGGCAAGGATGGCCTGCCTGCCGGACTTGCTCTCGGTGATGATGCCTTTGATCTGGTCCCCCTCGATCACCGCCTCCACGGCGAGGGAGTGCAAGAGCGGCACGACGCCGGCTTCCTCGACCAGTCTGTCGGCCACCACCTTGAACATATCTGCATCGAGCTCCTCGCTCTCGGACTCGGGGTCGCGCTGCGTGCCCCCCATCTCTTCTGCCCGCTGCTCGAACTCGATGCCGATCCCCTCCACGTCCGTGGTCCCCTCGTGGCGATACCATGCTATGCTCTCCACGCCTACCTGCGTGATGACGCCCCCGAAGCACCCGTAGCGTTCCACCAGCATGGTCTCCACACCCTCGCGGGCCGCGCCGAGCGCCGCGGCCAGGCCACCGGGGCCACTTCCCACGACGAGGACGTCCGTCTCCGCGATCACGGGTACCGCTCTCGCACCTTCCTTGATCTTTTCCATGAACACCGACCCTCCTGACCACCTCCCTCACGCTGCGGCCGTCGAGCGCGCAGCAAACGAATCCAACCACCTCCGAGCGGCAGAGAAGGGGGACGCGGCTTCGCACGCCCGCACGGAAGTGACCGGCGCGACGCCTTTGCCGGGGCGTCAAACCGGGGCGCGATTCCGGGTCGCCCACCGTCGCCATCCCGCGGGCGGGCTAGAAGAGACGGACCCCTTGCTTCTCAAGAGCTGCCTGGAGCCTCTCCACGTCGACCTCCCGGCACGTCACTCCGTCCTTCAGCGAAACCGCGGCCGCCACCCCGGCCCCCTGCCCCGTCACCGTGCACGCCATCTGGTTCCTCATCGCCGCGTGGGATATCTTGTCTCCGGCGGTGCAACGGCCAGCTACCAGTAGATTCTCGACCCTCTGTGGCACCGTCACCCCATAGGGCACCTGGAAGTACCGTCCGGTCGTCGGCAGCATCAGCACGCCGTACCCATCCAGGAACTCCGGGAAGATGCCGATGGAATCCTCGAACCGGGCCTGGTTCCGGACGTCGTCTCCGCTGAGATTGTACCTTCCGACGATCTTCCTGGAGTCTCTGGTGCCGAGTGTCATGCCGAAGTTCCTGAGTTTGGCCTTCTCGAAACCGGGCGTGTGGGCCTTGAGTGCCTCTATGGCGAGCATCGCCTGCCTGCGGCCCTCGATCTCCGCCTGCGTAAGGTCCCACACGTCCGTACAGTCGTATCCCAGCATATAGACCATGTTCAGGCCGGTCGCCTCACCGGCGTCCGTCAAGGTGCTCCAGGTTCCCCCTATACTGGTGAGATCCTCCGGAATCAGGCCGTCTCTGCGGGCCCGCTCGAAGGGCTCCTTCAGATACCTGCTGAGCAGGTCGTCTTCCTTGCCGGCCGTCTCGATTCCCCAGTTATCGGTCCAGTCGCCGTATGTGGAGGGGTTGTCCCTGATGTAGGCGAGGAATCGCTCTCGATCCACGCCCGCACAGGAGAACATCACGGTCACGCCCATCATCTCGTTCCTGGGGGTCTCGCGACAGGGGGCGCCGGCGCGATAGGCGACGTCTGCATCGCCGGTGGCATCCACGACTCGCTTGGCAAGGATGGCCTGCCTGCCGGACTTGCTCTCGGTGATGATGCCTTTGATCTGGTCCCCCTCGATCACCGCCTCCACGGCGAGGGAGTGCAAGAGCGGCACGACGCCGGCTTCCTCGACCAGTCTGTCGGCCACCACCTTGAACATATCTGCATCGAGCTCCTCGCTCTCGGACTCGGGGTCGCGCTGCGTGCCCCCCATCTCTTCTGCCCGCTGCTCGAACTCGATGCCGATCCCCTCCACGTCCGTGGTCCCCTCGTGGCGATACCATGCTATGCTCTCCACGCCTACCTGCGTGATGACGCCCCCGAAGCACCCGTAGCGTTCCACCAGCATGGTCTCCACACCCTCGCGGGCCGCGCCGAGCGCCGCGGCCAGGCCACCGGGGCCACTTCCCACGACGAGGACGTCCGTCTCCGCCAGGACTGGCACCGGCCGAGATGGTTCTCGTATTCGTCTCATCGATCTGTCCCTCGCTTCGATCTGGCAGATCGTCCCCGGATACTTCCGAGGGCCTGTCTGCTATCCGAGAAGGTGTTCCAGCGCCGCGAGCAGCAGCAATATGTGCTCCCGGCGGGAGGAGTCGCCCATAAGGCCGATGCGCCACACGCGTCCCTTGAGGGCACCCAGCCCGCCGGCAATCTCGACGTTGTACTCCCGCAACAGCCGCTCTCTCACCGACGATCCGTCAACTCCCTGTGGGATCTTGACGGTGGTCAGGGTTGGCAGGCGATGGTCTCTGGGTACGTGAAGGGGGAGGCTTAGCGCCCGCAGGCCCTCCCAGAGCAGCTCCGCGTTCGCCGTGTGTCGCTGGAAGCGGCTGTCCAGACCCTCTTCGTGCACCAGGCGCAGGGCTTCCCTGAGCGCGTAGTTCATGCTGATGGGGGCTGTATGATGATAGGTCCGCTCGCTGCCCCAGTACGCCTGAATCATCGTCAGATCAAGGTACCAGTTCGCGACGGGTATCTTCCGCCGACGGAGCATGTCCAGGGCACGCGGGCTCACGGTCAGCGGGGCCAGGCCGGGCGGGCAGCTGAGGCACTTCTGAGTACAGCTGTAGATGACGTCGACGTCCCAGTCATCGGCCTCGACGGGCACCCCGCCGAGGGAGGTCACGCAGTCCAGGACCAGCAACGCACCGTGGCGATGGACGACGTCGCCAATGCCGGCCATCGGCTGGAGCGCGCCGGTCGAGGTTTCCGCGTGGACGAGGGCAACCAGCTTGGCGGGGTCCTCGTTCAGGGTCTCATCTATCTCCTCGGGGGAGAAGACGTCGCCCCAAGGCCGCTCCAACCTGCGCACCTCGGCACCGTATCGCCCTGCCATCTCGCAGAGGCGCTCTCCGAAGTAGCCGTTAACCCCCACGAGCACCGAATCGCCGGGCTCAATGAAGTTGCAAAGCGCTGCCTCCATGCCGGCGCTGCCGGTGCCAGAGACGGGAATCGTCAGGCGGTTGTCGGTCTGAAACACGGAGCGCAGCAGCTCCTGAACCTCGTTCATGAGGTGGATGAACTGAGGATCGAGGTGACCCACCAGGGGGTGAGCCATCGCGCGCAGCACGCGCGGCGGGACCATACTGGGCCCCGGGCCCAAGAGAATGCGGGCCGAAACGTCGAGATCGGTGTAAGCTGTCATTATCTGCTCCCGTTGCGAGAGGGCGCCTCAGACGCCCTCTCGCCTTGCTCCTGAATGACTGAATCGGGGCGCGTGTCGCAACGCTACCCTGCCAGGCTATTCATCAAGCACAACCCAGGTGTCGAATAGCCAGTAATCCTCGCCCGGAAGCGGATTGTAGTCCTGGACCCGCGCGTTGAGGCCTTCGAAGCCGACTGCCTCATAGAGGTAGATGAAGGGAGGGTTCTCCTTCACGTAGACCTGCAACTCCTCATACAGCGCCTCCCGCGCATCCTGATCCACGGTCGTCCCGATTTCCTGGAGGAGCTCGTCGATCTTCGGGTCCGACCACGCGGAGTAAGCGGCGTCCCAGCCACCGAGAGCGCCCAGCAGTCGGGGGTAAGCCTCTCCGTCCGGGTTGCCCCAGCTGTCGCCGAACAGTGGCGGGAGCTCCTTGTTCGCCTCCAGGTCCCAGTAGTGACCTGATTCCATGATCTCGAGGCTGGTATCGATCCCAACATCGCCCAGGTATCCAGCGATGGCCTGGCACACCTCCTCGAAGTGGCTGTAGGCCCCGGCCGGGCACGCCATGTCGATTGAGAAGCCGTCTGAGTAGCCGGCCTCGGTCAGCAACTCCTGGGCCTTGTCTGGGTCATAGCCGAAGGGTTCGACGGCTCCGTAACCCAACTCGCCAGTGGTGGCGGCGTAGGTCGCGGCGGGCTTGCCATAGCCCCCGAGTATCGAGTCGATGATGGCCTGCACATCGACGGCGTAGTTCATAGCCTGCCTGACCCGCGCATCCTCGGTTGGTTTGCCGACGCCGGTTGTGAGATTGTTGAACGTCACGTAGTAGGCCCGCCAGAGAGGGTACTTCAGAACCTTCACGTCCGGCCCCATCAGACGCTGCGCCTCTTCGGCACTGAGCCGTGGGGCAATGTCGATCTCACCAGCTTGAACAGCAGCGGCCCGCGTGGCTGATTCCGGGATGGGCCTGAAGATCAGGGTTTCCACCTTCGGACACCCTTCTCGCCAGTAGTCGGGGTTGGCCTTGTACGTAATGTGGTCCCCTCTGAACCACTCCTCGAACATGAAGGGACCGGTACCAACCGGGTGCTCATTGAACCCCTCTAGCCCGACCTCCTCCATGTAGTCCTTGGGAATGATGCCCCAGATCGTGGCCATGGTCTTCAGCAGCAACGGACGCGGACCGTCCGTGGTAATCCTTACGGTGTAGTCATCGACCTTCTCGACAGTCTCGCCTTCCTTCCATTTGTCGCTCCACTTCATCTCATCCTGCTTCCCGTGCTCCCAGGAGAAGACCACGTCGTCGGCCGTGAACGGCTCGCCGTTGTGGAACGTGACGTCCTCACGCAGCTTGAAGACATACTCGGTACCGTCCTCGGAGAGCTCCCAACTCTCAGCCAAACCAGGCTCAATCTCGGCGTCCGGGTTCAGGTACACCAAGCTGTCGTACAGCGGCCAGCCAGCATTGAACGAATTCTGATCGTCGCCCAGGCCAAGATGTAAGGAGTTAGGTGCGCCTGTGAGTGCAACCCGCAAGGTCCCCCGCGGTCCGGTGGGGGTGGGGGTGATCTCGACGACCTTCTCGACCTCGACGGTCTTCTCCACCTCCCGGGTGACCTCGACCTCCTTCTCGACCTCGACGGTCTTCTCGACCACCTGCGGCTCGCAGGCCGCCACGAGCGTGACCAAGACTGCCGTCAGAACGAAAACAGCCAAGCTCCTCTCAATTCTCAGCATTTCTCTATCTCCTTGTCTGGATTACGAAAAGCGGCTAGCGTGCGGCTTCGAACGTGCCGGGCCTCACTGTGTCGTGAAATCACCTCCTTCTCGAATCGTGCGGTCCTCGCCCACGGCGGGCGCTCCCGCGCCGGCCGGCGCGCGCGGGATCCGGGCGCATGCCCTTCGAGCCTCGCTCGATCCTATTCGGTTTCAGGCCCCGCCCATCCAAGTGTGGTCGACAGATCACGTCCCGCCCGCCCCACCAGGGGTGACAGCTCCTCGATACGCTGCGCGTCCAGCCGGTGGCGCGGGCCAGAGATGCTGATGGCGGCCACCACGCGCGACCGGTCATCGAACACCGGGCTGGCGATGCATCTGACGTCCTGCTGCCTCTCACCGACGTCGAGAGCGACACGGCGTTTGCGAATCCGCCCCAGCTCGTCCTTCAGCCTGAGCGGATTGGTGATCGTTTCAGGGGTATAGGCATGCAGGTTCCCAGCGAGGACGGCTTCTCTTTCGACCTCGGGCAAGAAGGCCAGGAGGGCTTTACCGACGCCGGTGCAGTGAAGCGGCGCCTGGGCACCGACCTGGGTGAAGGCCCGCACGGGCTGCGTGGAGGCCGCCTGGTCGACGTACACCACGTGGTGACCATCGGCGACGACTAGGTTGGCCGACTCTCCCGTCTCCTCGGCCAGCGACTCGAGGAAGGGCCTGGCTTCGGCCCGCAGGTCGAGCTGGTCCCGCAGCGCTGAGGCAAGGCGGAGCAATCCCAGTCCTAGGGCGTACTTGCGCGTGGTGGAGTCACGCCGTGCGAGACCGTGCCACTGGAGCGTGTGGAGAAGTCGGTGGGCGGTGCTTGCGTTCAGGGCGGTCTCCTGGCTGAGTCGCTGGAGCGACACGAAGCCTCCTTTTTCGCCCAGCGTCTCCAACAGGCGGATGGCTCTGTCGACCGACTGGACGAGATCTGGTGGGGTGGTCGCCGTTGCTGAGGCTTCCCTGCCGTGCATTGACTTATCCCGTTGACTGCGTCTCTCTCCCAGGAAGAGCGTTAGAACGAACGGCTTCAATAATTATATCATATGAAAGACCATTTAGCAAGACGCAATTTGACCGGGGTTGTGGCGAGTGGCGCGAAGAAAGGACCGAGGAAGTTTCACGAGAAGCATTATCATTTCGCAATGTGGGACAGAGGGCCGTGGGATCGCAGCGAGGCATGCCTTGCGTCCTCCCGGCAACGGTGTGACGAGGGGGCGGCAGCCGGCAACCCATGGCGCCTCTCGTGGCCCCGGGGCTGCCCATCCAGGCAAGGCCGATCGTCCATGGGCAGTCAAGCAAACTGAAACAATCACGGACCAACGAAAATTTGCAAAGCTCGCCATGATATGATATACTTGTGCCGTCATTCCGGTCAGGTCTTTTGACCACCTTCTCTAGCACCACATCAGTTTGCCGTCGAGTGGTGTACGGGCTGTGTGTTTTCGAGCGGGAGCAACACTGGTCATTTCTCGAGGCGCCGGACCGCTGCTGATCTTCGCCACCGCGACCTGGCTCGAAGGAGCCTGTGACCGTTGCCTCGCTCCAACCGCGTTGTCCCTGCCAGACTGGACATCTGTCCCGCGCTCCACGCGGCGTGTGGGTCTGCAGCTCGACAAGTGCTTCGAGGGCCTGCCCGTCCAGCGAACTCACCGGCCGGGCACCCATGGCACCCTTAAGCTCGATACGTGCGCCGAGTGGGACGGTACAGCTGTGCAAGCCCCGATACCGAATGTCCAGGGCCAGGGATCGCGTGGCCAAGTGGGCCGGCCCCAGGCCTGGAGAGCGGGTCCGCCACCCTCGCGCCGAGGCGAGACATCGCTGTGGGTGACCGAGGCCGCGCGAGACAGCGATCCAGAGGGATGAGCGCAGCACGCGCCGGAAGGAGGTGGCTATCGAGGAGAGGTCTGTCCCGTCTTACGGCCCACTGAGTGGCCGCCAGTCCTACGTCACCGACGGAATTAGCGCCGTACTATCATCGACAGGAGGTTCACAAGTGAGTGGTCACAACGGACGTCGTCTCGCATTAGTGCTCATCGTCGCGCTGCTCGTGATCCCCGCACTGGCGGGATGCAGCCAAGGATCGGACAAGATCACGGTCTATACCGCGAAAGAGCAGGAAGAGGTCGCGGAGTTCATCCCGGCGGCCGAGGAGGCGACCGGGCTGGAGATCGAGGTGCTTCGCCTCTCCACGGGGGATCTGACGGCGCGTCTCCTGGCGGAGAAGGACAATCCGCAGACGGATGCGATATGGGGCACCGCCGCCTCGAGCATGATGATCTTCGACAACGAGGGGATGCTGGAGCCCTACGCACCGGAAGGCGTGGAGGAGATCCTGCCGAGGTTCAAATCGCCGAAGGATCCGCCGACCTGGGTGGGCGTCGACGCCTACATCAACGCCATCTGCTTCAACACCGACCTCGGCGAGCAGTTGGGACTGCCGCAGCCGATGACGTGGGAGGATCTGCTGGACCCCGTCTATGAGGGGCAGATCGTGATGCCGGATCCGAGCGCCTCCGGCACGGGGTACATGTTCGTCTCGGCGGCGGTGCAGGGTATGGGCGGCTGGGAGTATCTTGAGGCCCTGGACGAGAACATGGCGATGTACACGAAGTCTGGATCGAAGCCCTGCAAGATGGCCGGAGCGGGCGAGTACGCCGTGGGCCTGTCGTTTGCCTTCGTGGGCGCGGGCCTTAAGGAAGACGGAGCGCCCATCGAGTTCGTGGTACCGAACCCGACGGGGTACGAGGTGGAGGCGAACGCGCTGATGAAGGGCGCCAAAAATCCAGAGGCCGCCAAGAAGTTCCTGGACTGGGCGATCAGCGACGAGGCGATGAATCTGTACGCCAAGTACTTTGCGGTCCTGGCCAAGCCAGGCTTCCCCGCCCCCGCGGGTATGCCGGCGGATGCCGTGGACCGGCTGTATCCGGTGGACTTCGGCGTGATGGCCTCTGACCGCGACAGCGTCCTGAGCGAGTGGACGGCGCGGTTCGGAGGGGCTGAATAGGGTTTGTGGTTGACGGATCGTGTCGACCACCCCGGCTCGCCTGGCCGGGGTGGTCGCCGGCGGCCATGCAGATTGCCAGCCGGGCTGTTCGTCGTTGGACGCGCGCACTGCCCGCTCGGGCGGTGGGCGGTCGGCGACGCCATGTGAGGCCGGCCCCCGGCGCGGGGTGAGGGGGCCCAGACAGGAAAGGGTGCGATGGAGGACACAAGACGTGAGCCGTATCTGCGGCTCATGCACCTGACGAAGACGTACGGGGACCTGGTGGCGGTGGATGATCTTTCGCTGGACGTGGAGGAAGGCGAGTTCGTGTGTCTGCTGGGTCCGAGCGGATGCGGGAAGACCACCACGCTGCGGATCATCGCCGGGCTGGAGCAGCCGAACGCCGGTGAGATTCGTCAGGGAGGGAAGGAGATCACGCGCCTGCCGGTGCGCGAGCGGGATTTCGGCATCGTCTTCCAGTCTTTCGCCCTGTTCCCGAACCTGACGGCGGAGCAGAACATCGCCTACGGCCTGGTCAACGAGGGATGGGCGAAGGGGGACATCGAGGCTCGCGTGGACAGGCTGATGGCGTTGATGGACCTGCCGGATGACTACCGGAGCAAGTACCCGTCCCAGCTGTCGGGCGGCGAGCAGCAGCGCGTGGCCCTGGCGCGTGCCCTGGCCCCCTCCCCGGGCCTGCTGCTCCTCGACGAACCGCTGTCGAGCCTGGACGCCAAGGTGCGAGTGGCGTTGCGCCTGGAGATCAAGCACATGCAGCAAGCGATCGGCGTGACCACGATCCACGTGACGCACGATCAGGAGGAGGCGCTGGCTATCGGCGACCGGGTGGTGGTGATGAATCAGGGTCACATCGAACAGGTGGCCTCGCCGGTCGATCTCTACTGCTCTCCGAGGACTCCCTTTGTGGCCGATTTCGTGGGGATCACGAACTTCCTGCGCGGGTATGCGGGTCCGGGCCCCGATGAGGTGCGCTGCGGCTCGCTCACGCTGCACTGTGGGTCTCCCCATGGCTTTGCCACCGACGCGCCCGTCCGGCTGAGCATCCGGCCGGAGGATGCACGTCTGGGGGTCGCAGATCCGGCCACGTTGAACGCGCTTCACGCGGAGGTCGAGGACATCGAGTTCCTGGGCTCGTTCTACCGGCTGAGGCTGCAGGTGGACGGGCTCGACGAGGGCGCGCGCGTGATGGTGGAAGCGTCGACCAACCGCGTCCGGGACCTGAGCTTGCGGCAGGGGAGTGACCTGGCGGTGCAGCTGCCGCCCTCGCTGCTTCGCGTCTATCCCGCCGAGGGGGGAGCCAGGCGATGACGACCGTTGCCGAGCGCCGGGCGCCTGACACGAGGCCGGATTTCCCCGTCATGGGCGAGCGCGTGACCCAGCGTGTGGGGACGGACGACATTCTGAAGCGGGTCCTGTACGGACTCGTCGCGGTGTGGCTGTTCCTGTTTATGGTGTATCCGTTGTTCACGTTGCTGAAGCGGAGTTTTCAGGACCGAGCCGGCGGGTTTGTGGGTCTGGAGAACTACGTGGCGTATTTCTCCTCACCGGCGACATCTTCGTCGCTGCGACACAGTTTTAACATCGGGATCTTCAGCATGGTGATCACTGTCGTGCTAGCGTTTGGGGTTGCCTACGCGCTGACGCGAACGAAGATCCCGGGCAAGCGAGTTATCCGCACGGTATCGCTGCTGCCGATGTTCATCCCCTCCGTCGTGCAGGCTCTGGCGTTCATTTACATGTTCGGGAACAATGGGGCGTTCACGCGGGCCACCGGGATCAACATCGGGCTGTACGGCCCGGTGGGTATCGTGATGTCGGAGGTGTTCTGGGCGTTCCCGCACGCGCTGACGATTCTGCTGACGTCGCTGGCGACGGCGGATGCGCGCCTGTACGAAGCCGCCGAGTCGCTCGGGGCCTCGAGTCTGAGGACGTTCTTGACGGTGACGCTGCCCACGGTGAAGTACGGCCTGATGAGCGCGGCGTTTGTGACGTTCACGCTGGCGATCACGGACTTTGGCGCGCCGAAGGTGGTGGGTGGCGATTACGGGGTGCTGGCCACGGATATCTATGCCAAGGTGGTCGGGCAGCAGAACTTCGGGATGGGGGCAGCGGTGAGCGCGGTGCTGCTGGTGCCCACGGCGGTGGCGTTCGTGCTCGACCGGATCGTCCAGCGGCAGCAGGTGGCCCAGATCACGGCGGACATCGTGCCGCTGGCGCCGAAACGGTCGGCTCCCCTGGTGCGGGTCGGTCTGTTCCTTCTGTGCACGCTGGTGACGGGTTACATCCTCAGCGTGTACGGGATGGTGGTGGTCGGCGCTTTGACCAGCTACTGGCCTTATGACCTGTCGCTGACGCTGAAGAACTTCTCGGAGTTCTACGTGGCGGGTGCCCACCACGGGGCGCTGCACGTGCTGTGGAACACGATCAAGATGGCCCTGCTCGCCTCTGTGATGGGGACCGTCATCATCTTCTTCAGCGCTTATCTGATCGAGAGGAGCCGGAAGCTGCAGCGGGCCCGCGCGGTGCTGTACCTTCTTTCAATCATTCCGCTTTCCATCCCGGGCACGGTGCTCGGCCTCTCGTATCTGTTCACGTACAACAATCCGTCGAATCCGCTGAACGTCCTGTACGGGACGATGGTGATCCTGGCGATCTCCACCGTGTTCCACTACTACACGGTGCCGTTTCTGACGGCGACCGCGGCGCTCAAGCAGATGGACAGGGAGTTCGAGGCGGTGGGTGAGTCGCTCAACGCGCCCTTCTACCGTACCTTCTGGCAGGTGATCGTGCCGCTGGGACTGCCGTCGATCCTCTCGATCGCCACGTATCTGTTTCTCAACGCGCTTGTCACTCTCTCGGCGCTCGTTTTCCTGTTCGTCCCGGGGAACGAGGTGGCCTCGCTGATGGTGATGTTTCTGGACGACGCGGGTGAGACGGCCCAGGCGATGGCGATGGCGCTGCTGATCCTGGCCACCGGGCTGGTGTCGCGCGGGCTGTTTACGTTTCTGATGCGGGGTGTCACGCTGCGCAAGCAGGCCTGGCGGGCTCCGTCTTCGGGCTGATGGGCGCGAGCGGCAGACCGCCCTGCCCATTCTCGGCGTTTGAAGGGTTTGGTGTCCTGGAAGGTGCGGAAATAGTCGGTCAAAGACCATAAGGAGCCCAGCATAATGACCAAGGTGTTTTTCGCGACGGACGTGCATGGATCGGAGGTCTGCTGGAAGAAGTTCATCAACGCCGGCATGTTCTATGAGGCGGACGCCCTGATCCTGGGGGGGGACATGACCGGCAAGGCGATCGTGCCCATCGTTCACCAGGGGGGCGAGACGTACAAGGTGATGTTGATGGAACAGGAGTCTACCTTGGAGGGTGAAGATGAGGTGCAGGACCTCGTCAAGCGTATCCACGACAAGGGGTATTATCCCTACGTGACCGATCCCGACGAGGTCGAGGAGATCGGTGCCACGCCCGGTCGGCCCCACGACCTGTTCGTGGAACAGGTGGTGGAGACCGCCAGGCGGTGGATGGCGTACGCGGACGAGAAATTGAAGGGCACGGAGATCCAGTGCTACGTCTGCCCTGGCAACGACGACATGTTCGAGCTGGACGAGGTGATCGTCGAGTCGGAGCGCGTGGAGATGGTGGAAGGCAAGGTGATCCGCCTAGACGACCACCACGAGATGATCAGCACGGGATGGACGGATCCCACCCCCTGGGACACGTACCGGGAGGAGGACGAGGACGCGCTCCAAGAGCGAATCGAGCGGATGATCACGCGGCTGGAGGACGTGCCGAACGCGGTGTTCAACCTTCACGCTCCCCCGTACGGGTCGGGCCTCGACGAGGCGCCGGAGCTCACCGAGGACATGCAGGTGGCCTACGGCGGGCAGTCGCTGGAGGCGGTGGGCAGCCGGGCGGTGGCCGCGGTGGTGCGCGAGTACCAGCCGCTGCTGGGGCTCTTCGGCCACATCCACGAGGGGAAAGGCGCGCGCCGAATCGGCAGGACGCTGTGCATCAACCCCGGCAGCGCGTATGAAGAGGGGATCCTGCAGGGTGCGCTTCTGCAGCTTCGCCGCCGCAAGATCGCGAACTATATTCTCACCACCGGGTAGGCGGCGGTGGAGAGCTCGTGTTGGGGTCGTGCCACCTGGTGACAGGAGGGCGGAGATGGAGCATCGAAGGAGGTGATGTCGCGAAGAGAAAAGGTGACCGCTATAGGCGTCAGTAGATCCGAGGGTGCTGCTGAGGGGCGTGGATCTGGCGAGCCGGGCGGAGTGGAGTTCCCAGCCCGAGCACAGTCCCCAGCCCGAGCAAGAGAAGGCGCAGTTGGGTCTACTGAGAGGGTGGAGGCTTGACGCGCTTAGTGCCACGATTCACTGATCAATTCAAAGGAGTCCAATCATGAGTGAGAAACCGAGTCTTTTTGTACGGAAAGCAAGTGGTCTGGTGCGAGCCTGGTCGATGTTTGACGCGTTTATCTACGCGACCTTCTCCATCAACCTGATCACGCTGGGTCTGTACATCTTCTCGTACTGCTACTACTTCGAAGGTCATCTGGCGACGGCGCTGGTGATCGCCGTGCCGTTCCTTATCTTCGAGGCCATCGTCTACGCGAGCCTGATCTCAGCGATGCCCAGGGCCGGAGGGGATTACGTGTGGCAGAGCCGTGTCCTGGGGCGCGGCATTGGGTTCATCCTGAGCGTCACGGGCTGGTGGTTCATCCTCTGGCTGTGGGTGCCGCTGTACGGCCAGATGCTCGTGTACGAGTTCTTCACGCCGATCTTGGCGGTGCTGGGCGCGCAGAACGCTGCCCTGTGGTTCACGGGCACGTCCGGAGGTCTGCTGGTGGGTTCGCTGGTGACGTGTGCCTTCGTGGCCTTCTACATCGGCATCGGGATGAAGTGGTATGCGCGCATCCAGAAGGCCTGTTTCTGGGGCGGCATGGTGGGCCTGCTGCTGGTGTTCATTCTCCTGCTCGTCGGCAGCAACCAGGCGTTTGTAGAGAACCTGAACACCATGGCTCCAGCGATGTTCGGAGCAGAGTCCGGAGATCTGTACCAGGCGACGCTGGAGGCGGGCGAAGCTGCGGGGACGGTGGCATCCTCGTGGGGCAACCTGGCCCTCGTGGCGAGCATCGCGTTGATCCCGATGATCGTCTTCTTCAACCTGTGGCCGAACTGGGGAGCCACCCTGTACGGTGAGGTGAGAGGCGCCAGCGACTACAAGCGCAGCTTCTGGAGCATGGGCGCAGCGATCATCGTGACCACGGTGCTGGGCCTGATCTTCTTCGCGCTGATCGCGAAGACGCTGGGGTGGGAGTTCTACAACAAGGCGAACGGCGCATTCTGGAACTTCACGTGGGGCTACACGGACGAGTCGCCGCCGCTGCCCTTCTGGCCCTATCCGGCGCTGTTTGCGTCCTTCCTGACCCAGAGCCGGGTGCTGCAGTTCATCGTCCTCTTGCTGATGAGCCTGTGGTGGTTCGGCTGGTCGGGCACGGTGTTCATGAGCTCGACGCGGGTGATCTTCGCCGCCGCGTTCGACCGCATGCTCCCGGAGTGGGCGTCGGCGGTGGAGGAGCGGACAAAGGTCCCGATCAACGCGCTGCTGTTGATGGTGATCCCGTCGATCATCGTCTCCATCCTGTACGCCTATAACATCTTCGACTTCCAGACGCTGGCGCTTGACGCGACGCTGGTGATTGCGGTGACCTTCTTCGGCTCGACGGTGGCTGCGATCGTCTTACCCTGGCGCCTGAAGCAGGTGTTCGAGGGCGCCCCCATCTCCAAGTTCAAGGTATCCAGCCTGGTTAGCTGGATCGTGACGGTGCTGTACGCGGCGGCTTCGATCTACCTGATCGTCACCTCGGTGCGCTACGGTATCGGTGCCTTCGCGGAGGTAGCAGGGACGCTGTCGTGGCTGAGCTTCATCGCCACCTGGGTGTTGACGGTGATGAACGCGGTGCTGCTGGTGTGGATCTTCTTCTTCGTGGTGAACAAACTGCTGGCCGAGGGTCAGTTTCCGACGGTCACCTTCGCCGGCTTGATCTTCCTGGCGTTCCTCGACTGGCTGCTGGTCGAGTGGCTGTGGGATCCGAACTACCTGTACGGGATCGGCTGGCAGAACGCCAGCTCGATGGTCTTCATGTTCATCAACTACGCCCTTGCGGCGGCCATCTTCTACGGGTTCTCGGCCTACCGCCGCCGGCAGGGCATTGACATCGACAAGGTCTACCAGGAGATCCCCGTCGAGTAGGCGCGCTTCGAGCCGGTCAGGCAGCGCAAAGAGGGCACCCGTCGGATCAGGGTGCCCTCTTCTTCTTGGTGAATGTGGTGGGCCGCCGCAGGGGCGCAGCCCTAGATCAGCTCCGCAACGGACTCTACCACCAGGTCGGCGCGGCGTCTGAGGGCTGCCTCGGGCGTGACCCCGGTGAGGACCCCCACCGTCAGGCCGACCCCGGCGCGGCGTCCCATCTTCACGTCGGCCAAAGAGTCACCCACCACCACCGCAGAGGCGGGCTGCTCGCCAAGCTGTTGGCAGATCGCCAGAACCATGTCCGGCGCAGGTTTCGGCGCGACGCCATCGTCGCCGCAGACGACGGCGTCGACCCATCGATCGAGCTCCAAATCGGCGAGGGTCGCCTCCGTCGGGGCACGATCGTCCATCGTGGCCACGGTGACGTTTGCCCCGCGCTCCCGCAGCGTCCGGAAGACTGTGCGGAGATCGGCAAGTGGTCGGGCCTCTGCGACGGGGTCCGGGGCGTGCCAGGCGGCGGCCACCGCCGCTGCTGCGTCCTCCGGAGAGAGACCGGCCTCGCGCATCAGTCCCACGGTCAACTCCCGCAGCTCGTCCATGGTGGTCGTGGCCAACCATCCATCCGGACGGATCCGCTGGGACCGAGGGTCGACGCCCATGGCCCGGAAGAGCCGATCGCTGACGGACTCGCCTGCGGCGGCGGTGAGCCGTCGGGCCAGCTCCTGCGCCCACGCACTCCACATGGAGTGGACGTCGATGAGGGTGCCGCCCTTGTCGAAGATGAATACCTTCGGAGCGAGCTCAGCGAGCCTGGTGACGCCGCCGCTCACGTCCTGAAGTCTCCGTATGATCTCCGCCGTGGGACGGGGCGCGGCCCCACGAAGATGGGGTTGGTGATCGCCAGCAGGCGCCCGTGCGGGTCGACGACCTCGAGACGGAACCAGCCGGATGCGTCGGCATTGGTGCTGACGACGGCGTGCAAACCCGGGCGCCCTTTCGCAACGGGTCCCTCAGCGACCACCCCGCGAGGGCCCACGATCCGCGCCTGTGCCGATGGGACGGTCATCAGGTCGGCCGTGGCCTCGAACTCGACGTCGCCGTCCCAGCTTCCCACCTCGTCACCAATGGCGTGTACGCGGTCGCCCGTCCGCGCGCGGAAGGCGACGCGCGGCCCGACGCTGACGTAGGCCCGCCGGCGGCGCAAGCCTTCCAGAAGCGCGTCCGCCGCGAGCTCCTCGGCGCCGACGTAGGTGGTGGGACAGCCCAGACGCTCGCCGGGCTTCCCCTCCTCGGGCCGTGGGAGATGGTGGTAGTCACTTCCGCCGATGGCCGTGATGCGGTGGCCGTCGTCGAGCCAGCGGGTCCACAGCGCCACGGCGGCGGGGTTCGCCCACGCGTTATCGGGCCAGAGGGGGTCGTTCCAGACCTCGAGGCAGTCGACGAAGCGGAGCTCCGCGCCGTCGTCCTGCCACGCCCAGGGAGGCAAGAGCGGATGGTTGATGGAGTTCAGCAACCCTTCGCTGGCAGTCTGCTGGAGCAGCTCCGCGGCGGTGGGCCCTTGCGGGCCCAGCGAGACCTCGAGGTCCCCCACGCAGACGTGCTCCATCCACTGGTGCCAGCCCTCGATCCCGAGCACGTTGAAGTGTCCGACGTCCAGGGTCACCTCTATGCCCGGGATGACGACCACGTCCGGGTTGGCGCGGAGCTGCGGCAGGGCCGCAATGGTGTTGTGGTCCGTAACCGCGACGAAGTCGAGCCCGGCGTCTCTCGCCATCTCGGCGAGCGTGGAGGGATCGGCCGTGGCGCCGTCGGGGGAAACACTGGTGTGGACGTGAAAGTCGCCCCGATACCAGTTGACGGTCGGCACCGCCGGGATCTCAGAGCGGCCCGCCGCGGGCCCGCTGGTTGGCTTCAGTCTACTCCTCCAGGGAGGCCATGGCCTTATCGGCGTAGTCGTCCACGGCGCGGGCGAGGTCCTCGGGCAGGGGTTCGGGCTCGTGGGTGTCGAGGATAGCCATGGCCCTCTCCCTGGCCCGATCGACGAGCGTCTTCGAGCCCGCCTTCTCCCACTCATCCCTCGCGCCCCGGTACAGAATGGCGGGCTCATACCGCTCGCCCCTGAGGAACTTGAAGGTATGATCGTCGGCCAGGAAGTTCCCGCCCGGGCCTACCCGTGCGATCGCCTCCATGGCCCAGCGCTCCTCGTCCTTCTCAAATCCCTCGACTGCCCTGAAG
>JAWLCP010000029.1:0-27219 GCA_041687115.1 Anaerolineae bacterium
TGGCGCGTCGTGAACGATTCTAGACAAGGTCGGGAAACTATGGTAAGATTAAACCGGTTTAAATCAAGCCATCTCGAGCCTTCTCTACAGAATCGATATGTCCTCCACGAAGCGTGTGACGATACGGGACGTTGCCCGCGAAGCCAGGGTCTCGCCGGGTACGGTCTCACGGGCCATCAACGACAGCCCTCTGGTCAGTGAGGATACCCGCAGGCGAGTTCTGGAGGTTGTGGAGCAACTCGACTACACACCGAACGTCGTGGCCAGACGTCTTTCGCTGGGCAAGACGCTGGCTGTGGCGGTGATCGTACCCTTTTTCACGCGCCCGTCAGTTTCGGAGCGACTGAATGGAGTCGTGAGTCTGCTCTCTCATAGCCAGTACGACTTGGTCATCCATAACGTGGAGACGCCGAAGCAGCGAGCGAAATGTTTCCAGGAGATCCCGCACAGCGAGCACGCCGACGGGGTCCTGAGCATTTCGCTGACACCGACCGATGCGGAGGCCGAACGGCTCGCGGAGGCCGACGTGCCCGTCGTGCTGATTGATGCGGAGCATCCGGCACTCAGGGGCGTCCACCATCAGGTGACAGTGGACGATGTGACCGGTGGGGAGCTCACCACGGGGTATCTGATAGGATTGGGGCATACCAAGATCGGGTTCGTTGGCGATCCCATCGACAACCCTTTCAATTTCACGTCGAGTCGGGATCGCTACTGGGGTTATCAGAAGGCTCTTCGCGAGGCGGATATCCCCATACGCCCCGAGTACTATGAGGAGAACCAGCATGGACGGCGACAAGCCCGCCAATCGGCTCGAAAGATGCTGGCCCTCTCGGACCGGCCGACGGCGATCTTCGCCGCCAGCGACACGCAGGCAGTGGGTGTGCTGGAGGCGGCACGTGAGGCCGGGCTGAGGGTTCCGGACGACCTGTCCGTCGTTGGGTACGATGACATTGAGATTGCCGACGTCCTGGGACTGACGACTCGACGCCAGTTGCTCTTTGAATCCGGGCGACGGGGGGTCGAGTTGTTACTGGAGATGCTTAGGAATCCTGACACTGATCCTGTCTATGAGGTTCTGCCCACGGAGCTGATTGTCAGAGATACCACAGCTTCGGTAGGAGACTGACGAGACTGATGGGACAGCCGAGCCTTCTCGGATGAAAGGGGGTGGTCAACTGGGGAAAAAGTGCGATGAATCAATCTGGCATTCGAAAGTGAGTCAAGCCGTTCATACACAGACAAGGAGGAAAAGAGAATGTTGTCGAAACGGAATCTGTTAGGTCTTCTGGGCCTGCTGGTTGTCTTCTCTCTGGTGCTCGCGGCCTGTGGCCCTGCGGCAACGGAGGAGCCCACCGAGGAGCCCACTGAGCCCCCCGCAGCGGAGGGTTCGCCGCTGGAGCGTGCCGAGGCGGGCGAGTTCGAGGGGACCTCTGTCTCGGTCATGGGCGCTTTCGTGGGTGGTGACGAGGAAGCCCGCTTTGTTGCGGTCAACGACCGGTTCACGGATAGGACTGGCATCGAAGTCAGCTACGAGGGCACTCGCGACTTCGAGGTGTTGATCAACACCCGCGTCGAGGGCGGCGATCCGCCGGACGTGGCCCTGGTCCCGCAGCCCGGCGTGAAGGACCGCTTTGCCGAAGCAGGCGAGCTGACCCCGCTGCCGGATGAGATCGTGGCGCGCATCGAGGAGAACTACGCACCGGTATGGCTGGACCTGGGATCGTACGAGGGGACACCCTACGGCGTCTTCCACCGCGTCAACGCCAAGAGCTTCGTCTGGTATCCGAAGAAGGCGTTCGAAGCAGCGGGATACGAGGAGCCCAGGACGTGGGATGAGCTGATCGCGCTGAGCGACCAGATCGTGGCGGACGGCGGCACGCCGTGGTGTGTGGGGATGGAGAGCCAGGCGGCCACCGGATGGGTGGGCACCGACTGGCTGGAGGACACCATGCTGCGGACCGCCGGTCCCGAGCTGTACGACGACTGGGTGGCGGGTGAGCTTCCCTTCGACTCCGATCCCGTCAGAGAGGCGATGGACTACATAGAGGAGATCTGGTTCAACGAGGGCTACGTGCTGGGTGGTACGACCAGCATCCTGACTGAGCATTTCGCCGAGGCATCCCTGCCGATGTGGAGCGATCCGCCCGGCTGCTATCTCTTCCGCCAGGGGAACTTCGTCATCGGCTTCTGGCCTGAGGAGATCCAGGAGAATCTGGACGAGGAAGTCGGCGTGTTCGGCTTCCCCGAGATCGACGCTGCCTACGGAACTCCTGTGCTCGGCGGCGGCGACCAGGTGGTTATGTTCAGGGACCGCCCCGAGATCAGGGCCTATTTAGAGTACCTGACCACGGGCGACTCGGCCGAGTTGTGGGCCAGGGCGGGCGGTGCGCTCTTCCCGCACCAGGATCAGGACCTCGACTGGTACGAGACTGAGGTAGAGGCCGCGTTGGCCGAGCTGCTTCTGAGCGCCGAGGTCTTCCGCTTCGACGCATCGGACCTCATGCCGGCAGAGGTGGGCGCGGGTTCATTCTGGACCGGGATGGTGGACTGGGTTCGCGGCACGGACCGGGACACCGTCCTGCAAGAGATCGACGCCAGCTGGCCGGAGTAACCGTAGCTGAGCGATCTATGCGTGATGCGTCGAAGACGTAGCACGCACACTTGGCGGAGGACGGAGCAGTCGCCGGGTGATCACATGACTGCTCCCCCTCTGCCGAGGGATCGACATATCCTTCAGCGAAGGAGGAACACAACGTGACAGAGAAGACCGAGGTCTTGGGACGCACCTTGGGAAGTGATCTCCTGGCATGGGTCTATCGCATCGTGCTGTCAGTCGTGGTCCCGGTCGTGTTTTTCGTCGTGATGCGAGCCGGGTTCCTGTGGCTGCGGGAAGGCGAGGCGCATCAGGTGCTCATCGCGGTCGTGGCCATCATCTGGGGCATCGGAGGCTTTGCCCTGCTGTACGTGATCGCCAACTCCATCGTGGAGCAGCTGCCTGATGAGTGGCGGAGCGCGCTTCTTCCCTTCGTCTTCGTCGGGCCGGCGCTGGCCATCCTGGGCTACTACCTGGTGATGCCCGTGGTGCGCAGTTTCCTGGCCAGTTTCCAGGATGCAGCCACGCAGAGCTTCGTGGGGTTGGACAACTACGCGTACGCGTTCACAGATCGCGTGATGCTCGAGGCCTTCCGCAACAATGTACTGTGGATGCTACTCGGCACCAGCCTCACTGTGGCTTTCGGCTTGCTCATCGCCGTTCTTGCCGATCGGACTCACCCGGCCTTCGAGACGGGGGTGAAATCGGTGATCTTCCTGCCGATGGCAATCTCGTTCATCGGCGCCGGTGTGATCTGGAGGTTTATGTACGCCGCGAGGCCCGCGAGCGTGCCGCAGATCGGCGTGCTCAATGCCATCTGGGTTGCTCTCGGCGGAGAGCCGGTGGGCTGGCTCACCATAGAACCCACTAATACGCTGATGATGATCGTCGTTCTGATCTGGATGCAGACCGGGTTCGCGATGGTAGTCCTGTCAGCCGCCCTGAAAGGCGTTCCCCAGGAGCTTCTCGAGGCGGGGAGGATCGACGGCGCCAATGAGCCACAGATCTTCTTCCGCATCATGATCCCCTACATCCAGGGGTCGATCATCACGGTATCGACGACGATCCTGCTCCTGACTTTGAAGGTATTCGACGTCGTCTGGGCCATGACTGGCGGGCAGTTCGGGACCAACGTGATTGGTACGGTGTTCTGGAGGCAGATGTTCACCTTCCGCCACAACGGGCGGGCCTCAGCCATCGCCATCGTGCTGCTGGTGCTGGTGATACCCGTCATGTGGTACAACCTGAAGCAGCTAGAGCAGGAGGCATTCTAATGGGCAGCACGAGACGCCAGACACTCATCGGCAATATCGTCGTATACGGAGCGCTGATCATCATCTGCATCGTGTGGTCGGTTCCCACCATCGGCACGCTCGTCACGTCGTTCCGCCCGGCAGACGACGCCAAGACGACGGGCTGGTGGACCATCGTCAACGATCTTACCTTCAGCCTGAATGCCTACCGGCAGACCCTTGGCGGGACGGAGACCACCATCGTCACCGAAACGGGCGAGAGGCAGACCGTGAGAGGGGCAGGTATGAGCCAGGCCTTCCTCAACACGCTGACGGTCACGATCCCGGCGGTAGCAATTCCGCTCCTGGTGGCGGCCACCGCCGCCTATGCCTTCGCCTGGATGAGCTTCCCTGGTCGTAGACCGTTCTTCGTCGCCGTCATCGCCCTGCTGGTGGTGCCTCTCCAGATCGCCCTGGTCCCCGTCTTCCGGGACTACAGGGCCCTGGACCTGAACGGCACGTGGCTGGCCATCTGGCTCGCCCACACAGGGTTCGGCCTGCCACTGTCCATCTACCTGTTGTACAACTTCATCAGCACCATACCGCGCGACATCCTGGAGTCGGCCTTCATCGACGGCGCGTCGCAGTTCACGATGTTCACGCGGCTGATCCTGCCGCTTTCGGTTCCGGCCCTGGCATCCTTGGCCATCTTCCAGTTCGTATGGGTATGGAACGACTTCCTGGTCGCTTTGACCTTCCTCGGTACAAATCGTGAGGTTGCAGTGATAACTCAGTACCTGCAGGGGCTGATCGGCGAGCGGGGATCGGACTGGCACCTGCTCACCGCCGGCGCCTTCATCAGCATGCTGCTGCCTCTGATCGTCTTCTTCTCCCTCCAGCGCTACTTCGTGCGCGGCTTGATGGCTGGGTCGGTCAAAGGCTAGACGTCTTGACCTATGATCGACTGCTGTGGAACGGGTACGAGAGTGGGGCGGTTGTCGCGTCGCCGCCTTGCTCTCTGCTGATCCCATGAGGCTCAGGTCAGAGAGAGAGCGGAGGGCCGAGTCGTTCGACTGGACACTGTGGCTGAAGTGGATTCTGGCCAGCACCCTGGGCTGGCTCACCGGGTGGGCCCTGACGAATCAGTTTGTCATCGGCGTTGTAGTCGGGGTCATGCAGTGGCTCGTCTTGCGCCCACTCGTTCGAGAGGACGGCTGGTGGATCCCGGCGAGCGCCGCCGGCTGGGCCGGGAGCGTGGCTTTGGTCATCCTCATCTTGCGACCCCAGAATTCGCTCGTCGCTCCTGTGCTCCTTGGGGCTGGAATCGGGCTGACCCAATGGCTGGTTCTGAGGTGGCAGCTCGAACAGGCCTGGTGGTGGATCGTCCTCAGCACGTTGGGCTGGGCCATTGGGATGATGGGCATCCTCGGAGCGTCCCTGGCGGGGGCTGCCGCTGGAGCCGTGACCGGCGTGGCCCTGGAGCACCTCTTGCGACATCCGAAATCTCAAGCGCAGAAAGCTGAAGGGACAGCCACCGGTACACGTGACCATAGTGATGGCATGGGTTGAGCGTATCACTGATTAGCGCACTTGTGAGGAGGCTGTATGGAGTTCGAGATCGTAGGTAGCTCGATGCAGACCCTGCTGGTGGAGCTGAGCGACGGAGAGGCCATGTACACCGAGAGAGGTGGTATGGCCTGGCTGTCCAACGTGAATATGGACACCAGCGCCAGGGGCGGCCTGATGAAGGGGCTCGGTCGTATGGTCTCAGGGGAGTCCCTGTTCATGACCACCTACACCGCCAGACGAGGGGGACGGAAGGTAGCCTTCACTCCGGAGGCACCGGGCAACGTCTGGCTCCAGTCTCTGCCACTGCCCAATCTTGCAGCCAAGTTGAATCGCTACATCAGCAAGTCATAGGCAGCGCCTGGTCCCACCTTGGCGGTAGAGATCGCGTGCTGTCGGGGGGCACGCGCCCCCGCGCTCACATAAAGGCGAAGCGGCCCCTGGGCTTGTCTGTGTGTCCACTGTAGATTCACCAGTGACCATGATCGTGGTCGGAACCGCGAAGTTGAACCGCGAGGAGTTGTATGAGCCTTAGAACGTTTCCTGAGGATTTTCTGTGGGGTGCGGCGACGTCCGCGTACCAGATTGAGGGGGCGTGGAACGAGGATGGGAAAGGCGAGAGCATCTGGGATCGCTTTGTCCACACGCCCGGCAACGTCATCGGTGGTGCAACCGGCGACGTGGCCTGCGACCATTACCATCGCATGCCGGAGGACGTCGCACTGATGGCCTCACTG
This sequence comes from Anaerolineae bacterium, assembly GCA_041687115.1. GTDB lineage: Bacteria > Chloroflexota > Anaerolineae > B4-G1 > B4-G1 > SKLM01. Next base: position 6,132 of record JAWLCP010000029.1, read on the forward strand.
GGGCTGGCGGTGTACCGTTTCTCCACCTCGTGGCCGAGGATCCTGCCGCTAGGGCGGGGCGAGGTCAACGAGCCGGGGCTTGACTTCTACGATCGGCTGGTCGATGAGCTTCTGGCGGTCGGCATCCGACCGGTGGTCAATCTTTATCACTGGGATCTCCCGCACGTGTTGCAGAAGGCCGGAGGCTGGCCCCACCGTGAGTGCCCGGACTGGTTCGCCGATTACGCTCGCGTTGTCTTCGATCGGCTGGGCGACCGGGTCACTCTCTGGATTACGAATAACGAGCCCTGGGTGGCGGCGTTCCTGGGCTACGGGAACGGCCTTCACGCACCGGGTATCTGCGACTACTCCCAGGCCTACCAGGCCGCTCATCACCTGCTGCTCGCTCACGGCAAGGCGGTACAGGTCTTCCGTGAGGGGGGCTACGGGGGCGAGATCGGCATGGTGGTCGATCTGGCCCATCTTGAGCCTGCCAGCGACGCCGATGCCGACATTGCGGCCTGTCAGCGGGCGTATCAGCAGAAGATGGACCTGTTCCTCGATCCCCTGTTCAAGGGCCGCTATCCAGACGCGCTCTTCGAGTGGATCGGCTCCCAGCAGCCTCAGGTTCACGCGGGCGACATGGACGTGATCAGCCAGCCGATCGACTTCCTGGGGATCAACTACTATCAGTCGATGAGGGTCTCCCATGCCATCGAGGCTGCGCCGCTGAAGGCGGATTTGAGGACCGTGTCCGCGCCGGGATGGGGCCAGACTGAGATGGGTTGGGGCGTCAACCCCTCAGGGCTGAAGCACGTCCTTCTAGATGTCAGCGGGCGGTACGGAAACCCGAGAACTTACGTCACCGAGAACGGCTGCGCCTTCCCCGACACCCTTGACAGCTCTGGCTTCGTCGCCGACTGGGGGCGGGTCAATTTCCTCCGCGATCACCTGCGGGCGGTGCATGAGGCGATCGACGCGGGTGCCGATGTGCGCGGCTACCTCGTCTGGAGTTTGCTGGACAACTTCGAGTGGTCGATGGGATACGGTCCACGCTTCGGCATCGTCCGTGTCGACTACGAAACCTTGGAGCGCACCCCCAAGGAAAGCGCTCGGTGGTACAGTGAGGTCGTGGCTCAGAACGGCATCGATGTTTAGCTCGTGACGAGGTCTGTATGACGTCTGGTGAGTCCTATCTCTGGTGGCAGACGGGAGTCATCTACCAGGTCTATCCCCGAAGCTTCAAGGACACAACAGGCAACGGCGTCGGCGATCTACGCGGTATCATCGAGGAGCTCGACTATCTGAGCGACACGTTGGGTGTGGATGCGATCTGGCTGTCGCCGTTCTATCCATCGCCGATGGCCGATTTCGGATACGACGTGTCTGATTACACCGACGTGGATCCCCTCTTCGGCGATCTGGACACGTTCGACGAGCTGGTGACCAGGGCGCACTGGCGGGGACTGAGGGTTCTGATCGACCTGGTGCCCAACCACACCTCCGATCGCCACCCGTGGTTCATTGAGTCTCGCAGCACCCGGGACAATCCGAGGCGCGACTGGTACATCTGGGCTGATCCGCAGCTCGACGGGTCACCACCCAACAACTGGCTCAGTGTTTTCGGCGGGTCGGCCTGGGAATGGGACGAGATCACTGAGCAGTATTACCTCCACTCTTTCCTCAAGGAGCAGCCTGACTTGAACTGGCGCAATCCCGAGGTCAGGGATGCGATGTTCGAGGTCGTGCGCTTCTGGCTCGAACGGGGCGTGGACGGCTTCCGGGTGGATGTGGCGCACTACATCATGAAGGACCCCGAGCTACGTGATAACCCCCTCGATCCAGGACGCGCCAGATCCATCCACCGACCCTTGGGTGACTATGATTCTCAGTTTCACGAGTATGACAGCGGTCACCCCGATGCCCACGAGGTCTATCGCGAGTTCCGTCGTATACTCGATAGCTACAACGACGAGAGACCGCGCCTATCAGTCGGCGAGATCCACATCTTCCACTGGGAGGAGTGGGTCAGCTACTACGGCGAGGATCTGGACGAGCTGCATATGCCCTTCAATTTCGCCTTGCTGAACGCCGACTGGGATGCACGGGCCGTGCGGCGGGTGGTGGATTCTGTGGAAGACGTGCTGCCAGACGGTGCGTGGCCCAATTACGTGCTAGGCAATCACGACGAGCCCCGGCTCGCCAGCCGCTACGGACGGGACGAGGCTCGTGTGGCGGCGATGCTGCTGCTCACCCTCCGCGGCACGCCCACCCTCTACTACGGCGACGAAATCGGCATGGTCGACGTCCCCGTTCCTCCGGAGCGACGTCAGGATCCCTGGTCTGAGACCCTTCCGCACATGGGACGTGATCCCTGCCGCACGCCCATGCAGTGGTCCGGAGAACCCAACGCCGGCTTTTCACCGACCTGGACGCCGGAGCTGTGGTTGCCCTTGGCGGATGACTATGAGACGATGAACGTGGCGGGTGAGCTGGAGGAGCCAACATCGATTCTGAATCTGTACCGACGTCTGCTGGCCTATCGGAAAGCGACGCCGGCGCTGATGTGGGGGCGGTATGCTCCCATCGACGGCGTGGCAGAGGCGTGCTACGCTTTCCTGCGCCAGACGGACGAGCAGCGAATCCTGGTTGCCCTCAACTTCTCCGATCAACAGCAGGATCTGACGCTACCCGCGGGAGGGGGCACCATAGCCGTCTCGACCCACCTGGATCGCACAGGGTCAATCGACCTGACTGCGCTCTCCCTGCGGGGCAACGAAGGTTTGATTATCGAGCTCACGTCCTCGTCCTCGTAGGGACGATGAGTGGCAATCGAGGTCTTTCCTCAACACACACTTGGAGGTAGCCATGTTGGAGAGAGTCGAGCTTGAAGAGAAGCACCTGGATGACTATCGGCCTGTGGTCGGTGATGACGTCATCGCGGGGATCAGGGAGGTGGCGGAGCCGCTACAGGAGGTGCGGGTGGTGCACGTCAACGCGACCGCCTACGGGGGCGGTGTGGCAGAGATGCTGCAGACGCTGGTGCCCCTGATGCGCGATGTCGGTCTCGATGCCGAGTGGCAGGTCATTGAAGGCGCCGATGAGTTCTTCAACGTCACAAAAGCGGCCCATAATGGCCTTCAAGGGATGGACATCGAGTTCACCGATGAGATGAAGGAAATCTGGCAGCGGTATAACGAGATGAACGCGGACAAGTTCGAGGGTGAGTACGACTTCGTCGTCATCCACGATCCGCAGCCGGCCGGGATGCTCCACTATCATCGCGGCGGCGCGGGCGAGCATTGGGCCTGGCGCTGTCACATTGACACCTCTCATCCCAATCCGGCATACTGGGATTTCTTCGCGCCTTACCTAAACGAGTATGAGGCTGCCATATTCACTATGGAGCAGTATGTGGGTCCAGGCGTCGACTTCGAGCATCTGGCGATTATCACACCCACCATCGATCCGCTCTCGCCCAAGAACGCGCCGATGCCGCTCGATGAGGCTCGAGTCGTGGTACGCGGTTATGGTCTCGACCTGGATCGCCCCATCATCACTCAGGTCAGTCGGTTCGATCCATGGAAAGATCCCTTGGGCGTCATCGATGCCTACCGGATCGTGAAGGAGCGGGTGCCGGAGGTGCAGTTGGCCCTGGTGGGGTCGATGGCGGCGGACGACCCCGAGGGGTGGTACTACCTCGACAAGACCATTCGTCACGCCGGAGAGGACTTCGATGTCCACATCCTGCACAACTTCCACGGTGTGGGTGCCTATGAGGTGGGCGCCTTCCAGACGGCCAGCGATGTCGTGATCCAGAAATCGCTTCGTGAGGGGTTTGGGTTGGTAGTGACTGAGGCGCTGTGGAAGGGGAAGCCGGTGGTCGGAGGGAACGCCGGAGGGATTCCGCTTCAGATCGTTGACGGTGAGACGGGTTTCCTGGTCGATTCGGTTGAGGAGTGCGCAGAGAAGACGCTGGTCTTGCTGGAGAACCCGGAGCGGGCAGAAGGTATGGGAAAGGCGGCCAGGGAACACGTCTGCAGGAACTTCCTGACCACCCGACATCTGACGGACTATCTGGAGCTGTTTTGGGCGATGAAGTAGCTCGCCACGCCCACTCCGTCCTGCAACGACAGGCCCCGGTCTCTCTGCAGAGAGACCGGGGCCTGTCCAGTTCTGTATTCGGGTCTCAGCCGGCAGCGCGCCGACTACTCCATCTCCTCCGTCCGTCGTGCTGAGGGCACATAGAACCTCTCGGTGTATTCCTTGACCATCCGACGTGTGCAGAAGACGGGCACGGCGGTCCGGATCGCCTCCTTCATGATCCGCACCCAGGCTCGAGGTACGTCGTCAGCGTCCCGCTCATAGAACAAGGGCACGACCTCGTTTTCGAGCAGACGGTAAAGGGTCTCCGCATCGGCGGCGTCCTGCATCGCTGCATGTTCGTACCGTTCGTCGGGATTGATCGCCCAGCCGTTCGCGCCGTTGTAGCCTTCGGCCCACCAGCCGTCGAGGACGCTCAAGTTGGGGATGCCGTTGAGCGCCACCTTCTGACCGCTCGTTCCGCTCGCTTCGTAGGGTCGACGCGGTGTGTTCAGCCACACGTCCACTCCCTGGACCAGATAGCGCGCTACCTGCATGTCATAGTCTTCAATGAAGGCGATGCGCCCTCCCGTAGATGGGTCTTTGGCAGTGTTATAGATCTGCTGGAGCAGTCGCTTGCCAGCGTCGTCCGCCGGATGCGCCTTGCCGGAAAAGATGAACTGTACCGGACGGTATCGATCGTGGAGCAGTCGCTTGAGCCGCTCCAGGTCGTGGAACAGCAGCGTGGCCCGCTTGTAGGTGGCGAAGCGCCGCGCGAACCCGATGGTGAGGGCGTCGGGGTCGAGGAATGTCCCGGAGCACAATACCTGCTCCGGCGTCATAGCTCCTTCGATCCGCCGCGTGCGCGAGCGCTCGCGCATGAAGGTCATCAGTTTCCCCTTCAAGTGCACGTGGGCATTCCACAGCTCTTCGTCGGGCACGTCCATGATGCGCTCCCAGAGCATCGGATCGTCGTGCCGATCGACCCAATCGGGGCTCACGTGCCTCCGGTAGAGCCTGTGCATGGCGCCGCCGATCCAAGAGGGGACGTGGATGCCGTTCGTGACATGGTCGATGGGAATCTCGTCCTCTTCCTTCTCAGGCCAGAGCGACTGCCACATGCGGCGGGAGACCTCACCGTGCAGCTCGCTGACGGCGTTGTGTCGCCCGCACATCCGCATGGCCAGTGCCGTCATGTTAAAGCCATGACGGTTGTTCTCGTGATGACCTAGCTCGAGAAATGCCTCGCGACTGAGCCCCAGGTCAGTCCAGTAGTTGTGGAAGTACTTCTCTATCAGGTGATAATGGAAGACGTCGTGACCTGCCGCTACCGGTGTATGGGTGGTGAAGAGCGTCGTGGCCCTGACTTGCTCCTGGGCTTCCTCGAACGAGCAGCCGGCTTCGACCAGTTCGCGTGCTCGTTCCAGGACCAGAAAGGCCGAGTGCCCCTCATTGAGGTGGTACGCGAGAGGCTCGATCCGTAAGGCCCTGATGATGTGCATGCCACCGATGCCCAGCACAATCTCCTGTTGGATCCGCATCTCCTGGTCGCCTCCGTAGAGCCGCCGGGTCAGTTCGCGTTCCCAGGGGGCGTTTCTGTCGTTGTCGGCATCCATCAGGTACAGGTGTGCGTGTCCGACCTTGACGTGCCAGACCTTGAGATGCACGGTCTGATTGTTCAAGGCGACGGGCACAAAAAGGCAGGTCCCGTCGTCACACAGAGCTTGCCGGATGGCGACTTCCTCCGGCTCGAAATGAGGATAGCTGGCCTCCTGCCATCCGTCCGGGGTGATGCGCTGGCGGAAGTAACCCATCTCGTAGAGGAAGCCGACGGCGACAAATGGCAGGCCGATATCGCTTGCCTCCTTGCAGTGGTCGCCAGCGAGGACGCCCAGACCTCCCGAGTAGATGGGCAACGATCGATGGAGACCGAACTCAGCTGAGAAATAGGCTACTGGTCGATCGGTCAGGTCGGGATACTTAGCTGGGAACCAGAGGTGTCCGTTCTTGAGATCGGCGTCCAGCGCGATCATGACCGCGTCATAGCGGCGCAGGAACAGCGGGTCGGCGGCAACCTTTGTCAGCCGCTCTGGGGTGACCTCCAACAACATCTGCACCGGGTTGTGGCTGGTGGTGCGCCAAAGGGTATAGTCGAGCATCTTGAACAAATCGCGCGCCTCGCGATGCCAACTCCACCAGAAATTGTAGGCCAGCTCCTCCAGACGCGCGATGCGATGGGGAAGCTTGGCTGATAGTGACGTCTGTTCCTGATTCACACTCTCTCCTGTTTCGTTCTTCATCTTGGGGTGGTCATGAGGCGAAGATGTGGCCCGTCAGGGGCCCCTGAGCACGACGACCAACAATACGACGATGGTGACAACGGCAAACTCCATCAGCGTCGAGGCATTCAGACGCTCCAGGAGATGCTGGTGAGCCACGTTGGTCACCACGTAGAAGATGAGCAGGAGGAGTAGCCCCCCAGCCCAAGCGCTCATCTGCCAGTAGTTGAGTGCCCACGTGCTCTCGCCGATGATCAATCCGACAACCCCGGCAAAAGGTAACATCCGGCCCACCGACACATCTGCCACGCTCAGCAGGTCCAATGCCAGGAGGGTAGCTGTGAGGAGTGTGAGCGTGGCGGTCACCAGACTCCGGGTGCGAGTCCGGTATATAAGGACGAAAAGCGTACAGGCCATCAGGTAAGCCAGGACGTTGAGGCCAAGCCGTGCCGCTGGATAGCGTCGGGCCTCGGGCGAGACGGTGGCGTATTCGGCGGACACCGTCAACCCGACGGTGACCCCGAACACGGTCAATCCGGCGATCCAGAGACCCAGCGTAGGAGCAAGAGACAACATGTAGGCCGACAGACCAGCCAACATGCCGGGCAAGATCCACGAGATGTAGATGGGACGCCCGGAATGCCTCATCAAGAGGGGATGATCGTGCAGGACGAGGTTGGTTCCAGTGCAGGCAAGCCCGACCATCAGCGTGACCAGCAGTAGGGTCCCACTGGCATGGATCTCAAGCGGAGAGCCCAGGGCCTGCAGCCGGTATATGTGTACTGGCAGTTCGATGAAGCGAAATAGAACGCTACTGAGAATGAGCACAGCCAGGAACACGCTCAGACGATCGCGGTCCACAGGCTTGTTGACGGCTTCTCGCATGACGCCTGATTCTACCCCTTCGGGGAAGGATTGTCAACCTTGCTTCGTGTGGTATAATCTCCGCTCGATCGCATCGCCGCTCAGCTATGTGAGTCACGCCGTCTTGATGCCAACCCGAAAGGACCATCCGTGAAGCGCTATCTCATCTTGCTTGCTGTGATCTCTGTGCTGTTGGTCAGCTGCGGTGGGCAACCCTCGGGGAGCAGCCTGGTGTATGGGCTCACGTTGACACCTTCCGGGATTGACCCGCACATCGATGCATCCTCCGAGCTAGGCATACCGTTGACAAGTGTATATGATCCCTTGGTCTGGCTGACCCCGGATGGCGAGTTCGTCCCCGGATTGGCTGAGGAATGGGAGGTCTCAAACGATGGTCTGACGTATGCGTTCCGTCTGCGCGAGGACGTGACCTTCCACGACGGGACCCCGTTTGACGCCACGGCGGTGCGTTTCAGCCTGGATCGAATTGCCGATCCAGAGACCCAGTCTCGTAAGGCGCGGGGAATGCTGGGCCCCTACGATCACACAGAGATCGTCGACGAGCACACTGTACGGGTTCATTTCACAGAGCCCTATGCTCCATTTCTGACGTCTTTGAGCACCGTATACCTCGCCATGGTCTCTCCTGAAGCAGTCGCTACATGGGGGGACGAGTACCAGTTTCACCAAGTTGGCACCGGTCCGTTCATCTTCCAGGAATACGTACCCAAAGACCATCTGACCCTGGTGCGCAACCCTGAGTACGACTGGGCACCGTCCTTTTTCGAGCATCAGGGGCCTCCCCGATTGGAAGAGGTGAGGTTCCGCTTCTACACCGACCCGGCCACCCGAGTCCTGGCACTGGAGTCCGGGGAAGCTGACGTGATGGGGGAGATTCCCCCTCAGGATGCCGTCCGACTTGATGAGGGTCCCGACTACACCTTGCTGCCTGTTTCGATTCCCGGCCAGCCCCTCCAGTTTTTCGTCAACACGCAGCGCGCTCCGTTGGACAATCGACAGGTGCGACAGGCATTGATGTACGCCGTGAACCGACCGGCGATCGTGCGGACGGTTTTCAAGGAGTATTCTTTGCCAGCCTATGGCCCGCTGACCCGGCCTACCTTCGGTTACGATCCCGAAGTGGAGGGGATGTACGCCTACGACGCCGAGCAGGCGGCTGCCTTGCTGCAGGAAGCCGGCTGGATTGACTCCGACGGGGACGGGATCCGCGATCGTGATGAGGAGCCCTTGAGATTGGAGGCGATCTTGATGGGCTGGGGATACATTCCCGAGGTTGGTCAGATGATTCAAGATCAGCTGAAGCGGGTCGGGGTCGAGGTGGAGTCGCGCGAAATGACTTTCTCCAACGCGCTGGGCGAGGTGGCTGACGGCGACTACGATCTGGTACCCTATCTCTTCTCCAGCAGCGACCCGGACATTATTCGTAGCACGTTCCACTCCAGCAACGTGGAAGGAGGATTCAACTGGTCGAAGTTCTCCGATCCGCAGTTGGACGCCTGGTTGGAGGCAGGGAAGCGGGAGATGGACGAGTCGGCTCGCCGGCAGATCTATGCCGAGATTCAGCAGGTTATCATGGAAGAGGTGATCATCCTCCCGATCCGCGATTACGTGAACCTCAACGCCGTCCGTTCTGATGTGCGGAACCTGCGCTATGATCGACAGGGCTGGTTCCCCTGGCTGTACGACGTCTACGTCGAGGATTAGCGGCCGGTTCGCCGCGGTTGGTCACCTCAGTGGGCCCGAAATCACCGCCGGGTGGGCCTTGCTATTCTGCAAGGTTTGCGCGGCGTTGCTGTGCGCTGACTAGGATTTCGAGATGCTTACCTTCACGTTGAGGCGCTTGCTCTCGACAGTCCTCGTCCTTTGGGGTGTCGTCACCCTCACCTTCTTTGCCATACGCCTTCTGCCGGGAGATCCGGCCACGCTGCTGATCTCCCAGGGGGGCGGCTCGGCTGAGGACATCGCCGATTTGCGGAGGCAGCTGGGTCTGGACAGGCCGCTGCCTATGCAGTATTTGCGCTTCCTCGGGGGACTGGTGCGGGGCGACCTAGGCGTGTCACTGGTCAGTCATCGCCCTGTGACAGACGCGATCGGCGAGCAGTTGCCCCACACGCTGGCGCTGGCGACGACTGCCACCCTCCTCTCGGTGGTGGTGGGGATCTCTGCAGGCATCTTGGCCGCCACCCATCACGGAAGCTGGCTCGATCAGCTCTGCATCGCGCTGTCCGTCCTTGGCGTATCCATCCCTATCCTCATGTCGGGTCTCCTGTTCATCCTTCTCTTCAGCCTGGTTCTGGGATGGTTGCCTGCCACCGGGCAAGGGAGCTGGCGGCACCTGGTGATGCCTTCGTTGGTGTTGAGTCTGGCGTCGACGGGCACAATCGCCCGGCTGGTCCGGACCCAGATGCTGGAGGTGCTTCCCGAGGATTATATCACCGTCGCGCGCGCCAAAGGGGTACTGGAGGGGGTGATTCTCTGGCGCCATGCGCTCCGCAATGCCCTGATCCCGGTGATTACCGTCGTCGGCCTGCAATTCGGCTCGTTGCTGGGCGGCACTGTGGTGACCGAATCCCTGTTTTCGCGACGGGGCCTCGGGCGCCTGGTGGTGGACGCGATCCTGTGGAAGGACTACCCGCTGATCCAGGGGGTCGTCATTTTGGGAGCCGCGATCTACGTCGGCGTCAACTTCCTCGTCGACATGAGCTACGGCCTGTTAGATCCCCGCATCCGGCGTGGATGAGCCCGGGGCTATGATCGCTGCTCGTCACTCAGCGGCTGGCGTAGCCGGCCTGGTGATTCTGGTTGGTATCGTCATAGGCATGCTCTTCGCTCCCTTGCTGACCCCCTATGACCCACTTGCCATGGACACCGAGAGCCAGTTTCTCCCGCCGTCGCTTGCCCATCCATTCGGCACGGATCTATTCGGCCGCGATGTCCTCACCCGGGTGTTGTACGGCGCCCGTATCTCCCTCTCGGTGGGCGTCCTGGGCGCGCTGCTCGCTGCCCTGCCCGGGCTCGTGCTCGGCCTCCTGAGCGGCTACTTCGGGGGCTGGTTCGACCAGGTCATGATGCGTCTGGCGGATCTTCTGTTGTCCTTTCCGAGCCTCATTCTGTCTCTGGGCCTGGTGGCTATCCTCAGTCCCGGCCTGGTCAACGTCACGATCGCCGTGGGAGTCGCGGGCATCGCCGGGTACGTCCGTGTGGTGCGAGGCAGCGTGCTCGGCGCGAAGGAAGAGCTGTACGTTGAGGCGGCCCGGGCGATCGGCTGTCGCGACGGTCGCATACTCGTGCGACATATCCTGCCCAATATCTCACCTTCAGTGCTGGTTCTCGCCACTATGGACGTGGCATGGGCCATCCTGAGGGCCACCTCCCTCAGCTTCCTCGGTCTTGGCGCCCAGCCACCGACCCCGGAGTGGGGGGCGATGATCGACGAAGGCCGCGAGTTCCTGCGGCGGGCGCCCTGGGTCAGCCTGGCGCCCAGCGTCATCATGATGTTCACTGTGCTCTCTCTGAACATGGTGGGCGATGCGCTGCGCGATGTTCTCGATCCCCACCGGGGATCTCAGTAGCGGTGGGCGGGGTCTCGTGATCCGCTACGGGGTGCTGTTGATTGCCCTATTGCCTGCCGCAGGGGACTGGCTGGCGGTCGCGCGCGGGTGGAGGCGGTTGGAGTACGTCTGCAAACCAGCCACGATGTTCGCCCTCCTGGTCGGTGCCTGGCTGGCGACCCGGGGGCCGCACGATGCCTGGCAGGCGCAGTTCTTCCTCCCTGGGTTAGCCCTCTCGTTGGTTGGAGACGTCTTCCTGATGCTGCGCAGAGAGCGCCTCTTCCTGGCTGGTCTGGTCGCTTTCCTGCTGGCGCACGTGTGCTACGTGGTGGGGTTCAACTCCAGTCTGCCGCCGTGGCCCTCCCTCGTGGTTCTGATCCCCATCGCAGGAATCGGGGCGGTGCTCTTCCGGCGCCTTGCGCGGGGGTTACGCGAGCGAGATCAGCGGAGGATGATGCTGCCGGTGGCGGTCTACAGCCTGGTGATCAGTGTGATGCTCTTCTCCGCCTGGTCGACGCCCTTTCGGCCGGCGTGGGAAGCGGTGCGATCTTCGCTTGCCGTGGTGGGCGGCAGCCTTTTCTTCGTCTCCGACGCCATCCTGGCCTGGGACCGATTTGTCCGGTCCTTCCCCACGGCGCGGCTGTGGGTCCACATGGCCTACCACCTGGGCCAGCTGGCGTTGGCGGCCTCAATCCTCCTCACGACGTGAGGATCACCGGTCAGTCCGCTGATCCCCCCTGCTGCTGGGCCTTCCTCTGCAGCTCGTACAGCTTGTTGATCGCCTCCAACGGTGTCATCGTGGACACGTCCAGCTGCTGCAGCTCCTCTACGATCGGGTTCTCGTCCGCGAACAGCACCGGTTGATAGGGCTGGGGCTTCTCCGTTCCCGGGCGGAACTCCCCGCTCTCGAGCTCGGCCAACAGCTCTTCGGCGCGGTGGATGACAGGCCGGGGGACGCCGGCCAGGTGGGCGACGTGGATGCCGTAGGATCGGTCGGCTCCGCCCGGCTCGATCTTATGGAGGAACACTACCTGCTTTCCCTCCTCGATCACCGCCAGGTTGTAGTTGCGCACCGACGGCAGACGTTCGCTCATCTCCGTGAGCTCGTGGTAGTGAGTGGCGAAGAGCGTCCTCGCGCGGCGCTCAGGGTGGTTATGTAGATACTCGACCACCGCCCAGGCGATGGAGAGGCCGTCGTATGTGCTTGTGCCTCGTCCAATCTCGTCCAGGATGAGCAGGCTGCGGGGCGTGGCGTGATTCAGGATGTTGGCGGTTTCCACCATCTCCACCATGAACGTCGACTGACCGAAGGCCACCTCATCCTGGGCGCCAATGCGCGTGAAGATCCGATCGGCGATGCCAATCGTCGCCTCGTCCGCCGGCACGAAGCTGCCAATCTGCGCCAGCAGGACGATCAGCGCTGCCTGGCGGAGGTAGACCGACTTCCCCGCCATGTTCGGCCCGGTGATGATCAGGATGCGCTCCTCGTCGTTCAGACGAAGGTCGTTGGGCGTGAACGGCTCGTCCTGCTGCACCGTCTCGACCACCGGGTGCCGCCCCGCGCGTATCTCCAGCACATCCTCATCCATGAGCTCCGGCCGCACGTAGCGGTTGTTCACCGCGACCTGGGCCAGCGTCGACGCCACGTCCAGACGGGCGAGCGTTCGGGCGGTCCCCAGCACCGGTTCAACCCTCGCTGCCACCTGCTGGCAGATGTCGCGGAACAGCCGGGATTCGATCTCGATCTGTCGCTCCTCGGCGCTCAGGATGCGTGTCTCCACTTCCTTCAGCTCCGGGATGATGTATCGCTCGGAGTTGGTCAGCGTCTGCTTGCGCGTATACTCGTCGGGGACGGCGTCTATGTTCGCCTTCGTCACCTCGATGTAGTAGCCGTACACCTTGTTGTGGCCCACTTTGAGGCTCTTGATTCCGGTTCGCTCCTGCTCCCGCTTCTCCAGGCTGGCCAGCCATTCCCGTGCCGCGCGGACCGAACGCAGCAGATCGTCCAGTTCGTCGGAGAACCCGCGGCGGATCACGCCACCGCTGGACGGCTTGCCCGGAGGGTCGTCCACGATGGCGGACGCTATGAGGGAAGCGACATCCGTGCACGGATCCAGCGTCGATCCAAATTGTGACCTGCAGGTCGGAGACCGGGAGAGGATCTCCTCGAGTTCCGGGATGGCCTCGAGGGCCTTACGGATGCCAACCAGGTCGCGGGGGGTAGCTGTGTCGCCCAAGACGCGGTTGGTCAGCCGCTCCAGGTCGGGCACACTCCTGAGGGCCTCTCTGGTCTTCCCTCGCAGGATCGTATCATCGTAGAACGTCTGTACGGCATCCAGGCGCTCCTCCAGCTTGCCCCGGTTGAGCAGCGGTTGAGCAAGACGCGCTCGGAGAAGCCGCCCCCCCATCGGGGTGAGAGTCTCGTCGAGCACCCCCAGAAGCGAGCCACGCTTCTGGCGGTCGCGGATGGTCTCGGTGATCTCGAGATTCCGGCGGGTGTTCGCGTCGAGCCTCATGAACCGCGAGGTGGAGTACGTGCTGAGGCTCACGACTTGCTTGAGCGCGCTCCTCTGAGTCTCCCGCAAGTAATGAACGATGGCGCCGGCAGCCCGGATTGCCAGGGGCTTGCCCGCACAACCGAAACCGTCGAGTGTCGCCACGCCGAAGTGGTCCTGGAGCATCTGCTGCGCCGTGCCCAGCTCGAAGCGGTACGCCTGCAGGGGTGTGACGTGGGTGCCGGCGCCCAGGCGGCGGAGCGGAGCGGGTGGATCTCCCGCCTCCTCCCGCGGAGCGTCTCGCCGCCACCGTCCTCGCTCGGGCACGAGACACTCCCTGGGCTGGACGCGGGCTAGCTCCTGCTCGACCTCGTCGCGGTCCAACTGGGTGGTGACGAACTCGCCGGTGGTGATCTCGACGTAGGCCAGACCGGCGCGGCCCTCGTCGACGACGATGGCGGCCAGATAATTGTGACGCTTCTCCTCCAGGAGCGCGGGCTCGACGACCGTGCCCGGGGTAACGACGCGGGTCACCTGTCGGACGACCAATCCGCCACTGGTGGTGTCGTCCATCTGGTCGGCAATGGCCACGCGATAGCCCTTCTCGATCAGGCGGGCGACGTAGCCCTCAATGGCGTGGCAGGGAACGCCGGCCATCGGGATGCGCTCATTCTTCGCCACCGGACGCGAGGTGAGGACGACGTCCAGCTCGTCGGCAGCGGTCTCTGCATCCTCATCGAAAGCCTCGTAGAAATCGCCCAGCTGGAAGAAGACGATGGCGTCGGGATGCTTGGACTTGATCTCCAGATACTGCTTGCGAAGCGGTGTTACGTTTGTCATTGTGTGATCTGTGCGAACCGACCTTCCTTGACGCCGACTCAGGATCCGTGTTGAGCGCGCGGGTCAGCCTGCCTCTGTTCTTCGATCTCTCCCCTCAGAACCAGAATCTCCGTCGCGATCTCCTCGATGGGCTTGTCCGTCACCTCGATCACCGGCCAGTCGGGGTGTCTGGCGAGAATGGCCTGGGCATAGGCCACCTCCTGCTGGACGAAATCCGGGTCGGCATACTCCCCCAGGGCCGTGCCCCAACGTTCCTGTCGCGCCTGCCGCAGCTGCGCCAATCGTTGCGGGTCGATGGTGAGCCCGAAGACGGTGCCCGGGGGCAGATCGAACAGCTTCTCCGGGGGCTCTCTACCGAAGATGATCGGCACGTTGGCGACGAACCAGCCCTTGAAGGCCAGGTAGATGCTGAGTGGAGTCTTGAACGTGCGCGAGACGCCGACCAACACGATCTCGGCGTGTTCGAGTTCATGTGCGCGCTGACCGTCGTCGTGGTGGAGCGCGAACTCCATGGTCTCGACGCGCCGGAAGTAGGCTTTGTTCAACTGGCGGAAAAGGCCGGGCTTCTCGGCCGGCGAGATTGAAAGCTGCTGCGACAGGCGGGCCAGCAGCGGCCCCATGAGATCGATCGTCTCGACGTTATGCAGTCGCCCGGCCCGCAGCATCTCGTCGCGCAGCTCGTCCAGCACCAGCGTGTGGACGATGCTCCCGCCCGTCTCGGCGGCTTCGCGCACGACCTGGTGAATCTCCTCTTCGGTCCGTATCCTCGGCCGGCGCTCAACCTTCACCGGCGCGCCTTTGAACTGGATCAGAGCGGCGTTCAGGACCTGTTCAGCTGTCGCGCCGCTGCCGTCGGAGACGACGAAGATGGTGTACATGGCGGTTTCCCTGATAGATGTGATCGGACTCTCGTCATAAGCTCGGATTGGGCGGGTCAGAGGGTGCAGAGGGATGCCGGCTGGTCCCGCGTCTCATCTTCTGCGCACGGCGTAAGTATAGCGTATCGGGACTGCTTGACAAGCATCCTCTCGAGCGTATACTCCACCCCAGGATGGCTGACCAGCAGGGGGGCGATGAGCGGGGGGTTCATCCGGCAGGGAATGGCGAAGGCCGTCTCCGGCGGCTGTGGCGACGGATCGTCTTCGCCGGGCGCTGGATTCGTCGGCCCAACGCGGTTGGTCAGCCCATCACGTTGCAGCCGCGCAGCGCTCGGCTGCTCCTCCTGCTGATCCTCGGAAACGTGGCGGCACTGGTGCTCCTGGGGGTTGCCCTCCGTCAGGCGATGACGATGTCGACCGCCGAGAGGCCCACGCGGCGTGAGATCGTAACGGTTCCTCCCTCTCAGCCTTCTCCTGCCCCCGGTCCGACGCCGACGGCGCTGGGAAGGGGCGGGGCGATCGCGTTCAGCTTGAAGCGAGGCGGCAATGCCGACATCTACGCCCTCGACCAGGGGACTGGCCGGCTGGTGCGGCTGACACATCATCCGGCCGAGGATCGGTGTCCGACCTGGTCTCCCGACGGCAACTACATCGCCTTTGCCTCGAATCGCGCCGACAACTGGGACATCTACCTGCTGGACCTGGTCAGTGGTGCTCTGATTCGGTTGACCCGTGATCCGAGCTTCGATGCCAATCCCAGCTGGTCGCCGGATGGGCAGTGGATTGCCTTCGAGTCGTACCGCGAAGGTAATCTTGACGTCTACGTGATGAGCACGGCCGGAAAGCAGTTGCGTGCGTTGACCACGGATCCTGCTCCCGATTATGCGCCTGCCTGGGCGCCGGACAGCGGCGCCATCGTCTTCACGTCCCTGCGAGATGGCAGCAAGGACGTGTTTCTCCGTTCTCTGGATGACGAAGAGGTAGTCAACCTCACCCAGAGTCCGGATCTTGATGAGGACGCAGCTGCCTGGTCGGCTGATGCATCGCGGCTTGCGTACGTGAGTGGCCCTCAGAGCCACACCTCCGTCCAGGTCGTCGGCTTCGACTGGGAGACCCTCTCCGCTGACCGGGCGCGGACCGAGTTCTTCGGCACGGGGCGCGCGCCAGCCTGGGCCCCTGATGGGGAGAGCCTCATCTATGCCTACGAGAGGGAGGGGCGCAGCCACGTGGTGGCGGCCAGCATGACCGGCTGGGCAATGTTCCACGAGGTCTACGCGGCAGAAGGCGTCATGGATGACCTCGCCTGGTCAGATACCGCTCTCTCGCCGCGGGTGCTGGCCCGGGCTGAGGACGCCGATCCGAGCGCAGAGCAATCCCTGTACACCGAGGTGGTGCAGCCGACGCCGGCTGAGGGAGTCCCCTATGAGCTGGTTGTGCTTCCTGGCGTGAGCACCGAGGAAGGGGTGCCGTTCCTCTCCGACCAGGTGAACGACAGCTTCAACGCCCTGCGCCGGCGTGTCGCGGAGGAGGCGGGCTGGGACTACCTGGCCGGGCTCGACCGGGCTGCCATCGGCCTCGACCACGTACCGCCAACCGGTCAATCGCGCAAGAGCTGGCACCTCTGTGGCCGGGCGTTCGCGCTCGGCCAGGAGCCCTACCAGCGTGAGGAGCCCATGGTCGAGCTGGTGCGGGAGGAGGTGGGAAACAGCACCTACTGGCGAGTCTTCGTCCGAGCGGCGAAGCAAGATGGGAGCATGGGCGAGCCGCTTCGCGACGTTCCGTGGGATCTGGATGCCCGGCGGGGAGGTGGGGGCGCTGCGGTAGATGGGGGGGCACCCAGGGGGTCCGTTCCGGCGGGCTACTACGTGGACTTCACGGCGCTGGCCAGCGACTACGGCTGGGAGCGGGTTCCGGCCGACTGGCGCTGGCGCACCTTCTGGCCGGACATTCGCTGGTGGGAGTTCCGCAAGACCGGCGACCTGACCTGGTGGGACTGCATGCTGGAGGTCTTCGAGTCGGAGGAGATCGAGTCCGCCTTTGGGCCGATCCCGGGACGAGAGGGATGAGATGGCCCGTGTGGTCGTCCTGACGGGTGAGCGTGGCATTGGCAAGACAACGATCTGTGGTGAGACCGTTGCCCTGGCACGGGCCCGAGGATACGAGTGCGGGGGCATCCTCACCCGGACCCACGACGCCCATCGCCAGGTCGAGGACGTGCGCAGCGGAGAGGTGCGACGTCTCACGGCGGGTCCGGATGCCGAGTCCGTCGTGGTCCAGGGGCGTTTCCGTTTCGACAGAAGCACGTTGCACTGGGCAAGCGTGGTGGTGGCCCGTTCGGTGCCGTGCGACCTGCTGGTGATCGACGAGATCGGCCCGTTGGAGGTCGAGCGGGACAGAGGCTGGGCTGCTGCCTTCGACGTGCTCCACGGCGGAGGCTTCCGGCTGGCGATCGCCGTCATACGACCCGAGTTGGTGACCCCTGCTCAGCTGCGGCTGCCCGTCTCCGCCAGGGCTGTTGTCACCGCGACGCGAGAGAACCGGGATCGGCTCCCCGCGGTCCTGATGGAGATGTTGGAGCGGCAGGCGTAGCCCGCTGGGGGATGTCGGCTCTGGAGAGCCGGCCTGCAGGGACGTAGGCCGCTGCGCGGGTCGTCGGCTATGGAAAGCCGACCTACAGAGGCGTAGACCTACAGAATCTGCTGGTCGGCGGAACGATCAGTGCTGCTCCTCCCATGCCTTGAGACCTTCCTGCAGCGCCCTCAGCGGCAGCACCCCGCAGTGAAACCGCGAGGGTCCCAGCTCGACGCCCAACATCTGCAGGACATCGTGGTCATCCAATTCCTTCAGCTCTGCGATGGTCTTCCCCTTGATCTCCTCGGTGAACATGGAGGCGGACGCCATGCTGATGACACAGCCCTGTCCGCTGAACCTCACCTCGCTTACCTTCCCGTCCTCCAGTCGGATGTCGAGTCGCACCATGTCGCCGCACACCGGGTTTGCGCGTTCGTGGGAGATATCGGGGTTCTCCAGGCTTCCCTGGTTGCGGGGATGGCCATAATGATCGAGTATCTGTTCACGGTACAAATCGGACATGCTCTCTCCTGGTGGACCCGCCAGCCGGCTCCGGCTAGGGCTGAATGGCGAGCAACTCCTGAGCGCGTCGAACGCCGGCCACGAGCCGGTCTACCTCGTCGCGTGTGTTGTACAGGTAGAAGCTGGCGCGTGCCGTGGGAGGCAGCCCCAGACACTCGTGGAGGGGGTGCGCGCAATGGTACCCGGCCCGAATGGCGACCCCCTCTGAGTTGAGGATCTCCGCCAGGTCGTGGGGGTGGACTCGTTCGACGGTGAAGGCGACGACCCCGCTTCTCCCTGTGCCTCCTGACGGTCCGGTCACGCGTACCCCCGGCGTATGGTTGAGCCGGTCGCAGGCGTAGGCGCCCAACTCTCGCTCGTGCGCCCAGATCCGCTCCATGCCGACCTCGCTGAGGTAGTCGATCGCGGCACCCAGGCCCACCGCTTCCGCGATGGGGGGCGTTCCGGCCTCGAACTTGCCCGGGATATCGGCCCAGCGGGACCCCGTCCGCTCCACGTGCTCGATCATGCCGCCCCCGGTGAGGAACGGGGGCATCTCCTCCAGGAGCTCCGGGCGGGCGTAGAGGACGCCGACCCCTGTCGGACCACACATCTTGTGGCCCGAGAAGGCGCAGAAGTCGCAGTTGAGTGCCTCGACGTCCACCGGCAGGTGTGGAACGCTCTGCGCGGCGTCGACGAGCACGCGTGCGCCGGCGGCGTGGGCCCGGGCGACGATCTCCTCCGCGGGGTTCACCGTTCCCAGGACGTTGGAGATGTGGGTGAAGGCGACCAGCCTGACCGGGCTCTCCAGCTGTCGGTCGAGCGACCCCAGGTCCAGGCGCCCCTCATCGGTCACAGAGACATAGGCGAGCTCGGCGCCCGCCTCTCCCGCGAGCTGCTGCCAGGGCACGAGGTTGCTGTGGTGCTCCATCAGCGTGATGACGATGCGGTCCCCGGGCTGAATGTTCGCTCGCCCCCAGCTGAAGGCGGTCAAATTGATCGCCTGTGTGGCATTGCTGGTGAAGATCACGCCGCGGCGGTCTGGGGCGTGGATGAACGCGGCGACCTTGTCCCGCGCCGCCTCGTAGGCGACTGTTGCTTCCTCGCTGAGGGTATGCACGCCGCGATGGATGTTGGCGTAGTGGTTTCTGTAGAAGTCACTGAGGGCCTCAATGACCGCCGCCGGCTTCTGCGTTGACGCTGCATTGTCAAGATAGGCCAAGGGCTTCCCGCCCACCTCTCGCCTCAGGATGGGGAAGTCGGCCCGACATCTGGACGGGTCCAGTCCCGTTTGGGTGTTCAATCTTGCCTCCGGGCGGTCAGCCGAAGAGCTTCTGCAGCTGCATGGCCATGGAGATGTCGCCCTTGACCTTGAGTCTACCCTGCATGAAGGCGGCCATGGGGTTCAGGTCTCCCTTCACCAGGGCCTCCAGGTCCCGGGCGGTAGATTCCACGGTGATGGTGGGCGAGTCCGTGGCCCCTTCCTGCACGTCGATCTGACCGTCGTCGATGGTCACCGTCCACTGTCCGCCGTCCTCGCCGGGGATGTCGAAGAGGATGGTGGCGTCCATCCCCTTGAGCTTGTCGGCAGCGGCCGTTTCGGATAGTGTCTGCAGTGCCTGCTGGACCGTCTCGAGGTTGGGCATGGTTTCTCCTTGTTGGTGTGATTCTTACCGGTTCTCAATCGTCAGTGGCGCCATCTCCTCCCAGTTCTGCCCCGTCTTGAGATCGACCTTCAACGGGGCGTCCAACTGGAAGGCATTCTCCATGACCTGGCGCATCAGCTTCGCCGTCCCAAGGACCTCGTCGTCGGGGGCCTCGACGATCAGCTCGTCGTGTACCTGCAGGATCATCCTGGCCCGCAGTCCGCGC
This sequence comes from Anaerolineae bacterium, assembly GCA_041687115.1. GTDB lineage: Bacteria > Chloroflexota > Anaerolineae > B4-G1 > B4-G1 > SKLM01. The sequence goes on from JAWLCP010000029.1 coordinate 26,066, forward strand.
TCCTGGAACGCTCGATGGAGGCGGATCATGGCGATCTTGATGATGTCCGCGGCCGTCCCTTGAATGGGGGCGTTGATGGCCATGCGTTCGGAGGCCTGACGGGCGTAGTGGGACGCCTTGCTGTTCGGCTGCAGCTCCGGGAAGTAGCGTCGCCGTGCCATCAACGTCTCCACGTAGCCCTGCCGCGCGGCCAGCGTCTTCGTGCGTTCGATATACTCCCGCACCCCAGGGAAGCGCTGGAAGTAGGTCTCGATGAAGTCCTCCGCCTCCGGCTGGGTCAGCCCGGTGGCCTGGGCCAGCCCGTACGCCGTCTGACCGTAGGAGAGCCCGAAGTTGACGGACTTGGCGAGCCGTCGCTGATCAGGGGTCACGTCCTCCAGCGGCACCCCCAGGATCGCGGCGGCGGTGCTGGCGTGGATGTCCTCGCCACGGGCGAAGGCGGCCAGCAATCCCTCGTCGCCGGAGATGTGGGCCATCACGCGGAGCTCGACCTGCGAGTAGTCGGCAGCGATCAGCTTCCACCCCTCGTCGGCGACGAAGGCGCGCCGCACATGGCGTCCAATCTCCGTGCGGATGGGGATGTTCTGCAGGTTGGGGTCGCTGGAGCTGATCCGCCCGGTCACCGTCCCCGTCTGGTTGTACGAGGTGTGCAGGCGTCCGGTGTCCGGATTGACCATGCGCGGGAGGGCATCCACGTACGTCGACTTCAGCTTGGAGAGCGTGCGGTGCTCGAGGATGAGACCGATCACCGGATGGTCGTCCTGCAGCCGCTCGAGGACGCCGGCCGCCGTCGAGTAATGACCCGTCTTCGTCCGCCGCACGCCCTGGGAGGGCAGATCCAGCGTCTTGAACAGGGCGTCGGAGAGCTGCTGGGTGGAGTTGACGTTGAAGGGATAGCCGACCCGCTCGTAGATCTGGTCCTCGATGTCGGCCAGACGGGCGGCGAGCTCCTGGGACATCTGCTCGAGCTGCTCCACGTCGAACCGGATGCCCGTTCGTTCCATCGCCGCCAGCACCGGCACGAGGGGTATCTCTATGTCGGTGAAGAGGGACCAGAGCTGCTTCTCCTTCAACTCCGGCTCCTGGATGGGCCGGAGGCGGTGGGTCATGTCGACGTCCGCGCAGGCGTACGGTGCTGCTTGCCGGACCGGCAC
>JAWLCP010000029.1:27319-30705 GCA_041687115.1 Anaerolineae bacterium
GAGCTGCTTCTCCTTCAACTCCGGCTCCTGGATGGGCCGGAGGCGGTGGGTCATGTCGACGTCCGCGCAGGCGTACGGTGCTGCTTGCCGGACCGGCACCCGGTCCATGGAGAGCTGTCCGCTGCCCGTGCCGATCAGGTCCGTGATGGGCGTCATCCTCTCGTGAAGGCGCGTCCAGGCCAGGTCCTTGAGCCCCAGGTTCATGGAGCCGGGATCGAGCAGCCACTCGGCAATCATGGTGTCGAAGGCCAGGGGCTCGATCGTGCTGCCAGCCTGCTCCAGCACGATCAGGTCATACTTGATGTTGTGTCCCTGCTTGGGGACGTCGGGGCCGGTCAGGAGGGGGTGGAGGGCCTCCAGGACGGTCTGCAGGGGGAGTTTGGGATCGCCCGGTGGGGCCTCGATCGGGATGTAGGTGCCGCGCTCGGCGGCGTCGGTGAGCGAGATGCCCACCAGGCGGGCCTTCATGGGGTCGACGGCGGTGGTCTCCGTGTCGATCGTCAGCGCCGCTGCGCCCTCGAGGCGGGCGACCAGGCGGCGCAGCGCGGCTTCATCGGTGATGATCTCGTACTGAGCCACGGCCTGGTCAGGAGGCGGGACCCGTTCGGTCTCGGCCTCCCCCTCGCCAAACAGGGTGAGCTGGTGGGCCACGCCGGCCGGCTGCAGGTTCTTTGGCTCCGGCAGACGCTCGATGAGGGAGTTGAACTCCAGCCGGTGGAAGAGATCGAGCACCTCGTCGTAGTCGAAGCTGCGGACGCGGCAGGCGTCGAGATCGAGCTCCGCGGGGGCGTCGCGGACGATCCTGGCCAGCTCGCGGCTGAGGAACGCCTGCTCACGACCCTCCTCGAGCCGGTTGCGGAAGCGGGTGGATATCTCGTCCAGGTGCTCGTAGATCCCCTCCAGGGATCCGTACTTCTTGAGCAGCCTGGTGGCGGTCTTCTCGCCCACGCCGTAGACACCGGGGATGTTGTCCGACTTGTCGCCCATGAGGGCCTTGTAGTCCACCAGCTGGTCCGGGCTGAGGCCCTCGTAGCGCTCCTTCACCTGCTCGACGTCGTAGATGACGGTGTCGGAGAAGCGCCAGCGGGAGGTCAGCACCCGGGTGCGCTCATCGACCAGCTGGAGCAGGTCCATGTCGCCGGTGACGATGAGCGTATCGACGTCCTGGTCCTCGGCCTGCCGGGCGAGGGCCCCGAGGAGGTCGTCGGCCTCGTACCCTTCCTCCTCGAAGATGGGGATGTCCAGGGTCTCCACGACCGCCCGGACGCGGTCCATCTGAGAGCGGAGCTCGTCCGGCATCTTGGCGCGGTGGGCCTTGTACTCGGTGTAGATCTCGTGGCGGAAGGTGCGCCCCTTGTCGAAGGTCACGGCGATGTGGGTGGGCTCCTCGTCGCGCAGGACGTTCAGCAGCATGGACGTGAATCCGTAGACGGCGTTGGTCAGCTCGCCCTTCGAGGTCTTGAGATCGTCGGGCAGCGCGTGGTAGGCGCGGTAGGCGAGGGCGTGACCGTCGATCAGAACCAGCTTCTTCCGTTCAGGCATAATGGCGTGTTGGCCCCTCCTAGCTATGGGTGGGCGCCGATGAGGGTGCGGAGGCGGTCTGCCGCTCCCCTGGCGCGGTGGCGAACGATGCCCAGCGCCACGTCCGTGCTCAGGGCCGCTGAGAGGATCACGTCCCCGGCGACGGCCCGAGAGTAGAGCAGCACCGGGCCACCCTTCAGAGTCTGCTCGAAACCGCGCCGCTGGTGCCCCATGGCCTCCGCGAGGCGGTGGGAGGATCCGTGGCCCTGGGTGATGAGTTGGGCCAGCTGATCCAGGACGTCGCTCGACAGCCGGCCGACGCTGGCCAGGATCTCCCCTTCGCGGGTCAGCAGGACGGCCTCGGCGTTGATCTCTCGTGCCAGGTCCTGCAGCTCACGGAGCAGCTCCGGGGCGGGGCGGTAGGGCACGTGGGCGGACTGGAGCCCGGACGGGGGCGCTTCGTCCGGTCTGACAGGCTCCTCTGGCGCCTCGGGCGGTCGGGGACCGCCCAGCGGCTGCGTCAGCGCGTCTTCGATCAGACCGGGCAGATCGGGGAGGAAGAAGGGCTTCGGCAGCACGCTCTGCACGTCCAGATCCGCCACGTCCTCCGAGAGGACGTTGCCCTCCAGGGGGATGAGCATCAGCCGGAGGTCTCGCTGCCCCGCGCGCAGCCGGCGGGCGACGGTGGGACCGTCGAGGCCGTCGGCGTCGTCGAGGCCCAGGTCGACGATGGCGAGGTCGAACGTCTCGGCGGACGCCAGCTCCAGCGCCTGGCTGCCCTGATGGGCGACGCGGGCGCGGTAGTCGCCCTCCTGCTCCAGGCTCTCCTGGAGCATGGCGGCGAAGCCGACGTTACTGTCGACGATCAAGATCGAGGCTCTGCCTGTGTCACCCATCGTCGCTGCTCCGATTGCCACGGTTTCCGTTCTCAATCCTTGAATCGTGCACGATCGAGTCTCCTGAAGAGAGGGCCGGCGGGCAGGGCCTTGGCCGTTGGGTCGGGCCACCGCCCACGAGGACGAGGCCTCGGAGCGCCTTCTTCAGTGGAGCCATGATCTAAGGTCAAGTAACGCTCCCTTACTCACCCCAGCCGTTGCTCGACGGCTTGCTCCAGTCCTTCGGCGGCGTCCTCGGTGAGGGCGCCTGCCACGTGCCAGTGCACCACGCCCTCGCGGTCCACCAGACGGAGGTGGATCTCATCCTCGTCGTCGATCTCCAGGGCCTGCTTGAAAGGAGCCTTGTCGGTGTATAGGGTGATGGTCTTGTGGCGCGCCACCGGCTCCGGGATGCCGGCGCGCATCCCCTGGTCGATGAAGCTGCGAAAGAGAGCGTTGAGACGCCGGATGACGGGGAACTCGTAGTAGCGGAAGCCGGGGTGCTTCTCCTCCAGCCGCCGCGCCAGCGGGACCCAGCTGTTGATCAAGGGCTGGTGCCAGCGCTGGAACGCGATCAGGCAGAGGTTGAGGTCCCCCTCGAAGTCGCCCGGCAGGTCGAAGGTCTCGCGGGCGAGGTTCTCGCTGGTGATCTGTGGGAAGTGCATGGTGTCTGCAATGGCCTAGTCGGCCCATTCCTGGAGGATGAGCTCGTCGAGCGAGCGCTTGGGCACGTGGTGTACGCCGTTCTCATCCCGGTAGTATTCGATATCGCCGTCGGGTCCGACCTCCTCCAGCACCACCGTCTCCCTGGGCTTGCCCAGGGCGAGCGCGAGAAGGATCTCGCAGCGCTCGGGGATGCTCAGCACGTCCCGGAGGGCGCTGCGATCGAGAGCCCCCAGCATGCAGCCGCCCAACCCCTGCTCTGCCGCGCCCAGCATGATCGACTGGGCGGCGATGCCGTGATCGCAGCCGATGGACTTCCGGATCTCC
>JAWLCP010000030.1:0-30623 GCA_041687115.1 Anaerolineae bacterium
CCGCCGCCAGCGCTCCCATACTCGCGATCAGCTGCCGCCTGTTCATGTACACGTGCTCGGGCGTGATTTCCGACCGATCGATCTTCTTCATGTCTCTCCACCTCCCATCGGGAGGGCCTGCGGTACCTCCGGGTCTCTATGCTCCATCTTTTCCGCATCCCCTTCCCCACGGCCTCTCCACGGTAGTATACGCATACGGGGCGCTCTGTCCAGGGTTGTCAGGCGCATCATGGAAGCCTTGTTGGACGATGGCGGCACGCACAGCGTCACTCCCCCCTCTTGACGCTTTGATCCGCCAAATGTAAAATGCCGCTACACAATCGGCCAGGCGATGACAGCAGAGTCCGACACGAAAGGCTGAATCTAGCGAGTAGAGGAAGAGCGATGTCCGAGATCACCCATGTCGTCAAGCGCACCGGAGCCGTGGTCCCGTTCAACAAGAAGCGAATCACCAACGCCATCTACCAGGCCGCGGTGGCCGTGGGTGGGCGTGACCGCGAGCGGGCGGAGGAGCTGGCCGACCAGGTGGTGGAGGTGCTGGAGGACCAGACGGCCCCCGACCACATTCCCACCGTCGAGGAGATCCAGGACGTCGTCGAGAAGGTGCTCATCGAGAACGGGCACGCCAGGACGGCCAAGGCCTACATCCTCTACCGCGAGGACCGGGCCCGCCGTCGGCGCGAGCGGGCCCGGCGCCACGAGCAGCCCTCGGAGAACATCCCCTGGGCGAAGATTTGGGAGGCCCTCGATTGGGCCGTCGAGCATAAGCTCCACACCGTCGACCAGCTCAACGAGCGCATCGCCGCCGGCGAGTTCCCCCAGATCGTGCGCGAGAGCGACCGCTTCTACAAGGAGGACATCACCACCGCCGCGGAGATGGTCAAGGACTGGCGTGAGCGGGTGCGCATGGTCCTGATCACCGGGCCGTCCTCCTCCGGGAAGACCACCACCACCACGAAGCTGAGCCACCTGCTGAACCAGGCCGGCATCGGCTTGGTGCCGCTTGCCGTGGACAACTACTTCTTCGACCTGGAGCTCCACCCGAAGGATGAGTTCGGCGACTACGACTTCGAGACGCCCCAGGCCCTCGACCTGGATCTGATCAACGAGCATCTGGCCCGCCTGCTGGACGGCGAGGAGGTGCTGATTCCCTTCTACGACTTCCAGACCGGCAAACGGCACGATGCCCAGACTCCGATGCAGGTGGGGCCGGACGAGATGATCCTCATCGACAGCCTCCACGGCCTCTACCCCGACATGACCGAAGGCATCGACGATGAGGTGAAGTTCAAGCTCTACGTGGAGCCGCTGCTCCAGATGAAGGGGCCCGAGGGGAGGTACGTGCGCTGGACCGATCTGCGCCTGATGCGCCGTATGGTGCGGGACGCCAACTTCCGCGCCTACGACCCGGAGCGGACCCTCGGTCACTGGCACTACGTGCGCAAGAGCGAGATGCGCAACATCATCCCCTACGCCAACACTGCCGATCACATCATCAACACCGGCCTCCCCTACGAGCTGCCGGTGATGAAGGCCCGGCTGTTCGAACACTTCGAGGAGTGGGTGGAGAAATACGCGGACGACCCGCTGCGGCAGGATGCATACGTGCGCGCCCGGCGGGTCCATCAGCTCCTCAGCGCCGTCACCGCGATCGAGGACGAGTCGCCCATCCCGCCCGATTCGCTGCTCCGGGAGTTCATCGGCGGCAGCTGCTATGAGTACTAGCTTCGACCCGGCCTCGCAGGAGGCGGGGCCCTCAACCCGGGACACCGCGACCGACCGCGGCTTCCACAGGTTCGTCGTCGGACTCCGCGGTCAGGAGCTCCTGGTGGTGGGCAAACCCGGGGTCTGGTCGTGGGACGCGGTCAATCCGGGCACCGCGGCGCTTCTGGAGTTGCCGCGCTTCGAGCCGGGCCTGAACGTGCTTGACCTGGGCTGCGGCACCGGCGTGATGGGGGCGATCGCCGCCCTGTCGGCTCCCGACGGCCGCGCCACACTGGTCGACGTCAACCTGGCGGCGGTGGCCTGCGCCAGGCGCACGCTGACGGCGAACGGGGTGACCAACGCCCGGGTCCGTCTGGCCGATGGGGTGGAGGGGTTGGAGGGCGCGTCGTTCGACCTGGTGGTGTGTCACCTGCCCCGGGGACGGGACGTCCAGCGAGAGCTGATCCGCGGGGTGGCGCACGTGCTGGCGCCCGGCGGGCGCTTCTACCTCGTGGCCAGCACCAAAGTGGGTGTGAAGGGTGCCATCGCCTACACCCGCGACCTGTTTGGACGGTGCGGAGTGGTGCGGCAGAAGAAGGGATATCACGTGGCCATGACCGTCTGGCCGGAGGGGATGGAAGCGCCTCCGCTCACCGATACGTACGTCAGCCGCAGCCTCACCCTCGACGGGGTGGAGACCACGCTGGTGAGCAAGCCGGGCGTCTTCGCCTGGGACCGCCTGGACGGGGGCACCGCACGCCTGGTGGACGCGATGGAGGTCGACGCGCGTGACCGGGTGCTCGACCTCGGCTGTGGGACCGGGCTGGCCGGGCTGGCGGCCGCACGTCGCGCTTCCAGAGGTGCGGTGGTGCTGGTCGACACCGACCTGCGTGCGGTTCGATCCGCTCGCCGCACGCTGGAGGGGAACGCGATCCGCAACGCGGAGGTTCTCCTCTCCGATGGCATCTCCCGCGTGGTTGGCGAGAGCCCCTTCGACGTGGTGATCACCAACCCTCCGTTCCACCAGGGCCGCGAGGTAGACTACGCGGTGACCCACCAGTTCGTTTGCCACGCACAGGCCGTACTCCGACCGGGGGGCAGGCTCTTCCTGGTGGCAAACCGTTTCATCGGCTACGACGATCTGATCCGGCAGACCTTCGGCAACGTCGGCACGGCCTACGTCGGCTCCAGTTACCACGTTCTGTCCGCGACCGCGTAAGCCAAGGCCCGTGAAGGACTGAGAGGCAGGATGCTGACCAAACGAGAACAGCGACGTAGCGATGCCTGTGACGTCGTCGTGGTGGGAGCAGGGCTGGTTGGCGCGGCCGTGGCGGTCCATCTGACGCGGGAGGGGTTCGACACCGCCATCTTGGAGGCGCGCCGCGTCAGCGGGGGTGCCACGGGCCGCAGCGCCGGGATGGTGCTGGTCGGGCTGCCCGCCCACTACAGCTGGGCGGCGTCCGTGTACGGTCGTCAGCGTGCCCGTCAATTGTGGACCCTGACGGCCGGCGGCCGGAATCGCCTGATCCGGGCCGCCGAGCGGCTCCGAATACCCGTCGAACACACCGGAAGCCTCGCGCTGGCCGTCGACGACGAAGAGGTCGATATGTTGTGGGAGTCGGCCAAGCTCCTCCGGGAGGATGGCTTCGACGCGTCCTTCACCCTGACCGACCCGCTGGATCGTGGCTTCCCAGGCGCGCTGCACCATCCCAGAGACGTGATGGTCGATCCCGCCGCGCTGACGCGGGCGCTGCTGGCCGCGGACGGCGTCGTGGTTCACGAGGGAACCGAGGTCTATGCGTTGGAGCCTGCGGGAGACGATATCCGCGTCTGGGCCCACCGGCGCACCGTGCTGTGCCGCCGGGTCGTGCTGGCGGTGGATGGATACGCCGCGCTGCTACATCCCACCCTGGCGACAAACGTCGGTCCGGTCAATGGTTACGTCTGCACCGTGGAGCCGCCCGATGACGTTCTTCACGGCCAGCCCTGCACCTTCGGTCACGGGAAGGGGTTCCTGTGCCCGCGATCCGACGGACAGGTGGTGGTGGGTGGCTGGAGCCGCCAATCGCGGGGAGGTCAGGGGCCTCTCGGGGACGGGGCATTCGATCTCGCGTCCCGCTACTTCCCCGAGCTGGAGCTGGAGGGTCTGGGCCGCCGATCGGAGGTGGTAGGGTTCACGCCGGATGGCCTTCCGCTCGTGGGGGCGTTGCCGGATATTCCCCAGGCCTACTTTGCTGTGGGCTTCGGGGGGCGTGGATTGAGCTGGGCGTTCATCGCTGCCGAGCGGCTGGTGGAGGCCATGTTGAATGGCGCGGATCTGGGCATCCTCTCAGCCGGGCGGCTTGAAGAGGAGTGATGCCACGATCCTTGAGGGCGACGTGGTGTGGTCGCGGCGAGCCGTGAGGCGCCGGAGCGGTCGCAACCACGGGCCTGCGGCCGGTCATGCCGGAAACCACGGGTTTTCGCGCTATTTGCCCCCTTCGGATTGTGTGGTATAATCGCCGCCTGAGGCTAGCGACAACGTTGCGTGACCTCGGATCATTACTTTATGAATACATCACTGCCGGGACTCACCGACAGGGAGCAGCATCAGACCGCCTCTTCGTCCTGCCCTCCATCCCTATTTGCGCGTCTGGCGGCCTGGTTTGCCACTGTGGTCTGGCGTACCCGCGTGGATTGGCGCGATAAGCGTCCCCTTCTGATTCGCGCTACCGCTCACCTGACTGTCGTCATCCTTGCCCTGACCGCCATTGGCCTCAGCGGCGTGACGATACCGGTACCCCAGATCGCGGCCGGCGGCTCGTCGGATGGCGAGCCTGCGCCTTTTGCAGCCGGCAGCGGCTCAGTCGACGAGGCGTCCACCTCGCTCGGCCTGGCCAGTACGACAAATGTGGGACGAAATCGTTCCACCAACGCCGACACGATCACCCGACAGGCGGTGCTGCACACTACGTTCCCGGATCGCCCCCGCGGGGAGGTGATTACGTACACCGTCAAAGAGGGTGACAACCTCTCCACTATTGCCTACCAGCACGGCCTGTTGCCTGAGACCGTGGTGTGGAGCAACCGCGAGGCGATTCAAGATGCTCCGTGGCTGATCCAGCCGGGACTGCAACTCTTCATCCTACCGGTGAACGGCGTTTATCATACGGTAAGCGCCGGGGAGACGATAGGGGATATCGCGGCTGAGTATGACGTAGAGCCATCCGCACTCTACAATCAGTGGAACGATCTCGAAGAGGGAGACGACCTGGACGAAGGGCAACTTCTGGTTGTGCCGGGCGGCAAGGGATGGGAGATCACGTGGAATCCTCCACAGCCCGCGCCCAGCCAGTCGGGGTCCGGCTATTGGTACAGTCCGAGTTCAGTTGCCGCTCCCAGCGCCAACAACTGGTTCATCCTGCCCACGGGAAGCCGATTGGTGTCGGGGTGGTACTTCCGCGACCCGCGCAATCCGGGGCACATCGGCCTCGACTACAAGTGCCGCCTGGGGGATCCTCTGTACGCTGCCGACAACGGCGCAGTCACGATCGCCGGATGGAATGGCGGCTACGGTATTCTGGTGGAGATTGACCACGGTAACGGGTTCATCACCCGGTACGGTCACCTCAGCCAGCTTCTCGTCGGCGGTGGTCAAGCGGTCCACCAAGGCGACGTCATTGGCTATTGTGGCAGCACCGGCTGGTCCACCGGGCCCCACCTCCACTTCGAGGTCCGCAGGAATGGCGTACCTCAGGACCCCATGGCCTACCAGCCATAGCACGAGAGAACCTTGCCAGTCTCTCCTGGACTCGGCCAATCAGCTGGTCAGAATGAGGAGCTTACCCTTCGCCGCCGGATCGAGGAGGGAATCTCCCGTGCGCTGGCCGGGCTGATAGCGAGCGCCTACCGCCTCTCCGGTGATTGGAGCGAATGGCACGCAGACCTCAGCCGTGTCAGCGCGCACGCGGCGGTCCTGCTGGTCGCGATCACCGGCATCTCCTTGAGCACCGTCCAATGGTCGGTCCAGACAGCGTCTTCCAGTCCGTCCCTTTCCACCCCCTCGTCCGCCATCGGTGAGGAAGGACACTCGGGAGGCGGAAAGCCCCTGGAAGCGACTAGCGTCCAACCCCTGGCGGTCTCGTCCATCAGTGGCTCTACCACCGATGTGGTCTTCCGTCAGGCGCAGCCGCAGACGACGATCCCCAAGCGACCGCGCCTAAGGGTGGTCACGTATACTGTCCAGGTCGGGGATACGATCCAGTCTATTGCGACCCAGTTTGGCCTGGACCCCACCACGATCATGTGGGCGAACCCCGCTATCGAGGACGCCCCTGATCTGCTGCAGATCGGTCAGCAGGTTGTCATCCTGCCCATCGACGGAGTCTACCACCGGGTCGCCGAGGATGACACGCTGGGATCCATCGCGAAGATGTATGAGGTTGAGCCTGAGGCGATCACCAGCTGCGAATACAACGACCTCGGAGATCCCGGGAGGCCGATCGAGCAGGGAGAGCACCTCATCATCCCGGGAGGGGAGAAACCGTACGAGCCGAAGGTGGTTACGGCCTACACGGGCTCGGTACCGGAGGGTGCCCGCGGCACAGGCCGGTTCCAGTGGCCGGTGCTTGGTCGGATCACGCAGGACTACTGGTACGGGCACCGCGCCATCGACATCGGGGCGCCCACGGGCAGCGCGGTGCTGGCGACGGACGGCGGCTTCATCAGCTTCGTCGGGTGGACCGACGTGGGGTATGGGTACCTGATCGTGGTCGATCACGGAAACGGCTTCGCCACGTACTACGCTCACCTGAGCAACATCTACGTCGTGGAAGGACAGGCGGTGGAGCGCGGTAAGGTCATCGGCGCCGTGGGCAACACCGGCAACTCCACAGGCCCTCATCTCCACTTCGAGGTGCGCCGTCACGGGTCGCAGCAGAACCCGCGGGCCTATCTCCCCTGATCCGGGAAACAGTTCCACAAGACGGGGTGACCTGGTCTACTTGGCGTATTCCTCGGCCCGCACCTCCCGAATCACCGTCACCTTGATCTGCCCCGGATACTCCATGTTCCCCTCGAGTCTGCCCGCGATATCCTTCGAGAGGCGGATGGCACCCAGGTCATCCACTTTCTGGGGCCTCACAATGACTCGAATCTCGCGACCGGCCTGGAGGGCGTAGGCCTCCTCGACGCCCTCAAAGGCCTGGGCGATCTCCTCCATGGTGCGGACTCTCTTGAGGTAGAACTCAAGGCTCTCGCGTCGCGCGCCCGGCCGGGCACCGGAGATGGCGTCCGCTGCTTCGACGATGATCGCCTCGAGGGAGTTCTGCTTCATCTCATTGTGATGGGCCTCCACACAGTGGACGATTCCCTCGGGGATGCCGTGCCGGCGGCAGATCTCGGCTCCAATCTGCACGTGGGTTCCCTCGTTCTCGAAGTCGACGGCCTTACCGATGTCGTGCAGCAGGCCGCCTGCCCGGGCGATCTTGGCGTTCGCCCCCAGCTCCTCTGCGATCATCCCCGCCAATTTGGCGGTCTCAATGGCATGGGTGTACTGGTTCTGGCCGTAGCTGGTGCGGAACTTGAGGCGCCCAAGCAGGTCGGTGATCTTGGAGGGCAGCCCGTGGACCCCCGCCTCATAGGCTGCCTGCTTGCCCTCCTCCCGAACCGCCGTCTCGAGCTCACTGTGGCTCTCTTGAACGAACCGCTCGATATTCGTGGGATGGATGCGCCCGTCCAACACGAGACGTTCCATCGCTCGGCGGGCGACCTCGCGACGCACTGGATCGAAGCAGGAGATGGTGACCGCTTCGGGCGTATCGTCGACGACGACGTCGACCCCGGCCTCCTTCTCGAAGGCTCGGATGTTCCGCCCTCCGCGGCCGATGATGCGGCCCTTCATGTCGTCCGACGGCAGCGATACCGTCGAGGCAGTCACCTCGGCCACGTGCTCACTGGCAATGCGCTGAATGGCCGTGGTGATGACCTTGCGAGCGCGCTTGTCGGCCTCCTCTTCAGCCTCCGCTTCCACCTTCCGGATCACCCGCGCCATGTCCTGTCGTGCCTCCTGCTCGACGGACGCCAGCAGCTCTTCCCGCGCCTCCTCACGGCTCAGACCAGCTATTCGTTTCAGCGTCTCTTCCTGCTCCTCCACCAGCTGGTCGACCCGATTGCGCTGTCTGTCCAGAGCGCTTTGACGCTTGTTGAGGGTCTGGTCACGCTGGTCCAGACGTTCCTGACGGTGATCCAGCTTCTCCCGCCAACCCTGTAGACGCTCCTCCTCGCGGCGCAGGCCGGAGCGCCGCCGCTCCAACTCCTGCTCAGCTTCTTCCCTCTTCTTGAGTGCCTCATGCTTGGCGCTGAGGACGATCTCCTTGGCTTCCTTCCGCGCCACCTCCAGACGTCGTTCGCTCTCTTCCTTCAGCTCCTTTAGTCCCGCCTGAACGACGGTGGCTCGAACCAAGAATCCCAGCCCAAATCCGAAAGCCAGTGCCAGAAGTGCTGCCACCAGCGTAAGTATGAACTCATTCATCGTCTTCCCTCGCTTTCCCCATCTTCCTTGCGCCGTTTCTCCTCCAGCTTCTCCTGAACCAGCGGCCTAGTCACCGCATAGGAGAATCCTCTGCGTGCCATGTACGCCTGGAGCTTCCGACGGAAATCGGGCAGCGCTTCCTGTGACAACCGGCTCGCGCCGGCCTCTACCGCCTGGCGGGCAGCCGCCTCGACGTCGAAGGTCTCCAGTGCGTCATCGATGACGTCGCGGGAGACCCCTCTCTGCCGCAGCTCGTGCCGCAAGCCCCGAAAGCCGCGAGGATTGAAACGTGCTCTGTTGTCAACCCAGTATTTCGCAAACTCCCGGTCATCCAGCAGCCCGGCACGCTTCAATCGGCCGATGACTGCATCGATGACCGCTTCTTCCACGTCCTTCTTGCCCAGGTTGCGCCGTACCTCACCCTCACTTCGAGGGCGGTATGAGAGGTAGTTGAGCGCGCGCTCGTACGCCCGCTCAATCTGGTCCTTCGTCTGGAGCTCGACGACTTCGTCATCGCTCAGCTTATGGCCCACGCGCAGGCGCGCTGCCTCAATGGCAGCCAGTCCGAAGGCGAACTGACCGTCGAGGTAGACGTTCACGCGATCCTGGTTGTGCTTCTGGAACGTCAGTGCGGTGATCTCTCTTTCCATCTGCACCCCAAAAAAGCAAAGCCGTGGCTCGCGAGCCACGGCTGATGACGGGCATTCGTCAATCTTGATCTCAGATTTGGTTCTTCCCCTTGACCCAGATCAGGGGGAAGGCATCCTTCTCCGTCCGTTGGTTCAACGGACAGGCGATCCAGCGAATCGCCTGCTGCAACCTTGAGCGACGGTCCTACGGTTTACAATTCGACTCCTGTCTCAAAAGCTTCATCCATCCAATATGATGGTTTGTGCAGATTAGACGCTCCCGGCCTGACATATTAGAATATATCTCGCTTCTCGGACAGGTCATAAGCTTAAGGTGTGCTTGAAAAGGATGCTGTGAAACCCGGTGCTCACTGACGAGGCACCGATGTCTGACGAGATCAATCCGTGGCTGTCTCCAGAAAGACTGGAGGCTGATGCACGTATTTGTCACTCAGCCTCGTGCTCTTCTTCAACGTCTGACGATGAGGTGGAAGGCGCCATCGTCCCCTCATCCACCATTTTCTGCCGAACGGCGGCCTCGATCGATTCAGTCACTTCCCGGTTGTCCCGCAGGAACTCCTTCGTGTTCTCGCGTCCCTGCGCCAGGTAGTCATCGCTGTCGTAGTAATAGTACGACCCGCGCTTCTCCATCACGCCTAGATCGGTTGCCACGTCCAGCAGGTCGCCTTCCTTGCTGATTCCCTCGGAGTACATGAGGTCGAACTCCGCCACCCTGAAGGGAGGCGCCACCTTGTTCTTCGTCACTCGGACGCGGGTCCGAGTGCCGATCAACTCTCCTCTCTCCTTTATCGACGTGATGCGGCGAATGTCCAGCCTGACTGAGGCGTAGAACTTGAGCGCCCGCCCGCCGGAGGTCGTCTCGGGGTTGCCGAACATCACGCCAATCTTCTCTCGAAGCTGATTGGTGAAGATCAGAGCGGCGTTCGACTGCTTGATCGCGCCGCTCAGCTTGCGCAGCGCCTGGCTCATCAGGCGCGCCTGCAGCCCTGGATGGGAGTCTCCCATCTCACCCTCGATCTCAGCGCGTGGAACCAGGGCAGCGACAGAGTCAACGACAATCACGTCGACGGCTCCGGACCGGATCAGCGTCTCAGCGATCTCCAGAGCCTGCTCCCCGGTATCCGGCTGCGAGATGAGCAGGTTGTCGACGTCAACCCCGCACCGTCGCGCGTACGCCGGATCCAGGGCGTGCTCCATATCGACGTAGGCTGCTGTGCCTCCCAGCTTCTGTGCCTCTGCCACGACGTGTTGGGCGAGGGTCGTCTTACCCGCCCCGTCGGGTCCGTAGATCTCCGTTACACGACCTCTCGGGACGCCACCCACACCGAGCGCTCGGTCGAGCGCCAGGGAACCGGTGGGGATCACCTCCACGTCCAGGTGAGAGATCTCCCCCATGCGCATCACGGTTCCCTCTCCAAATCGCTTCTTCAGGTTGTCCAACGCTCTGTTCAACGCCTGCTCGCGACCTTGTTCAGCCATCTTCACTTCCAGTCTGCGGCTAAGCGCTGGCAAGATGTGATCCTTGCCCACGCTGGTTTCTTGACGGATACACCTTAAGTCTACATCAGATGATACGAAATGGCAAATGGACCCCCTTGACCATCCGCCTTCGTTGTGATAGAACAACCACACCATGAGGGTGAGAGAGGCTAATGTTGGCGACTGGCCTGCCATTGAGGACCTGGTGCGAGAAGCCCGCCATACCTCCGTGGCGGTGTGGGAGCGGGGGGCGTTTGGTGCCGATGAAGGCTGTGTCGTGGTTGAGGACGGGAACTCCATCCACGGTGTCCTCCTTGCCTCGGCGGACGAATCTCCCGTCGCCTGGGTGCGCCTGGCGGCCGTCGGCGACGGCCTGCGCGTCGGGAGGTGGCTGGACCTTTCGCTCCCCGGGCTGCTCAGTCACCTTCGAGCGCTGTCGGTGCGGGAGCTGGCCTGGATCGATGGCGGCGAATGGGCGGGACCGTATCTGGTGACGCGCGGCTTCAGGGCGTTGACCGAGATCATCACGTTGGTCAAGACCGATCGCCACACACCTGAGTCGACGGTGCCAGGCATCGCGGTGCGGGCTGCCCGGAGGGCCGATTCCGCGGCGATTGCGGCCATCGACCGGGCGGCGTTCACGCCCTACTGGTGGCGCAGCGAAGCGAGCGTGCGGCGAAGGGCAGCCCGCGCCTCGAACTTCGCCGTGGCCGAGTCGAGCGGGAGAGTGGTGGGGTACGCGGAGTGGGAATCTCGTCTGCCGGCTGCGCACCTCAATCGAATCGCCGTTTACCCCGATGAGCAGGGCCGTGGAATCGGCGCACACCTCTTGGGCGAGGCACTCCGCGCTCTCTGGGACAACGGGGTCGAGGAGGTCTCCCTCAACACCCAGAAGCACAACCGCCGCGCTCGGTGCCTGTATGAGGATTTCGGCTTCGAGCCCTCCGGGGATGCCGTCAGCGTATGGACGCTCCAGCTCCGGAGGGCGGCCGGGGATCAGCGAGTATTCGACCGAGAGCCGGTAACCGCCCTGCCGGCTGGACCGTCAGACGGTGCTGCCCAGGCTGGAACCCCGAGCGACGCTGGAGAACGATCCTCAGGGTGACTCAGACGTCGCGGTAGGCTCGCTCACCGTCGGCTCTGGGGTCGGAGACGGCGAGGCTGTCGGTCCGGCCTCGGGGGTTGAGGTCGGCGTTGGGGTATCCGGCTCGCTCGGGGTCGGGGTGTCCGTCGCGGTAGGCGTCGGCGACAGGGTGGGCGTCGCCGTGGGGGTCGCCTCCGGGGTGGGGGAGGGTGTGGCAGTGGGCGTCGCCGTGGGGGCGACCAGCTCAATCAACACCCGGGCCTCGACGGCGTGCTGCTCGCTGTCGAAGGCCCTGACGCGCAACGTGTATACCCCGGGCGCCAGATGCTCGGCATTCCATTCGGTCAGAAGCCCATCCTGTACCTGCGCTGAATGGGGGCCGCTCACCCATCCCCAGCCCTGGGGGTCACCGCCGATGCCATACTGGACCTCGTAGTGGTCGAAGTTGGGCAACCGAACGGTCCCGAAGATGGGGACGACGCCGTGGGCGGTGGCACCGGCGGCCGGGTCGGTGATGAATACCTCGGGACGGTCGGTGCCCTCGCCACATTCCTCGAGGGGGGCCAGGGGCAGGCCGTTGAACTGCTCTGGGTGCGTACTGACCCACTCTCGCCCTCTCTCGTCGGTGATGTCGAGCATCAGCTTCTCTACGGCGTGATCGGGACAGAACGGATTGGCACGCAGCCCGGTGAAGGCGTCGATCCTCACCATCTGATACCAGTCGTGGCTCTCGTCGAGTGGCTCCTGCCCCCTGGCGAAAATCTCCTCTTTCCGATTCGGGCAGTGCTCGCTGGGGCGAGCTCCGGAGTCGGCAGAGATCTCGTGTTTCACGATGCCTGAAGGTTGTGTGAAGTCACGTACCGGCAGGTCGACGTGCGCCGCCTCCATGAAGTTGTGCCAGATCGGGCCAGCCCCGGCTGCACCAGGCACCTGAGCCATCTGCGAGTTGTCCGAGTTCCCGACCCAGACGCCGGCAGCAATCTGGGGTGTATACCCGACCGTCCAGGCATCACGATAGTCGTCCGTCGTACCGGTCTTCGCCGCGGCTGGACGGCTGAGCTCCAGGATACTGGGACAGCTAAACGCGGCGCACCGAGCCTGGTCGTCCGCCAGGATGTCCGTGATGAGATAGGCGTGCTCTGGTGAGATGACCTGCCTGCCCGTGGGTGCGCCGTTGTCGTCGAGGACATTGCCGCGACTATCCTCGATCCGCAGGATCGGGCTGGAGGGCATCAACACGCCATCGTTGGCGAACGCGCCAAAGGCGCCCGTGATCTCCAGCAACTTCACCTCGCCGCCGCCCAAGGTGAGGGCCAGCCCATAGGTGGGCGGACGGTCGTATGGATACTCAGGGCAGTGCTCCTCGGGGTGCGCCAGCGAATCGACGCCCAGGCGGGAGGCAATCTCCAGAAGGCCCTCCACTCCGACGAACTGAAGCGCCGCAACGGCGGGCACGTTATAGGAGTTGGCGAGGGCATCCCGGAGGAGTACCGGGCCGTGATACTTCCGATCGTAGTTGACCGGCACGTAAGGGGGATTCGCCCCATCCGGGAACTCCGTGCGGACGTCCCAGAAAAGCGTCGCCGGCGTCCAGCCGCGCTCGAAGCTGGCCACATAGGTGAGCGGCTTGATCGACGAGCCGGGCTGACGGCAACGGAGTGCGACGTTGACCTGTCCATCAATGGTCTCGTCGTTGAAATCGGCGGAGCCGACCATCGCCAGGATGTGACCGGTGGCAGGGTCGAGAGCGATGAGGGCGCCGTTGGTCGCGTTGCGATCCGCCAGGTTCGCCAGGCCCTGGCCCACGGCCTGCTCGGCCGTGTTCTGCAGATCACGATCGAGGGTGGTGTGGATGCGCAACCCTGCGCCGCGGTAGAGCGCCTCGGGACCGTAGAGCTCCTCTATGATCTGGCGCACGTAGACGACGAAGTGAGGCGCGGTACCTACGTCGAGCTGGGGAGCTCGAAACGTGTAGTCGCGCATCTCAGCCGCGGCCTGCTCTGCCTCGGCTGGGGTGATGTAACCGTCCTTAACCATCAAGGCCAGGGCATTCTGATGGCGGGAGAGAGCCCGCTCGAGCCCTCCACCGAAGGGATCATAGGTGGCGGGCAACTGCGGCAGGCCGGCTAGAAAAGAGGCCTGGGCCAACGTGAGGTTGGCCGCGCCGGTTCCAAAGTAGGTCTCGGCTGCAGCCTGGATGCCATAGGCGCGGTTGCCGTAGTTGAGCTCGTTGAGATAGATCTCGAGGATGGTATCCTTGGAGTAGACACGCGTGAGCTCGGCCGCCAGTATGATCTCCTTGACCTTCCGCTCGGCAGATTGCTCGAAGCGTTGGTCGGGAAGCAAGACCATCCGCGCCAGTTGCTGCGAAATCGTGCTGGCACCGGAGACGATCTCCCCCTCGGTCAGCACGTAGTAGATGGCTCGGGCCATCGCCACGGGATCGAAGCCGGGATGAACCCAGAAGTCGCGATCCTCCGTGGCGACGGTGGCGTTGATGACGTGGCTGGAGATCTCCTCAAGCGGGACGTACGTTCGTCGCCCGCCCTCGGGATCCATCACCTCGTAGAGCAGACGTCCCTCGCGATCGTAGATCTTGCTGCTGACGAAAGCCGTCTGCTGGCTCTGCAACTCTGTCGGTGAGGGGAGCTCATTCGCGATGGCCACGTATCCCACGACGGAGGCAGCCACAGCGACGAAGAAGGCAATCACCACCACGGCTACTGCGACGAAGCCAATCTTCAATATGACGAGTCCCCATTGATGCTGCTCCTTCGCTGGCGGCTGACGATTCGTAAGCGGGGGTGGGGACTGAGGGGGACGATATCCAGGGCGGTGCGGTGGCGGTAGATCCCGACGCCCTCCGTAGGGAGGGTCTTGTCTGGTGGATGTCCGATATCCGTACTGGGGGTCGTCGGCCTCGAAGGTAGCAGGAGGCACGCGTGGCGTGGGCTGGGTATCGACCAGGTTTTGGGACGGGGCGTCGGACTCGCGCTCAGGTCGGGAGCCTGAATCCTGCCTGTCGTCCAATGGTTTGGAGTGATCTGCCTGAGCCATGCGTTGTCTCCACTATGTAGACGAAGAACGCCCTCTCTGGGTTCCGCAACGAGGGTGGATTATAGCAAGCAAAGGTTGGATGGCAAGCGCGGGGTCAGACGCAGCAGGACGGCTCTCAGACCCGCACAGAAGGGGTTGCCCTCGCGCTAATGGCCTCTTGCCGTGAAGGGCAGGTAGACGTGCTTCGGGACGTCCAGGATGACGTAGACGTGACCACCGAGATCGATGACCTTATCGCCTCCATCTTCTTGAACGTGGATAGATAGCCAGACACCCTGATTGCCCACGGACGAGCAATCCCAGACCGCTTGATAGGGAGGGGTGGGATCATCCCCCAGATGGTGCCACGCACCGTCGTAGGCGGCGTGAAACTCGACAACCTCGACGCCGCTGTCACCCTCGTCCCCGATTTCAGCCTCGATGGTCAGAGGACAGCTGACGATGGCGGTGGAGCCTATCGGTGACGTAATCCCGCCGGTCAGCGTGGTGCTGACGGGAATCCGCTCCCAGCTGAGCCGGACGTGCGCCACCCCGAGGTTCTCGTAATGCTCCAGCTTCACCTCGTGCGTGCCTTTGGTTAGCTCAACCTCCTGGCTGAAGGTCGCCACTTGATCCTGCCACTCGTCCAGGATCGGGTCATCGTCGACCCAGAGACGCACACCGTCATCGGCAGAGACGACAAAGCGCCACCAACCGGCATCGAAATCGACGCCTTGCTCGAAGCGAGAGCTGAAATGATCCACCGGTAGACCAGCCGCCGGACCGTCATAGCCCCAATTGTGATCCAGGAAGCCGGTCCGTCCATTGACGGAGACGACGGCATCCCCCCAGAGTGCCCGATTGCCCCAGTACTGAGCGTACCAGCGTGAGGGATCCCTCGATTCTCGGGCGACCTCAAGACCAGGTCCCCACCAGAAGGCGGTCAGGTAGGCATCTCCCGTCTTCTCGTAGTACTCGATTTCCACGTCGTGACGGCCCCTCTCGATGTGACGGGTCTCGTAGTCGTGGTGTGGACCAGGTGTTTCCCACCCGTCTATGACCGTCTGCCCATCGATCTTGAGGCGAGCACCGTCGTCGTACCCCAGCGCAAAGGTGTAGTCACCACCCACGAAGCTCACCTGCCGGGAGAAGCGAGCGCTGAATTGATCGGAGGGACATCCGTCGGCGGGCGCCCCGGCCCCCCAGTTTCCGAAGACGTAGGTCCCGTCGACACGTGAGTCGTGACACTTGGTCGTTAGTCGGGCGTCACTGTAGTACTTGACCACCCATTCGTCCTGAGCCGGATTGTGCAGCCAACCGCTCACCTCTCCGTAGGTCGGGGCCACGCACCAGTTGTCGACGCTGAGGGTACTGAGACCGGTGCTGGAGTTGTTCTGCTCGATGACGCGGATCTCACCGTTCCCGTCATCGTCGACATCGGACGCGACCACGACGGACGTATGTCCGTAGGTCGAGGTCGAGCCGGAGCTCAGGACGTCATCGGGTTGAGGCGCCTGTCCCACTTCACAGTTCGACACCTTGTCAAGCAGGTCGCCGGAGTAGTGCCAGACCACTTGACTCCCGTTGGCAAGGTAGGGGGCGATGCCGTACGCCAGGTACAAGAACCTCTTGCTCAACTCCGGGCACTGCCACTCAATCTGTTTCACCCCGGCGCCGAAGTCGACGTAAGCCTGAGGGCCAGCGTCGGCCCATGGGCGCGGCCCACAGGCCTTCATACCCCGGTATTCGGCTCCGAGGGGATACGCGCGGGCGCCTGTGGCCGCATAGAAGTTGTCGGCGTCACATTCTCCACTCCACCAGGAGGGAAAGGGGAGTTGGGGGGCATCGGCGCTTTCCGCGCTCGATCTCTGCGGACCGAGGATCGTAGACGATAGACCTTGTTCTGCCGCCGCAAGGCTGGTGGATGGTTGCTCCAGGTCAGCGCTTCGCAGCTCCAGGTCCGAAAGCGAATCTGCTAGGGAGGCGAGCCGCGGCTTCGCGAGACTCCTGTCCAGGTCTTGACTTGCCCTGACCAGCCAGATTCCATCCCCGGCCTCCACAACCCATTCTGCGATGACCACTCGCGTGGGTGACCCACCGCGGACGTATACGTCCACTTCACTGTGTAGACCGACTACGTTCTTCTCGAAGAGACTGATGACCGGGCCCTCTCTGGGCTCTCCTCCCTGGGCTTCCCGATATCCCCTGAGGCCTGCCCGGTAGGCATCTCCGCCGCCGGGTTCAGCGGTTGGAAGGGATTCGGTCGGCGGTGCCAATCCAAAGGGGACCACGGTGATGGAGAGCTCCTTGAAGAGAGGTTCTCTCTGGACAGCGGTCGCCGTCTGTATGGCGGCATCCGGGTCTGAGGTGGCGAACTCCAGGTCGACCAGGAAGGCGGTGCTCACCTCCAAGCGTACGCCGTCGAGGGAGAATGTGGTCGCCGCCGGCGAACCGTCGGAGACGGGCCGTGCGGCGGGAGACGCGGCGTGTGGAGACAGGGGGGAGATCAGAGGTGCGCTCGTGCTCAGGACCAGTACCAGCGTCAACAGGGTCCCCACGGAGACCTTCATGGCATGCCTCTATGAATCAGATGTCTGAAGCGTGAGACACCGGAGCGCCCCGGGCTGGGCTTGCGGTCATCCATCCCGTGCCCAGCGTGCCACACCGAGACGCTCTATGTGCCTGACTCGTCCCTCTTTCTCCATCCACTGAAGGTGGCCGATAACCTCGGAGATCGCCAGAAACGTATTCACCGGATCGAGATCGGGGAAGAGGATCCCTGCGATCTCGTACGCGGTGAAGGTCTCGTCGTCCAGTGTGTCCAGGATGCAACGGGCACGCTCCTCGTGGAAAAGGAGTCGCTTCTGGATCAGCGCGCGATGATCGGTGATGGCCGGGCCGTGACCTGGCAGCGCCAACGTCACGGCCAGGTCGGCTACGCGGCGCAGTTGTGTCATATACTCCACCAGGCGACGGGGAAGCTCGCTCCCGCCTCGGGGCGGCGGGTCGACGATCGGGTTGGAGGAGACATCCTGCAGGAGATGGTCGCTGGAGATGAGCAGGCCGCGTTCCGGCTGGTACAGGCAGATCAGGCCGCCCGTGTGGCCGGGGGTGTGGAGCACTCGCCACATTTCGCCACCGAGCTCGAGCAAATCTTCGTCGCTCACCGCGTGGTCGGGCGTAAGGGGTTCCGAATACTGGTGGTAGCCACGCTCCGTCCTGGCCAGCTTCATCATGACCGGCGCCGGCACGCCGGCCCAGTGCATCACCTGGGCGTAGGAGGCGAGGCGTCGCGTGTCTCCGTCGTGCCCCAACCGATGGACGTTTGCGGAGTGGGTCCAGACCTCCGCACCCGAGCCAGCGGCCAGCTCCGCCGCCCGGCCACAGTGATCGGCGTGAGCGTGGGTCAGCAGGATGCGCTCAAGGTCGGCCACGCCGTAGCCCACATCGTTCAACCCGGCCTGCAGGGCTTCTCGCGCCGGCTGGTATCGTGGACCGGTATCGATCAGGGTCAGGTGTTCTCCCTCGGCCAGGTAGACGTTGACGGGGCCGACGGGAAAGGGAGTGGGGAGGGAGAATCGGTGGAGGTAGTGAGGGATGGTGGGTGCGGGCATCGAACTCCAGAGCGCGCAGGTAAGGTGCGATGCGCCGGGGTCAGGATCTCACGGGGCGCTCCTGATGAGCAGCGTCCACCTTCCCTTTTGCACCGTTTCGTCCTCCTGGTTGAGGACCACGACGTCAAAGACGACGAAACCACCCCCAAGACGAGCCATCTCCTTCTTCCGCTTCACCTCCAGTCGCGCGCGGATGGTATCGCCGAACCGAATGGGGCCGCGGAATTTCCAGTCGAGCGAGGTGAACGCCTCAACCGTCCCCTCGGCGAAACCCAGCCGAGAGCTCAGACCGCTGGCAATCGAGAGTCCCAGCAGACCGTGGGCGATGCGCTCGCCGAACATGGTCTCCCTGGCATACTCGGCGTCGGTGTGAAGCTGGTTGTAGTCTCCGGAGAGGCCGGCGAAGCGCATCACGTCGCTCTCGGTGACCGTCCGTGCCGCGGTCTCAACGGTGTCGCCAACCTCGAACTCCTCGAAGTAGCGACCACCCGGCTGCATCAAGTCGGTCATGGTGACTCCTCCCAAGCATGAAGCGGTAACGCGAGACTCGATTGTAGCATCTAGCTTCGAGACGCGCAACCCTGGGGGTTCGAGTTGCCTTGGCCGACCGCCGCCGAGTGGACCGGGACGGCGACGCATCCTCTCGGGTCCGAAACTACGTGGGGGTCGGGAAGAGATCGCGTCACGCGTGTATCCCCCATCTCGAGGCGTGGACTGGCACCGTGCAGGCGGGACGACGCTACAGGATGAAGTAAGGGTGTGAGAACCTGACTGGGCTGCGCTGGACTAAGGCTGAATCATCGCCACTGGTGCCACGCCATCAGAGTGCAGCACGCCGTCCACGTAAGCCGGAAAGCGCCCATCCGAGTCGTACAATCCCACCTGCACGGTGTACGGTGCTGGCTCCTTCAGGTACACGTGCCTCACGTCGTGGACGCGATCCCCCGCGCGCCAGACCCAGATGGGGACCATGCCTCCCAGTGCGGGGCCGTCCGCTTGCGCGACGAGCTCACCATCGGCGTCCCGGACGTGGACGAAGATCTCGGCGTCCACCGGTCCCTCGGCCACCCAATCGATGACCACGGCCTGGTGGCCCTCGGCGATCGGCTTGGCCGATACCGAATCGATGGCCGGCCCGCCCTCAAAGCGGACCAGAGGCTCATCCGACGTCGCGGCGTCCGACTCCACACTGCCAACGTACAACAAGGAGAAGCGCCCATCGCGCCATTTTGCCAGCCAGATCGTCCGGTGATTGGCAGCGAAATCACGCATTCCGTCCCAGTCGAGACCGTGGCCCTGAAAGCCGAACGCGAAGTCCGTCTCCTGAAGCACTGGGGTGTACATGACTGCCTCCGCCGGCTTCCACTCTCCGTTAACCTCGATGAACTCGGAGACGTTGGAGTAAGGCGGAACGAAGAGGACAGTCTCCTGGATCATGGCGTACGTCTTGTCTGGGTGGGCCAGGGCCTTCGGCAGGTTGACGAATCCGAGCGGCACGTTCTCCTCATTCTCCGCTGCCTCCAAGACCCCCAGGTAGAGGTCGTTGAGGGCCGAGAAAAGGTCGAATTGACGGCGGAGGAAAGCCACGTTGTGCGATAGGATCAGGCCGAGCAGGAGAACCACGGTCAGTATCTGCAGGGAGACCTTCTTCATTGCCCTGCTGATGCCGAAGATCACCCCGCTCCATAGTGTGACCGTGCCGGCTGCCGCTAGCGTGTACACCCGTGGTGAGGCGTAGAGGTAGCCATAACGGAGGGAAAGCCCGGCCGGAAGGGCGGCGCAGGCCCACCACCAGAGCGGCGAAGCCGCCCAACGCCATTCGGCCCGTCTGAGCACCAGCCAGACCACTACGCCGAGTAGACAGGTGGCGGCGACGGCCACCAGGGCGAAGTCCTGGACGGCGTAACGGCCCACCAGCCCACCGATCAGCGGCGCGACGGGGTAGGTCAGCCCGTGCAAAAAGAAGAGGACATTTTGCACTCAGTCCTGCGCTCCTGCGAACGCGGGCTGGCCCACCCCGGGGATGTGGCTCCGCAAGACCAGCGTGCCAACGTTGAGGAGACCGCCTAACAAGACGAGGAGCACGGTGCGGCGAGAGCGGAGTCCGCATTGGATCAGCACGAGCCCTCCCACGACCACGGCGCACGCCTGTCCGCTCTCGTGGGCCAGGGGTGCCAGAATCGTGGCGAGAAGGCTGAGCCCGCACCACCTTACGGACTGGTCTCGTTCTCCCTTCAGTGCGGCGAAAGCTGCCAGTAGGGTAAGCATGGTGACCAGCGGGTGGGACATGGCCGTGATCCAGGGGATGGCCATGAACATGAACGGGAAGGCGACAAACAGGACCGAGGCAGCCACGGCCTCTTCGGCGGATCGATCGGTTATCTTGACGATGTGCATGATCAGGAGAGCGCTGACCCAGTGGATGAGAAGGCTCACGCTGTGCAGGAAGGTGCGGTCCAGCCCTGAAGGCAGCAGCCGTCCGAGTTTGTAGATGGTGAAGGCGAGAGGGCGGTAGAACTGGTTCTCGCTCGACTGGGTCCAGATGTCGCCCCAGGTATGGTGCGAGAGCCAGGTCATGATTGGCAGATCGTCAAGGAAGAAGGGAAGGCGGAGGACGAAACCGTAGCACACCAGGGCCAGCGCCGCGCTCACCCCCACGCCTATCCAGATATGGTGGCGGCGCCACAGAGCTTGCGCTTGTCTCATCCTGGGGTCCTTGATGTGTCGGTCTGCTCCGGGTCTTCGGGCAACGGCTTCCGCCAGCGACGAACCATCTCAGACGATGAGGCGGGCCTCGCAGGGCCCTCGTGTGCGGTCGGGCTCATGGGCCGCGGATCACACGCGCGCCGCGGACCAGGGCTGAGCTCCCGGTCTACAGCTCGCCGTTCAGGACCAGCTTCATGAGCTGGCCCGTATAGCTCTCGTCCACTTGCGCGATCTGCTCCGGCGTCCCTCTGGCCACCACCTCGCCGCCGGCATTGCCCCCCTCCGGACCGAGGTCGATGATCCAGTCGGCGACCTTCACGATGTCGGGATGGTGCTCAATGATCACGACCGTGTTCCCCGCATCCACCAGGCGGTCGAGCACGGCGATCAGCTTGTGGACGTCGGCTGCGTGAAGTCCCACGCTTGGCTCATCAAGGACGTAGAGGGTCTGTCCAGTGGCCTGTTTGCTCAGCTCTCGGGAGAGCTTCACCCGCTGCGCTTCGCCCCCAGAAAGAGTCGGAGAAGGTTGGCCCAGCGTGATGTAGCCCAGGCCCACATCCTGCAGCGTCTTCAGCTTCCGCTTGATGGTGGGGATGTTGGCGAAGAACTCGGCGGCCTCGTCTATGGTCAAGTCGAGGACGTCGGCGATGTTCTTACCCTTGTAGCGCACCTGGAGCGTCTCTCGATTGTAGCGACTGCCGTGACAGACGTCGCAGGGAATGTAGATGTCTGGGAGAAACTGCATCTCGATCTGGAGGGTCCCGTGTCCCTTGCACGCCTCACATCGTCCACCCTTGACGTTGAAAGAGAAGCGCCCTTTCTCGTAGCCCCGCACCTTTGACTCGGGCAGGGAGGCAAAGAGCTCTCGAATGGGCGTGAAGACGCTGGTGTAGGTGGCCGGGTTGGAGCGCGGGGTTCGTCCGATGGGCGACTGGTCGATGTTGATTGCCTTGTCAATCCTCTCCACGCCTTCGATGTAGTCGTGGTCGCCTGCCGGGTCACGCGAGCCGTGCAGGGATTGAGCCAATCGCCGATAGAGGGTGTCGATGAGCAGCGTCGATTTGCCCGAGCCCGAAACGCCCGTGATGCAGACGAACTTCCCCAGGGGGATGGGGACGTCCATGTCCTTCAAGTTGTGTTCGCGCGCCCCGTGGATCACGAGCCAATCGCCGTTGCCCTCACGGCGCTCCTCTGGGATCGGAATCTGTTTCCGGCCTGAGAGATACGCCCCGGTGATGCTCTCCGGGGAGTCCACCACGTCGCTTACGGTGCCAGAGACGACGACCTCACCACCATGTTTCCCCGCTCCGGGCCCCAGGTCGATGATCCAGTCGGCCGCACGTATGGTCGCCTCGTCGTGTTCGACCACCAGGAGGGTGTTGCCCAGGTCCCGCATCTGGTCGAGGGTGTTGATCAGGCGGCTCTGGTCGCGATAATGGAGCCCAATACTGGGTTCGTCCAGCACGTACAGCACACCCATCAGTCGTGAGCCGATCTGGGTCGCCAACCGGATGCGCTGTGCCTCGCCGCCGGCCAGCGTGGTTGCCGTGCGGTCCAGGGTCAGGTATCCAAGACCCACGTTCACCAGGAAGCGGAGCCGATCGTATACCTCCTTGAGGATCCGTCGTCCGATCTGCCACTGCTTGTGAGTGAGAAGATCGGGAGCCTGAGAGATCTCGACCGGTTGGGACGCATCCTGGAAGCGACCGTCGGACAGCTCGTCGATCCAGGTGAGGAGTCGACTGACGGGCCAACTGGTGAGCACATCGATCGACGTGTCCGCGACGGTGACAGCCAGTGCAGCTGGCCGGAGCCGCGCCCCCTCACAGGCCGGGCAGGGGCGGTGGGTCATGAACGTCTCTATCTTGCTCCGAATGTAGTCAGAATCCGTCTCCCGATAGCGTCGCTCCAGGTTGGGGATAACCCCCTCGTACTGGGTCCCGTACTTACGGTGATGCCCCTCCCGGTTGACGTATCGCAGCTGGATGCGCTCATCGCCGCTGCCATAGAGGATTATGCGCTGTTGGGTCCCATTCAGCATACGCCAGGGCACGTCGACGGGAATATCGAAGTGCTCGCAGACCGCCTTGATCATCTGCCAGCGGTAGCCTTCCTTCCGGTTGGTATTCCAGGCCTGTATGGCGCCCTCCTGAAGGCTGAGCTCGGGATTCGGGACGATCAACTCCGGATCGAGCTTCATCTGCGTCCCAAGCCCCTCACACTCCGGGCATGCTCCGTGGGGGCTGTTGAAGGAGAATGTGCGTGGCTCGATCTCCGGCAAGCTGATCCCACACACTGGACAGGCCAGGTGCTCGGAGTAAAGGACATCTCGCGGGGGTTCCGATGAGACGTCATTGACGATGACGATGCCGTCGCTCAACCTGAGGGCCGTCTCCATCGAATCGGTCAAGCGAGAGCGGAACCCGTTCTCTGCCTGCTGCGGAATGATCAGACGATCCACAACCGCCTCGATGGTGTGCATCCTGTAGCGATCGAGCTCGATTCTGTCGTCCAGATCGCGCACCTCACCGTCCACCCGCACGCGGACGAAGCCGGCCTTGCGCACGTCCTCGAAGATCGCCTGGTGGTGCCCCTTTCGATCCTTGATCAACGGTGCCAGCACCTGGAAGCGGGTCCCGGCCCTCATGGTCATGACTGCGTCGACCATCTGCTCCGCGCTCTGCCTGGTCACCTCGCGCCCACATTGAGGGCAGTGCGGGACCCCGACGCGAGCATAGAGCAACCGGAGGTAGTCATATATCTCTGTGACCGTCCCGACCGTCGACCGAGGGTTATGGGAGACGCCCCGCTGGTCGATGGAGATGGCCGGCGACAATCCTTCGATCTGGTCGACGTCAGGCTTCTCCATCTGACCAAGGAACTGGCGTGCATAGGCGGAAAGACTCTCCACGTATCGCCTCTGACCTTCCGCGTAGATAGTGTCGAATGCGAGAGATGACTTGCCGGAGCCAGAGATCCCGGTGATCACGACCATCTTGTCGCGTGGGATCTCGACGGTGATGTTCTTCAGGTTGTGCTCTCGTGCTCCTCGCACGATGAGCTTGGCTCTATCGTCCTGTGGGTCGATCATGGGTCGATTATCTGTTATCAGGCCAATCCGTGCTTCATGACTCGTGTCGTGGCTGCCAGGGCAATCCTACATGTTAGCACGTTTTCCTCGTTGGACAAAGGGATTCGGATTTGCTATAATCACGCGCCTGTGAGTGGACGAGAACCACAAGCGAGCAAGTGCGCGATCGATCCTCCATGCCCCCTCAAGCGCGTGGCACCATCCTCGTCGGGGAGGGCGGAGGAGGTTCGCCGGCAGCCAGTCGTCAGGGGTCGCAGAGCTGTGCTAGAGAGGGTGTTATGATCCTTCATACCGTGCCCGTCGGGATGAATCAGACCAACTGCTACATCGTCGGATGTCCGAGAACGCATCGAGGAGCGGTGATCGATCCCGGGGGCGAAGGGGAGCGCATCGTTCGGGCGGTCGAAGGCGCTGACCTTGAGGTTGAGTACGTGCTTATCACCCACGCCCATTTTGACCATATTGGGGGCATAGCCAAGGTGATCGCCGCCACAGGGGCAAGACTGGGCCTGCACCCCAAGGAGCGTCCTCTGCTGGAGGCCGACGGAGGCGCGTCGATGTGGGGGCTGAACGTGGAGCCCAGCCCACCGCCCGACGTCGAGCTAACCGAGGGGCAGACCGTTCAGCTCGGAACGCTAAGCTTCGAGGTCCTCTTTACCCCAGGTCACAGCCCCGGTGGGGTCACCTTCTATGAGGCGGACGAAGGAGTGGCCTTCGTCGGGGATGCCCTCTTCTCCAGAGGCATCGGACGGACCGACTTGCCCGGCGGCGACCGGGAGACCTTGATGCGTTCCATCAAGGAGGTGCTGTTCTCGCTGCCCGATGACACCGTGATCTACCCGGGGCACGGGCCCAAGACGACGGTGGGGGAGGAGAAGCGCTCCAATCCCTGGGTGAGGTAAGGCGGCCACGCTCTGGGTGAGCCCTAGTGGATGAACGCCTCCGCCAGATCACCGGGCTGCACACCACAGATATCCCTGACGCCCTGATACCGCACGCCAAGGACCGGCTAAATCGCCGGGCCGCCTCCTATACGACGTAGTTGCGCAAGAGGCCGATCTGCTCCATCTCGACCTCCACCACGTCTCCTGGGGCCAAGGGCCCGATACCATCTGGCGTCCCGGTCATGATCACGTCGGCCGGCTCCAGCGTCATGATGGATGATGCGTAGGCGATTAGCTCCGACGCCGAGACAATCATCTCCGACGTCCGAGCTGCCTGACGCACCTCGCCGTTGACCCGGCAGGTGACCTCCAGGTCGCTTGCTGCATCCTCGCTCAGCCCGGTCACCACCCAGGGCCCCAACGGGCAGAACGTATCAAACCCCTTGGCACGGGTCCACTGGTTGTCGCGCCGCTGAAGATCGCGGGCGGTGACGTCGTTGCCACAGGTCACGCCCAGTACGTAGCTCCATGCCTCTTCGGCGCTGACGTTGCGGCAGCGCTTGCCGATCACCACAGCTAACTCCGCTTCGTAGTCCACGCGCTGGGACTGCGCCGGAAGCACGATGTTCGCCTCCGGGCCGATGACGGCGCTGGGCGGCTTGAAGAACAGCAGCGGTTCTGGAGGGATCTCCTTGTTGCTTTCAGCGGCGTGGGCGAGGTAGTTGAGCCCCACGCAGATGATCTTGCTGGGGATGACGGGTGCCAGCAGGGGTGCCGCGTCGAGGTGACCGAGGTCTTCAGCCAACTCCCAGGTCCCGAAGGGGTCTCCTCGCAGGGCATGGAGTCGTTCCCCAACGGCGACTCCCCACCGAGGGCCCTCATCCGTCATCACGTGCACGAAATGTTGCTGTTCCCGCTTCATCGGGTAAACCTCCCGTTATCTTCTAACCTGACGAACGCCTGTGTGTTATTCCCGTCTCGTGCGGTCTGATCGGCGGGTCAGGTCCGGCGCCGATCATCGTTTCTGGAACAGATAGTGCGAGACGATGTACTCGCGCCCCCGCCGGAGCGCCCACGTCTCTTCGCAAGCCATGAAGAACAGCCGCCAGTTGACCCACCAGCGGGTCTCCTGATCGGGGCCGTAGGTCTCGCGCAACACCTTTCGCGCCTCGGGCTCGTGGACGTCTAGCCTGTCGAGCCATGCCCGCAGGGTTCTGGCGTAGTGCGTCCCGCTAAGGCGCCAGTGATCAACTAGATGCAGATTCCGCTGGAAATGGAGCAGCAGATCATCGGACGGCATCGTCCCGCCGCTGAAGAACGTGCGGGCCATCCAGTCGTTGGGGTCGTCCGCCTGAAACTCGAAGGCAAACTCGCGATGGCTGAAGACGTGGACGAAGAGCTTACCGGTTGGCTTCAGGAAAGACGCAATGTTCGCCATCAGGCGTTCGTAGTTCTTCATGTGCTCGAACATCTCGATCGACATCACTCGATCGAACCGGCGACCGAACTCGAGATGGTTGACGTCGCCGACAAGAGCCTCAACGTTGCCAAGCCCACGTTCGCGAGAGCGCCTCTCAATGGTCGCGATCTGCTCCGGTGAATTGGAGACCGCCACCACATGGCACGCCGGGTACTGCTCCGCGATCCAGAGGGAGAGAGAGCCCCATCCGCAGCCGAGATCGAGCACGACCATGCCGTCACGGAGCCGGGCTCGGTGGCAGGTCAGGCGCAGCATCGCCTCCTCGGCCTCGTCGATCGTGCAGACGCCTGCCGGCCAGTAGCAGCAGCTGTACTTCAACCGGCTGCCGAGGATGAGCTCGAAGAACGCCGCCGGCACCCGGTAGTGTTGACGATTGGCGTCGGCCGTGTGTATGGCGATTGGACTGCGTTTGAGCTTCCGGATCAGCGCACGCTTCTGACGATCTCGTTCATCGATGCTTGCGCCGTAGCGACGTCTCAGACTCCTTCTGAGGATCACTTTCAGACCGAGACGAGTGAGCCAGTCAGGCACGTGGTCTGTATAGAGCAGGTCAATAGCCAACATCAGCGATGATCTTCAGCGGTGGAGGATCGAATCCAACGGCTGCCTGGGGCCGAATCGGCCGGCCTGGATCTACAGGCCCGCGCAGGGTGCGGTCGGGACATCTGGCAGACGGCGCGACTAAGGCCTTTCGCGGGGTCACCGGTCGTCCCGTGTCCGTCCATGCGCTCGGTCCTGTTGCAGGGGTTGCTCACTCTCTCTTAGCAAGTGTTCCAGCGTCGGCAGTGCAGCCTGGACGGCACGAGCACGATGGCTGATACGGTTCTTCGTCCTCCGCGACAGCTCTGCTATCGTCCTTCCCCGCTCAGGGAGATAGAAGACCGGATCGTAGCCGAATCCGCCCTCTCCTGATGGCTGCCAGGCGATCATGCCTTCGCAGATGCCTTCCGCGTCGTAAACCTGGCCATCGGGGGTGACGATGGTCACGACGCAGCGGAAGCGAGCCGTACGCTCACCCCACGGAATTCCCTGCAACTCGCCCAACAGGGCCTGCACCCGGTCCGCATCGCTGCCCGACGCATACCGCGCGGAGTGTATCCCCGGTGCGCCCTCGAGGGCGTCCACCTCGAGTCCGGAATCATCGGCGAGGGTCAGCAGGCCGGAAGCACGAGCATAGGACTCAGCTTTCTTGCGGGCGTTCTCGGCGTAGGACAACCCGTCTTCGCGAATCTCAAGATGAATCCCCAGGTCATCCGGGAAGCTAATGTTGGCTTCCAGCGGTGCAAGGAGCGCTTGATATTCTCGCTTCTTGCCCGGATTATGGGTGGCGACGAGGAGCTCCGTGCTCCTGGATTCTGAGCCTCGTTGCTGCATATGTCTCGGGTCCTGTGTTGGTGCAGCTGGATTCGATTCGTGCTGACCGGTATGGGGGCGAGCCCGGCTCACTCAGTCACTCTGGGCGACCTTGCTCGACCGCCTCTGCGGCCCGCGCGCGATTCTACCATGGTTTGGATACGTCTGACAGTCCGGTCTCGGCCGGTGACGATTCCTTGCCAGCCGATATGGCGAGTGGTATAATGTTGGTTGCGGTAGACATGGAGAGGTAGCATAGTCTGGCCGAATGCGCGCGCCTGGAGAGCGCGTGAGCCTTCGGGCTCCGCGGGTTCGAATCCCGCCCTCTCCGCCACTTCAGGGCGGTCCCACGTGAGGAGACCGCCCTTTTTCGTACCGCGAGATGCTGTGATTCGCGTTGGCTGCTGCGGATGGCGCGAGGCGCATCGCACGTACTACGATCACCTTGGGCTGATCAGCGGTTGGCTGTTTGAGATCTGGTCTGTTCAGCCGCTGTTCCCCTACCTGATGCGTAAGGGTGCGATGCCGCCGGCCTCGAACCCGCACGCCTGGTAGAACTCGCGGGCTGCGGGATCGCCTCGTGACGTGTCGACGAGCAGGTGTGTGGCCCCACGTCGGCTCGCGCGCTGCATCGCGGCCTCAACGAGTGCCGCGCCCAACCCCTGTCGTCGGTAGTCGGGATCCACGGCCTGGTCGTCGATCAAGGCCCGCAGCCCCGAGAGGGTAGGCACGAACGCCAGGACCAAGAACCCCACCACGTCCCCATCGACCTCTGCAACCAGCACGTCGATCGCCAGGCTCTCCCGGAACCGCTGTGCAGCAGCCTCCCTCTCGGTCTCTGTCATCCCCTCATTGGCTGGAATCAACGGCAGCAGGTCCAGTACGCGGGACTCGTCTTCCGGGCGGGCCTCGCGGATGGCAGTGCCGGGAACGGTGGCCCGGAACTCAGGCGAGCGGCTCTTCCGCCACCGCTCCAGCACCTCGCGATGGGTCCGGAAGGCGAGCATCTCGGGCAGTTCGTCCGGAGGGAAGCTCTTTACGTCCTGGGCATCGTCGCCCGCTCGCACCTCTCCTCCCACCGGCTGAGCGCGAAAGAAGATGATGATGCCGCTCTGAACCGGCCCCTCGGGGAAGGAGTAGACCCCAAACAGCTCCAGCAGCTCGACCTCCAGTCCCGTCTCCTCCCTGCACTCCCGGATCGCTGCCTGCTCGACGGACTCGTCCGCCTCGATGTAGCCCGCGGGCAGAGCCCACCAGCCCTTGAACGGGTCCTGACCTCGCTGGATGAGCAGGATGTTCCCTTCCATCTCCACCAGGAGACCGACACCGGGCACCGGGTTACGATAGAGGACAAATCCGCATGTGGGACAGAGCTCCCGCGTGCGGCCGGCCACCTCTGCCGTCTGCATCTCGGCTCCGCACCTGGGGCAGTATGTGGTCGCCTTCTCGTTCATATGGCTCACTTCCGGCAATCCTCAGCCTGGTGAGGTCGATCCCTCAGCCCGGACGGGTTGTCTCAATCACCTCCGGCAAGAGCTCAGGCCGCAGGTCCGGCGCGTAGGTCTCGATGAGCCATGGAGTGATCGCGCTGGCCCGGATCAGGTTGCCGTACAGCTCGGCGCTGCGTCGCGGCGTGCGCTTCTGGGTCCGCGGGTCGAGCTCGATCAACCCGAAGCGGAGCGCCCACCCCTCGCTCCACTCAAAGTTATCCACCAGGGTCCAATGATAGTAGCCCATCACGGGATAACAGCGCTGGATGGCGTGCCAGACCTGGTGGAGGTGGGTGAGGAGATAGCGCGGGCGCTGGTCGTCGTCATCGTCTGGAATGCCATTCTCCGTGACGTAGATGGGGATGTCCAGCGGCGCAAGCCGCTGCAGGCAGCGGAGCATCCCATGAGGATAGAGCTCACCGTAGCCGCCGTCGAGGAGTTCAGCGTCGTCCGCCTGGAAGCGCCGACTGAAGCCCTCCTCAGCCCGCGTGCGATCGAAGGTCACCAACTCGCGGGTGTAGTAGTCGAGGCCAATCCAATCGAGCGTCCCTCTCAGCTTGAGCGCCAGCCCGAAGCCCAGCGGCGGTGACCACAGTCCTCGCCTCAACGTCGTGAGAATCGACTGATTGTACACGCGATCTACGAAGCTCGTCACGGCTCGGTCCACCGGCGATCTCGGCCTGGCCGGGTCGAAGGATCGCATGTTGTGAGCGAAGCCGACCCGCGCATCGGGCTGGATGTCGTGGATCAGGTGATAGGCGGTGGCGTGACCCAGGAGCAGGTTCCGGGTGACCTGCATGGCGGTTCGGAAGTCGGAGTGGCCCGGGGGCCACACGCCGGCCAGATAGCCCTGGTAGGCGTACACGTTGGGCTCGTTGATGGTGCACCACAGGGTGCAGTGCGGAGCGAGTGCCACGACGACCTTGCGGACGAAGCGGGCGAACAGATCGACGCTTTCCCCGTTCTCCCAGCCGCCCTGGTCCGCAAACCAGCGGGGGTTGGTAAAGTGATGGAGGGTGATCATTGGTTCGATGCCGCGGCCCTGAAGACCACGAACCATCTCCTCGTAGCGCCTGAGGGCGGCCTCGTCGAACGTCCCGGGGTGGGGCTCGACGCGAGACCACTCCACAGAGAGGCGAAGCCCGTTCACTCCCATCGCCGCGGCCCGATCGAAGTCGGCTTCAGCGTTTTCCCACCAGTCACACGCGAGCCCCGAGACCGCTCCCTGTTTGATGTGTCCTTCCTGGCGCTCCCATTCCCACCAGTCGTTGTTCGAGTTGTTGCCCTCGACTTGATGTGCAGCCGTGGCGACGCCCCACGTGAAGTCCTCTGGGAAATGGAATGTGGCTTCCGGCATGGCATCTCCTTCGTTCACCCGCGGATTGTGAGACCATTGTACTGCGGGTCGGAGGGGCAGGCAAACGGGCGGTCACCGGGCTCTTGAACGGTGCGCTGCCTGTCGCAGACGCCAGGGCATCCGTCTGCACTCAACGGGATTCGCCGCTGGTTGAGCGGCCCGGCCCTCCCAGAGTGAGCACCCT
>JAWLCP010000031.1:0-29920 GCA_041687115.1 Anaerolineae bacterium
GAGCCATCTCGCCGCATTGGTTCTGGTGGTGAGGTGGATTGCCCGCCCGGAGGGCTCGCCGGGGCGGGTCAAATACCGTCATTCCATGGAGGAAGCTGACTCGAGCCTTGATGATGCAATGGGTCCAGCTGTTCCTTTGTCGTCATGCGCATTGCCAGACGAGGTAGGGCTGGGCAAGTGATAGACGGGCTGAATCATCTCTCGGAGCGTGGGAATGTGCGCCTGCACAGAGATGTGCAGGCGCACGCTCGGCTCGGTTTACGGCGGGTGCCACGACAATGGCTATCGTCTAGGGAGTTCTGATGAGCAAGCGGAAGCTCAGGCGACAGTTGAATCTGGTGCAGGTGGTTATGTTGGGCACTGCGGGGACGCTGGCCGCCGAGATCTTTGTACTGACCGGTCATGCCGCGGGCATAGCCGGGCCTGCGGCCGTGCTGGCGTTCCTGGTCGGCGGACTGCTGAGCTATAGCGTGGCCCTCAACTATTGCGAGTTGGCGACCACTTACCCCGTGGCCGGCGGTGCGATGAGCTATGTCCGCGAGGCCTTCGAGGGCAGCCGACACGGCCGGCTGCTCTCGTTCCTCGTCGGCTCGATGGACGCCATGTCCAGCACGTTCTACGCCGCCCTCTCGGCGGTGGGCTTTGCCTACTCGTTGCAGGTCTTTGTGCCCGCACTGCCCATTGTCCCCGCCGCGATCGCGGTGATTGGCGTGTTTGTGGCGCTCAATGTCCTGGGCGTCACGCGGGTGGGCAACGCGCAGATCGTGCTGGGCGGCGTTCTGCTGGCGATCCTGGCCGTATTCATCGTTGTGGGCTTCGTCCACCCCGCCGGATTCCACTGGGAGGTGTTCATGAGCGGCCGGGAGGTGCTGGCCCGCGGCGGCGCGTGGGGCAACCTGGCGCGCATCCTGGCGACCGTCGCACTCGTCTATAACGCCTACGTCGGTTTCGAGGTCATCGCCGACGATGCCGAGGAGGTGACCGATCCGGGCCGCACGATCCCGCTCGGCATTCTGATCAGCCTGACGCTGTGCACGGTAATCTATGTGACGGTCGGGCTGGTCGCGCTCGGCACGGTGCCCTGGGAAGAGCTGGCGGGGTCCGAGACGGCGCTGACCGATGCGGTGCGGCGCTTTATCCCCGGCTGGGGCGTGCCGATGATGGCGTTGGCGGGCATGATCGCCACGCTCACGTCCGTCAATTCGGCCATGTTGAGCGCGACGCGCGAGGCGTTCACGCTGAGCCGCGACGGCGTCTGGCCCCGTGCGCTCTCTCGACTGAGCCGCTTCAGGACGCCGCACGTGGCAATCCTCGTCATTGGCGGCATCAGTGCGCTGGTGTCCGTCATCGGGTTGGTCGATTTCCTCAGCTATATCTCGAGCTCTGGCTACCTGTTCGTCTTGTTTTGGGGCAGCCTGGCGATGGTGCGCCTGCGCCAACGGTACCCGGATATCGAGCGGCCCTTCAGGGCGCCGCTCTTTCCGCTAACGGCCGGCCTGGCCTGCGCGAGTTGCTTGCTGATCGTCGCCTTTGTCGACGGGCGAGCGCTGTTGTTTGGGGGCGGGGTGCTGCTCCTTTTCGGCCTCGTCTACTACGGCAGTCGGCCGATCTCGCGGCTGGTCGCCCGGCGCGCGCGGGAGATGGAGCCGGCGAAGGACCTGATTCTGGTGGCCGCCGCTAACCCGCGCACTGCCAGGAGCCTGGTCCATCTGGCCGCCATCGTCGCGCAGGCGAGCGAAGACACCTACGTCTGTCTCCTCGCCGTCGAGCCGACCGTGGCGTGCCCGCCGCCGCAGCCGGCACGCCGCCCGAGGCCGCGACAATCGGCGCTGTTGACCCAGGCACTGCGCGAGGCGCACGCGCGCAACGTGGCGCTGTACACTAAATCCCGTGCCGCCCCCACTGTCTCTCAAGGCATCCTGGACGAGGTCGAGCGCCGGCACAACGTCAAGCTGTTGCTGGTCGGCTGGCCCGGCCCACTCGACGCGGAGGCGCTGTGTGACAACCCGGTCAAGACGGCGATTCAAAAGGCGCACACGAACGTGGTCGCGTTACTGGATCGGGGGCTGCGCGACGTGCGGCGGATCTTGGTCCCCGTGGGTGGCGGCCTTCACTCGCGCCTGGCGATTCGGCTGGCCTACGAGGTGGCGCTGGCGGAAGGGGCGCGGGTGACCGCGCTCCGCGTGTTGACCGGGAACGCAGAAACCTGGGACGCGGAAGCGATCGAGGACCAGACGGCGCTGTTGGGCGAGACGATCGAGGACGTGCTAGGCAGCAGCGTGCCGTCGTTCTTCACCTTGCGCGTGCTCCAGGCCGACTCGGTACCCGATGGCGTGCTGTCCGATGCCGGCGAACTGGCACCCGACCTCATCGTGATCGGCGCGTCTGAGGAATGGGGGCTGGACACGCGGCTGTTTGGCGCAGTCGACGACTGGATCGCCGACCACGCCCCGTGCTCGGTGCTGTCGTGTCGTCGCTTCGAACCGGCACCGATCGCCTGGTTGCGGCGGCGGGTCAAGCTGATTGAACGGGAGTACGGGCGTATCAACGGTGCGGCGCACGAATAGCGTGCGGTAAGATTCAGCTGGGCTGGTCGGAGCCGCCATTCCGAGTTGTCAGGGGGGAGGTGAAGACATGGTTCGCGGGGCCTGCTGTGAGGGCCTTCCCGTGGACGGGACAGTTGTAGGACAGACAGCGGTGATTGAGCGAACTAACGTCGACTGGCATATGACATGAAAGAGGTTTGGCTGCACCCCATCGAAGGAGAGACCAGGCCTTGTTGCCGCGAATGGATCGGGCGCTCTGTCTTCCTATCGCTCCATCGTGGGGCCGCTCCTCGATTCCCTCGACGAGACCGACCGGCAGCACGACGATGGACAGCTCGCCACCGTGGTGTTGCCCGAGTTCGTGCCCGCCAGGTGGTGGCACGCTCTGCTCCACAATCAGACGGCGTGGCTGATCAAAACTGCGCTGCTCTACCGCCGACGACGGCTGGGGTATCAGCGGACGGTGATCGACGTTCCCTACCACCTCGGGCGCTAGATGTGTGTTCGAGGGCGGTAGTGGGTATCGTGGGAAGCCGGCTAGCCTGGGTGGTGATCTGTCGTCCGGTCACGGCACGCGCGGCAAGGAGCTCTTGATCGACGCTCCGTCATTTGGCGTAGCCGTCTCAGGCGTTTGACACACGGGAGACCGCTCCTAGAGCGATCTTTTTGTCTGAGCCTGAATCTGTCTTCTGACCGATGCGTGGGAGAGCGGGGGGTGATATGATGGTTCTTGGCACAGCAGGTTCGACTGATTCGCATATGTGCCACATCGATTCATCTTATCGGATACTGACGGCGCAGCGAAGGTCACATGATCACTCGAATGAAGGCCATTCTCGTTATCTTGGGTCTTAGCTTGCTGATGGCAGCAGTCGACGGAGGAGCGCACGTGTCTGCGGTGAACCGACGGGGCGCCGATGCGCCTGCTGCCGCGGCGTCTGGCGCGACCACCACAGCCAACCCGACCCGCGTGGCGGACGCAAGGGCCACGCCGACCTCCAGGGCCGTTCCGTCCACGGTCCCGGTCGATGGCAGGCAGGCCTCGCTGATTCCGATTCCTCTCGAGACGGCAGTCTCTCCGACAGCCTCGCCAGTGGCGCGGGACAGCGAACAGCGGAGCATCTCGAGTGAGCCGGGAATCGGTACTCCTGAACAGGACCTCCGCGATTCAAAGTTCCGAGCTCACACGACTGACTGCCGCCCGGAGGGGAGTCGGCCCGAACCGGCGTCTACCCCGCACGCTGCCAATGCGATCGATCGGGCCTCCAACCAGGAGAGCGTGTCTCCGGTGGAAGCCGCGCCTGTCGCGACGTCCCAGCCTCCGACGCCGGTCCCTACGCCGGCAACGCCTTCACCGTCGTCGCCCTCGAACGTGGGGGAGGGGCGCTGGATCGACGTGGATGTGACCCACCAGCTGTTGACCGCGTATGAGGGGAGAGCCCGTGTGCGCAGCGTGGCGGTCTCTACGGGGTTAGCGGGCACTCCCACACCCGTTGGGCAGTTCCGCATTTGGGTCAAGCTGCGGTACGATGACATGGAAGGTCCCGGGTATTACCTGCCCGACGTCCCGTACACGATGTACTTCCACGGTGGGTACGGGCTACACGGGACCTACTGGCACAGTAACTTCGGGCACCCTATGAGCCACGGCTGCGTGAATCTGCCCACACCGGAGGCCGAGTGGCTGTTCGCCTGGGCGGACCTGGGGACGCTGGTCAACGTTCACAACTGAGTCGCGCACATCGATCATGGATGGAGCGGAATTGACGATGGCTGGCCTAATGGCCCGAGGGGCGCAGAGGACTCCGCATCTCTTCTGGGAAGAGGACCGACAGAGCGGAAGAGGGGACGTCTGGAGAAGGAGATCCTGGCGCCTCCTGAAGCTTGGCTTGATAGCAGCGTGCACGCTGGTGATCCTTGCTGTGGTTCTGGTCGTGCCGGTCACTTCTGGCACCCTGCCCACGTGACCTGCTGTGAGGCGAGCAGTGGTACGGCGGAAGCGCGTTGGGGTGATCCTGATCGTGGCGGTTGGCCTGCTGGTGGTCGTGCTGTGGGCCTTTCCGAAGGAGCGGGTGGTGGGTGGGCTGCGCGGTGGGCCGATTGGGCCTGGCGAGGCCGCCTACCGGGAGGATTACGTCTGCCTGGGTGTGCGCTACGATTTCTGTCCGAACTGGCCCGATTACGGGTGCGACCGCCTGTGCTTCGGGGCTGTGGTGGCCAGGAGTTGCTCCATCGAGACGTACGATGCCGCAACAGGGCTGGTCCGCGTCCCTGCTGAGTGCCGCGGGCCGGCCCGACCCGGGTGGGGGTTCCCCGGACGTTGAACGCCAGCACTCGCTGGCTATGTCGGGAGGGCCCGTCGAGGAGGTGCCTGATGAAGACCATCAGACTGCTCGTATTGGCCGGATCACTTATGCTATTGATGGCGCTGTCCCTGGGCTGTGCCTCAGCTGGTGAGCCGCTTGAGAGGAAAATGGACTTCACCGGGTTCATCACCGAGATTCAGCCGAATGGGGGGAGGGGGGTGATTGGGCAGATCTTCGTCGAATCCCATGCTGACAAGATCGTTACCAGATACGTCATCACGGTGACGAATGAGACGCGGATCTTTCGGCAGGACGGAGATGATCTCCGCAGGGCGGATTTCAAGACGCTGGAGAACAAGGAATGGATGGAGATATGGTGGGCGGGGCCCACGACGGGATCGTTCCCCGTGCAGGGGACAGCTGCACAAATTGTGATTCAGTGAGTGATCCAACACGCGAGGTAGCACCCC
The DNA here is from genome assembly GCA_041687115.1 of Anaerolineae bacterium. Classification (GTDB taxonomy): domain Bacteria; phylum Chloroflexota; class Anaerolineae; order B4-G1; family B4-G1; genus SKLM01. Next base: position 5,323 of record JAWLCP010000031.1, read on the forward strand.
AGTAGACCGTGGTGGAGCTGTACATCACCTATAAGAAAGGAAAGAGTAAGGAGGTCGTCTGCCATGGAGAGGATTAGCCTGATCAGAACGCTCTTGGTCGTCTTGTTCGCGGTCTCCACCGCGCTGGGAGGATGCGCCCCCGCGGCGCCCGCTGAGCCGACGTCGACCGCGACGCCTCCGTCCGTGCCTACGGACACCCCGCAGGCAGTGACCGAGGTGCCTTCTCCCACCTCGACTCCCTCGCAGGAGGCGGAGCTCGTCTTCGCCTCGTTCGAAAAACCGGCGGTGAAGGCCGAGCCCGTCATCCATCACGAGGAGATCGCCGCGGACTTGAGCAACGTGCGGAATCCCTTCCTCCTCTCTCAGGCTCAACTCGATCGCCTGGCCCGGGACGGCTTCGTGGTCAGTCCTGGGGACGAGAAGGAGTTCTTCACCCTCTACGAGCAGGCAAGGTACGATAACGTGCCCGTCTTCGTCACCACTGACTCCCTCCTCCACATCTATCACCTTCTGTTCGATAAGGTCATGCGCACGGCCGAAGTAGAGTACTTCATCCCCCTGCTGCGCGATTTGAACCGCGCGATGCTCGCTCGCACCGACGAGCTTTACCAGGCCTTGAAGGGGAGCGATTGGGAGGACGCTGCCCGCCGCACGGTGGCCTTCGTCGGCGTGGGCAGCAGGCTGCTGGACGACGAGGTTGAGGTCCCGACGTACGTGGCCGACATGGTCGAGGAGCAGCTTGCTCCGATCGAGGAGGCATCTCGGGTTGCACCCTCACCCGTCTTCCCCACCCTGGAGCATGGCGAGGACTACACCCAGTACACCCCGCGTGGTCACTACACCAAGAGTGAGGCGCTGAAGGCCTACTTCAAGAGCATGATGTGGTATGGGCGGATGACCTTCCGGCTGAAGACGAAGGATCCGGAGGCCGGTCGGGCGGAGACCCGCTCGGCCCTGCTCCTGGTCCACGCTCTCCGCACCAGCCAGGTCAAGAGCCGTCCTGCGATGGAGGCCTGGGCGGACCTCTACAGTCCCACGGTCTTCTTCGTCGGCCGGAGCGACGATCTGACGGTGCTCCAGTACGGCGAGGTGCTCGATCAGGTCTATGGTGAGGGGGTCACGCTCGAGACCCTGACGGATGAGGCGCTGCTGGATCAGTTCATCGAGGAAGGGAACAAGCTGCCGCCGCCACGGATCCTGGGGATGGTCATTATGGACACCGAGGATGAGGAGGAGGAGACGAAGGGGCTGCGGTTCATGGGACAGCGATTCGTCCCCGATGCCTACATCTTCCGCCAGCTGATGTACCGAAACGTGGGGCAGCGGCAGGCGCCGGAGCGTCGGGGTCTGCCCAACGGCCTCGACATCCCGGCGGCGATGGGGTCCGAACGGGCCTACCAGATCCTGAGAGAAATCGGCGAGACGGACTACGACAACTACGTAGAGCAGATGGGGAAAGTGCGTGAGTGGCTGTCGGGGCTGAGAGTGAAGGATTGGACCGAGACGCTCTACAACTCGTGGCTCTACTGCTTCCATCCTCTGCTTGATGAGCCCGGGGATGGATATCCGGCCTTCATGGAGTCGACGGCGTGGCTGGACAAGCAGCTGAACACGGTGATGGGGAGCTGGGCGGAGTTGAAGCACGACACGATCCTGTACGCGAAGCAGGCCTACGCCGAGCTGGGGGGAGGGCCACCGCCCCCTCCGCCGACGCCTCCGAAGGGGTATGTGGAGCCCGTGCCCGAGTTCTACGCGCGGCTGGCCGCGCTGACGAGCATGACGCGGGACGGTCTGGGCAAGCGGGGGTTGCTGTCCGAGCAGGATGACGAGAGCCTGCAGCGGCTGGGTGAGCTGGTCCGTTCCTTCCAGGCCATGGCCGAGAAGGAGTTGCGCGGGGAGCCGCTGACCGAGGAGGAGTACGAGACGATTCGGTTCTACGGGGGTGAGTTGGAGCACCTGACCATGGCCGCTGCCGACAAGCCGGAAGGAGAGGAGGGCGTCGGCGGCCCGGTTATGCCGGAGGAGGAGCCACAGGCAGCGGTGATCGCTGACGTGGCGACCGACCCCGATCCGAACGGCGATGGCGCGGCCGACCCTGTCGTGTTGGAGGTCGGCGTGGGGCGGATCGACCACCTACACGCCGTGGTACCGGTGATCGAGGAGGACGGATCGATCACCCTCCAGGTGTCGAAGGGGGGTGTCTTCTCGTACTATGAGTTCCGCTGGCCAGCCGAGGATCGGCTCACCGACGAGCAATGGCGGGAGAAGCTAGAAAGTGGCGAAGCGCCGCCGCGGCCGGAATGGATCGCCAGCTTCTTCACCGAGGAGAGCGAGTACGCAGCGCTGCGACAGGCCGTCTTCAGCTTCCAGAAGTCCCTCGTCAGCGCGTTCTGGTACCTCGAACCCGGCCCGTTGACGTCTGAGGTCGAGGCTCTGGGAGCAGCCGGCCGTTACGAGGGCCGCGAGTTGAGAGGCGTCGACTTCCGTTCCTTCGATCAGCAATCGGAGGATCTGGCCGTGGTCACAGTGCGCGAGACCTGGAAGGACGCCCTGTACGAGTTCGAGGGTGATCATCCGAGCTATGACGAGGAGCCGATCTCTCGCCGCGGTCCGTACACGCTGGACGTGACCTACACGTTGGAGCGAGAGGAGCAGGGCCACTGGTTGGTCACTCGCGCTGTCTACGGCGACCAGCCGCCTGAGTGGGAGTAGTGTGGAATAGAGAGGGGGCGAGGGACGATGGGCGAGAGGAAGGGGCTCTTCAGCGGCCGCTCTCGTCTGCTGTCTTCCTCTCCCTCTCTCCTCGTCTCCTTTTCCCTTATCCTCATCCCCTTGATTGCCCTCGCCATCGTGTCTCGCGGGCCGGGGGAGCTGATGACGTCCCGGGACGCGGCTTCCCTTCCGGCGCAGCTGGAGCCCTCGCCGCACCAGGTGTGCTTTGCCTGCGATGATGAGGCCTGTCGGCTGCTCGAGGCGCCTGGAGGGGCCATCCCCGAGACAGGGTCCGGGGTGTTCTGGGACGGATCACTCGACCTCACCCTCGCTTTCGAGGAAGCGTATCTTGGAGGCTCTATGACCTGCAATCTCTATGGCGGTGGGCCCGACAGCGGCAAGTACACCACGACGGACGACGGCGCTCTGAACATTCACCAAATCGCCGTGACCGTGCAGCTCTGTTCGGAGCCCGAGGGCATCATGGAACAGGAGGCAGCCTACATTGAGGCCCTTCGAGCTGCCGTCGCCTATCGCATCATCGACGGTCGCCTTGAGATTATGGATGCCGATGGTGAGACCACATTGGTCTTTGAGCCCGAGGAGTAAGCTGCCAGAACGTCCTGATCCTGGCAGGCTGGTTTGGGGGTTGCCGTAGACCGAGACGGCGAGGAGAAAAGACGGTGAGGAGGAAACAGGTGAAAATGGCGATATTGATCAGCCTGGTCATGGCGATGCTCACCCTGACGAGCTGTGGCATTGCCGACAGCATGGGCGGCGGTCGGGCCCCGGGCATGGCCATCGTTTCGGAACAGAAGAGGGAGCTACCTCACGTCCCGCCGAGGGATCTGAGTGAGCTGGTCGAGGGGAACACCGCATTCGCGTTCGACCTCTATCGGCTCCTTGCCGAGCAGCAGGAAGGCGAGAACCTATTCTACTCGCCCTACAGCATCTCTCTGTCTCTGGCCATGACGTATGCGGGCGCCCGCGGAGAGACCGACGAACAGATGGCCCAAACGCTCCGCTTCACCCTGTCCGACGAGAGGCTCCACGCCGCCTTCAATGCGCTAGATCAGGAGCTGGCGCAAAGGGGGAAGGGCGCCCAGGGCAAGGATGGGCAAGGCTTCCGTCTGAACATTGTCAACGCGATCTGGGGTCAGGAGAGCTACGCGTTCCTGGACCCATTCCTCGACACCCTGGCCGCGAACTACGGCGCGGGGCTGCGCGTGCTCGACTTCGGCCGCGCCCCGGACGAATCCCGTGTCATCATCAATGACTGGATCAGCCAGCAGACCGAGGGCAGGATCGAGAACCTGATTCCGCAGGGCACCATCGACCCCCTTACCCGGCTCGTGCTCACCAACGCCGTCACCTTCAACGCTCCCTGGGCATATCCCTTCCGGGAGGCTATGACAGAGCCTGGTGCCTTCACGCTGCTCGATGGGAGCCAGATCGTCGTCCCAATGATGCGTCAGATTGAATCCTTTGGCTACGCTGACGGCGAGGGGTACCAGGCGGTCGAGCTGCCTTATGATGGGCATGAGATGTCGATGGTGATCATCCTGCCGGAGCGCGATCGCTTCGACGAATTCGAGTCATCCCTTGACGGGAATTGGATCCAGGAGATTGTCTCAGATCTGGCCGATCGACAGGTTGCCTTGAAGATGCCCTCCTTCGAGTTCGACTCGCGCTTCGAGCTGAGCCAGGCCCTGGAAGAGCTGGGGATGCCAGCGGCTTTCTCTCGTACCGCGGCGGACTTCTCCGGGATGACGGGCACCAGGGACTTGTTCATCTCTGACGTGTTGCACGAGGCGTTCGTTTCCGTGGACGAAGAGGGCACCGAGGCCGCGGCCGCCACGGCCGTCGAGATGGAGGTGGGATCGGAGATGCCGGTCGAGTCCGTCGCCGTCGTTATTGATCACCCGTTCATACTCGTGATCCGCGATATCGAGAGAGACACGCTCCTGTTTGTCGGGCGCGTTCTGAATCCGCGTGCCTAGAGGTGCAATCTGAGTGTGTCTTCTTGTGGTGGTGCTAGTGCCGTTGGTCGGGGCGTTGGCGTTTCTCATCATGCAGCCTGGGCGCTCTGCAGTTGCTGCTTTCCTAGGCCCTGTTGAACCAGCCCGCTGCGCGCTGGGCCGCGTAGCGGCCTACATGTGTGGGGGTAGTGATCATCTGGACTGGCATATGTGGTAGGGCAGGTTTCCATACCTGCCGAAATTCTGGACGCTCTCGCCTCCGCTGGATTGGGCTGCCTATCCTGGCCTCGCTATTGGTGGCTTGTGCCTCGACGCGGTCCACGCCTCCCGCACCGGAGGAGGCGACCCCGCTCAGCACGCCGCCTCCTACGGCGTGGCCGACCGCGACGCGCCCTCCTCCGACAGCGACGCCGTCGCCCCTCCCGGCAACCGCCTTGCCGACCCTGGAGCTCACGCGTGAGCCCACGCTGACCCCGGCGCCTCTGGTCCGCTACAGCAACCCCGGCCTGGGCTTCGCCGTCGACCACCCTGCCGACTGGCAGGTCACGGCGCTGGCGGACCGCGTCGATCCGCTGGCGCAGGCCTGGTCCGGGGTCGAGTTCAGGACCGCTCTATACGGCTACGGCCACCAGGCATTCGGAACGTACGTCGTCACCGTCGGAGTCAGTGATAGTCAGGGAAGGACCCTCACGGAGACGCGGGAATACAGCCTCAGCCCCATCGTGCCGTCGATGCGGGAGGGGATTGAGAGCACCTGCTGCCTGACCGTTGGCGGTGAGCCGGCCATGGACCTACTGCTTCCCTGGCCCATGGGCGGACGGTGGGGCAGCCGCCAGATCATGGTGATCCACGGTGAGCGGCAGTACCAGCTTACCTTCTATCCTCAACAGACGCTCGACGGCAACACGCCGTCGGATGCCGCGGCCAGGGTCGCCTTCGATACGTTTCTGCGCACGTTCAGCTTCATTCCCGTCACAGCGACCGCGACGCCCGCCAGGCCCACCGTCACGCCGGCGCCCACTCCCACGTCCACCCCGGGCGACGGTGTCGGCAGCGTACGGCAAGCCACCTCTTAGCGGTGCGATAGCTCACGTGTGGAGCTCTGACGGCGATCTTCCCGTCGGCTACGCCATTTGACGCACGAGCCCTGGCCCGCAGGCCGTCCTTTTGTCTACCCTCAGGTCTATCTTCTGACTGATGTGTGCCCTGCCGCGAGGTGATATGATCGGCAATGGTAGAGCACGTGGAGAGCGCGACGTGAGCCGGCTGGCTGCGGCCCTGTCCCTCTTCGCCCGACGGCGCACGGTGCGCGATTGACGGATCCGGTGTCCGTGAGCCAAATGAGAAGGAGGCAGCTGTGAAAACGTCTTTGTACCGTCTTCCAGGTGCGGCGATAGCCCTGGTGTTACTGTCAGGGCTTGTCGTCGCGTGTGGCGCCCCGGGCCAGAACGGTGAGCCCGGCAAGGCGCAAATCGACGAGGTGAACATTCAAATCCTGGAGTCCTTCCCCGTCCAGGTCGAGGTTCTGATCACAGGCAACCTGCCCGATGGCTGCACGGAGATCGATCGGGTCGATCAGCGCTTTGAGTCCGAGAAGGATACCTTCTGGATCGAAGTCGCGACGGTGCGGACAACGGAAGATCCCTGCACCGAGGCGCTGGTTCCGTTCGAGGAGACCGTCTCCCTCGACGTGTATGGGCTGCCGGCCGGCACCTACACCGTGGACGTCAACGGCTCCCGGGAAAGCTTTACCCTGGACGTGGACAACGTGCCGCCCGATGCGGAGCTGCCCAACCCCGCTTCCGAATACTGCGAGGAGCAGGGCTATCGGGTGGAGATTCGCACCGACGAGGAGGACAACCAGTATGGCGTCTGCATCTTCCCGGACGGGAGCGAATGCGACGAATGGGCCTTCTTCCGGGGCGAGTGCGGGCCGGCTGACTGATATGAGGAACGAAGCCGCGCTCCGTCTGTGACATTTGTCGTAGACGATCCGGACATACGACTGAGAAAGGACCGCTCTATGAGCGGTCCTTTTGGCCCAGCCAGAATCCGTCTGGTGACCGATGCGAGGGCGACTGGCGAATGATATGATGGTGTCGAACAGAGACGATGGAGGGAGAAAGGACATGGAGAGATGGGTGGTTCTGCGCTGATCATAGCCCGACCGGGGCCACTGCGAGATGCACTTCACGCCCTGGTCGACACCATGCCTCAGATAGAGGCCGTGGATATCGCGAGCGACATCCGCTCGGCGTTGAGAGCCAATCTCGAGCTGCGTCCTGCTCTGGTGCTTCTCGACGCGGATTTGGGCAACGACAAGGTCTGGCTGGCGGTGAAACAGGTCAAGCTCAGGTGGCCGCGAGCTCGGACCATCATCCTGGCCGGAGATGTCGAGCAGCAGGGGGAGGCTGAGGCTGCCGGCGCTGACGTCGTGCTTCTTGAGGGCTTCCCCGCGGGGAGGCTCGTGGCCGCGATCGTCCAGCTGCTGCCGCAGCCTGTTCTGTGAGAGGGTGACGAGGGCGGATGGCACCCACACCGGTGGGATCTCCGATGACTCCCGGATCGCTCCAGGAGGATGGCCCGGCCGCCGCCGCCGTCGCCCCTAGCCTACAGGGAGGGAAAGAATGGAACTGGAGATGAACGTGGCAGGCATCGACGCACCAGCGAAGCAAGCGGGGGTCCTCAGGGTCCTCGCCGGCGCTCTCATCAAGCCGAGAGCCACCACGGCAGCCCTGAGGCAGACCCGTTGGACGTGGTGGGCCATCCCGGCCTTCCTCATCCTGGCCGTCACGGTTCTCACCGTCGTGGCCTACAGCTACGCACACTGCGGGTACATCTACCAGCTTGAGATGGACCACTACGCCAGGTCCGCGAGTCAGGGCGGACGGTCCCCCAATCCGATCACGCCCCTGCCTATCACCATGGCCATCCGCGTGGCAGGGCGCGTCCTGTCCACCGGCGGGGCATGGCTCGTCTGGTCCGGCGCGCTCTATCTGGCCTTGATCCTGCTGGGCTACAACGGCGTCGCCTTCGGCAGTGTGTGGACCCTCGTCCTCTGGGCCTGGATGCCCTATGCCGTCCGGGATGTCCTTCAGAGCATCTACATGACCGTTGCCCATCGGCCCGTCTACAACCAGGGCCTTTCGGGCCTGGTTGTGGACCGCACGCCGCCGCCGCTGGCGTCCTTCGATTACGTGATACCCACCACCAACCAGGAGGCGCTGGCGTCCTTTCTGGCCCGATTGGACGTCTACCTCATCTGGCAGCTGGCGCTGATGGTCATCGGGGCGATGGCCCTCACCCGAGTCTCTCGGAGGAAGGCCGTCGCCGTCATCCTGGGAATCTGGCTTGTGTTCGCGCTCGTCGCCCTGATTCCCCAGTTCTTCCCGGCCACCTTCGCCCGGTTCCGGTACTTCTGACGCTCCCGGGAGGTGCTTGACATGACTGCCTATCCAGGCGCAGCCCTGGGCCAGCAGCCAGCACATGTTCCCGTCGATCCAGTCTCGCCTGCGCCAGCCTCTCAAGAGCCGGTGTCTCGTGAAACCGCCGGAACCCCGTCTGCGCCGCTGATCCGGATCGAGAACCTCCGGCGCCACTTCGTGATGGGAGATCAGACCGTGCGCGCCCTGGACGGGTTCAGCGCTGCCATCGGCACGGGCGAGTTCATGGCGATCATGGGCCCGTCGGGCTCGGGCAAGTCGACACTCCTCTACCTCCTGGGTGGACTCGACCGCCCCACCGGTGGGAGCATCCGGATCAACGGCACGGAGATCAGCACGCTGGACGAGAACGCGCTGGCGACGTACCGGCGGCGGGAGATTGGCTTTATCTTCCAGTCCTTCCATCTCATCCCCACCATGACGGGGCTGGAGAACGTGGCCTTTCCCATGGTCTTCTCCGGTGTCCCGGAGGGGGAGCGCCAGGCCCGGGCCGCCGATCTCCTGGCATCCGTCGGGCTTGGTGAACGCATGGACCACAGGCCGACGGAGCTGTCGGGAGGACAGCAGCAGCGCATCGCCGTGGCGCGGGCCCTGGTCAACAACCCCACCATCATCCTGGCCGACGAGCCCACCGGGAACCTCGACTCTCAGACTGGCAGGGAGATCATGGAGTTGCTGGCGCGGCTTAACCGAGAGGAGAAACGGACGATCCTGACGGTCTCTCACGATCCCCGGGTGACCGACTACGCCACGCGGGCCATCCATCTGCTCGATGGCCGCCTGGCAGCCTAGGACATCCACGTACGATATCATTGAGGAGCGAGTGTTATGCAGAAGTTCCCTCCTGCCAATCTCATCACATCCGCAGGTGCTCCAGGGGCATTGCCTGAGCGTCGCTCTCGGCTGGGCCTGCGCGGATGGAGCCTGCTCTTGCTGGCGGCGATCACCGTGGGTCTTCTCCCTCCACCTCTGGCCCTGGCCGAGGAGCCCGATCCGGTTCCGACGACGGGCGTCGAGGCCCCGCAGCCCACACTCTCGCCCACCACACCCCCGGCAGCTCTGGTCGTGACCGGCCTAGAGCCGAAGACCATGATCAACGGTACCGGCGGCACCCTGAGCGTCTATGGCGCCGGGTTCACAGCCGGGAGCGCGGTCCGCCTCATCGGGTACGGGCTGCTCGCCACGTCCTACGTCAATTCGACGGCCGTGACCGCCCAGGTTCCGGCGGGCGTCCCAACCGGCGTCTACGATCTGCAGGTCGGCGATGGGGTCCAGACGGCCATCTTGTCCCGGGCTCTCTCCGTCGTGGCCCCCACGCCGACGCCAAAGCCGTCCTCCCCGGCTTCGCCACCGCCCCCGGGGCGCCCGATCCTCACCATCCGTAACTACGCCGTGGAGCCTGCTCAGGTTCGTCCCGGGCAGGAGTTCGTCGTCACCGTCGAGATCTACAACAACGGCAGCCGCGCCGGCGAGAATACGTTGGCCGTCTTCCCTGGGGATTCTTTCCTCCCCGTCGGCGAGCCCGGACACATGATCGGACAGATTCACATCAACCACGTGGCCGTGGTCACGCAGCGAATGCGGGCCCCGTCTTCCCTCAGCGGTGGCGTCCACCAGCTGATGGTCAACCTGGGGGCCAACGACTGGGAGGGGAATCACTACGATTATCCCCAGCCCGTGCCCGTCGAGGTGATCGGGAGCGGCACCAGCGCTCCGCCGACCGGAAAGCCCCGGCTGGTCGTCGAGAGGGCGAGCACCGAGCCCGCGGTTCTCGGGCCCGGCGCACCCTTCACGCTGACGCTTCACCTCGCGAACTTGGGGAGCCGTACCGCTGTGGACGTCTTTGTCGCCGCTGCCTTGGATGATGCCATCCTCCCGGCGGCGGGAGGCGGCACCGTCTCGATCGGGCGGATTGGGGTCGAGGAGGCCGTCACCGTCACGCTCCCCCTCCTGCTCGGCGACATCGAGGCGGGGGGGCGGCAGATCCTGCCCGTCGCCCTCGACTACGCCGACGCCAGCGGCGGTGCCTACACCGACCAGCAGAGCGTGGGCGTCGACGTCGACACGGGCCTGAGCCAGCGCCCGCAGCTGGTCATCGCCGAGTACATCACCGTGCCCGACTTCCTGACGCCAGGCGAGACCTTCACCCTCACCATGCGCGTCAGCAACGTCGGCGGTGGCGATGCGGAGCGGCTTACCATCGCCCTCGGCGGCGACGGCGGGGCTCACCTGGAGCCCTTCATCCCCTTGAAGGCCGGCAACGTGATCTTCGTGCCTGCCGTTGAGACGGGGTCCCTCGTCGAGATCACGCGCCGGCTCGTCGTCGACGGGTCCGCGGACCCGAAGGCCTACAACCTTCCCATCGCCCTCGCCTACGACGACCCGCGCGGCACCCGGGAGACGGACGTCCAGCGGCTGAGCCTGGTGGTGCGCCGCCGACCGGAGCTCCAGGCGACCTTCTACCGCGAGCCCGAGGCGCTGACGGTCGGCTCGCCCACCGCTCTCTCGCTGGAGACGCTCAACGTCGGCGTCAGTGCGGTCAACGTCGTCCAGGTCACTGCCAGCAGCCCCCAGATGGAGGTCCAGGCGGAGGGGACGCCCTTTGTGGGCCCGGTGGAGATCGGTGGGTCCGCGCCCCTCGACGTGACCGTGACGCCGCGCGAGGGCGGAACGGCCGAGTTGGTGGTCACCGTGACTTACCGGGACGACTTCAACCAGCTTCAGGCCCTCACCAGGACGCTGACGGTCGAGGTGACGACCGGCCCGGGGAGCCCCGTGGCACCGACGCAGCCCGGCACACCGGGCCAGTCGCCCGGAGATCAGAACGGAGCGACCCAGTGGGGGACACTCGCACGGGCCATCAGGGGGTTCCTCGGATTCGGGAGCTAGCCCACGTTCGTCGTTCCGGGTCCGGGAGAGCACACCGAGGCATACCTCGTCATTGTGTGTGCGAGGGAGCGAAGCGAGGCAGAGGTCCATCATTCCGAGTGCAGCGGAGCGAAGCGAAGTGGAATCGAGGAATCTGTACGTTTGTCATCGCCTCAACCGAGGCGTGCAGACGCAGATCCCTATCAGCGGAGGAGTTGAACGATGAAGCGGCGTGATCTCGCGAAGCTGGTGCTCAGCAACCTGCGGCGCATGCGCGGTCGCGTAGCTATGACCGCCGCGGGCGTGGTCATCGGCACCGCAGCCGTCCTCGTCCTCGTGTCGCTGGGCGCCGGCCTCCAGCGGCAGACGCGGGAGAGCCTCATGGCGGGCGGCGAGCTGACCGAGCTGCGCGTCTTCGCGGCCGTTAACTTCCAGGACAGCGCCAGCGTCGGGCCGAACGGCGGGCTCGGACCCGCGTCAGAGTCGGGCCCCGGGGCGCAGCTGCGCATCGTGGACGACCGCATGCTTGCCGAGTTCCGGGCGATCCCTGGCGTCGAGTCGGTGACCGTAACCGAGCCTCTCATGGCCCAGGCGGAGGTGGCCTACGAGGAGCTGCGGGGCTACCCTTCCTTCCACGGGATCGACCCGGTTGCCCTGCAGGCCTCGGGCGTCCGGGCGGCCAGCGGCACTCTCGACATCCGGCGCGGCCAGGTCGTCGTCGGCGCCCGGGTGGCCGATTCCTCCCTCCGCGACCCGGATCAGTGGAGTGCTTACGAGCAGAAGCCCGCCGGCGAGGCGCGGGAGATTCCCGATCTGCAGGACAAGATCCTCCGCGTGCGCCTCACGCGCTTCAATGCGGACGGCACGGCGCAGGAGAGGATCCTCCGCCTCGAGGTCGTGGGCGTGCTGGAGCAGAGCGGCTGGCGTCACGACTTCTCCGTCTACATGCCCCTGCGTGACGTCATCGACGTCAACACCTGGGCCCAGGGGAAGCGGCGCGACCCGGGGCGCCAAGGGTACACCGAGACGATCGTGCGGGCCGTCGACACGCGGCATACCATCGAGGTGGAGCAGACACTGACGGAGATGGGCTTCCCGCCCTACTCACAGCTGCAGCAGGTGGAGCAGACGAATGCCTACTTCGCTACCGTCCAGGCTGTCCTCGGCGGCATCGGGGCCGTCGCCCTTCTCGTCGCCGCCTTCGGGATCGCCAACACCATGCTCATGGCCATCTACGAGCGTACCCAGGAGATCGGGCTGATGAAGGCCGTCGGCGCCACCAACAAGGATGTGATGACCGTCTTCCTGGCCGAGTCGGGCGGCATCGGTCTGATTGGAGGTGTTGGCGGCGTTGTGTTGGGCCTGCTGGTGAACGGCGTGATCAATGTGATCAGCCGCGGCGTGCTGGCCGGCCAGGTGGCCGCTGGCGCCAGTTCCGGCCCTTCGAGCGCCGTGGCCTGCGCACCCGTCTGGCTGCCCGTCTTCGCCGTCGCCTTTGCCGTCTTCGTGGGCGTCGCCTCCGGTGCCTATCCCGCCAGCCGGGCCGCCGGCCTCAGTCCCATCAAGGCCCTAAAGTACGAGTGAGCCGCCCATGGCCCAGTCTTGCAGGCACCGGCTTCCATTCGGTGCCTGAGCGCGGGGATGTCGTAGCGCTCAGCCCCTCGGTGGTCTCCACGTTCAGATTCACCGAGTGAGGCCTGGTGCCGACGATGGTCTAGGTCGTCTGGGCGAGTGCCCAAGATCCCCACGAGGGAGACGCATGTCATGACGCCGGCGGAGAAGCCGAGCGAGACGGTCAGGAATCAGGGATCTGACCGACCACGCCCTCGACCAGCCAGTTGAAGGAGAGAAGGGCATCGTCCGTCATCGTCTCTCCATCCTCTACGCGTACCTCCCCATTGTTGTCGCGGATCGGGCCGGTGAAGGGATGGAAGTCCCCGCTCACGATCTCCTGTTTGGCGGCGTTGACCTCGTCGCGGACGTCCTGAGGCACCATGTCCCCGAAGCGCGCCAGATCGAGGATGCCGTCAGCCATGTGACCCCAGTACGCGTGGGGCTCCCACTCCCCTTTGTAGGCCTTTTCGACGGTGTCCCTGTAATAGGCGCCCCAGTCCCAGACAACCCCGGTCAGCACGGCGTCCGGTGCCACTTCCTGGGGGTTGGTGTTGTAGCCGATGGCGTACACACCGGCCTTCTGCGCCAGTCTGTCCGGCTCGATGGAGTCGCTCTCGCGTGCGATCACGTCGACGCCGGTGTCCAGCAGCGCCTGTGCCGCCTCACGCTCCTCCGGCGGGTTGAACCGGTCCATGATCCACACTGGATGGACCTCCGCATCGGGGTTGACCGAGCGCGCGCCCAGCGTGAAGGCGTTCAGATTCCGCAGGACCTTGGGGATAGGGTAGGGAGCGACGTAGCCGAGGATGTTCGACTCGGTCATCCGCCCGGCGGTGATCCCAGCTAAGTACCAGCTCTCGTAGCCGCGGCCGTCGTAGGTGGACACGTTGTCGGCCGTCTCATAGTTGGTGCAGTACTCGAACAGCACGTCTGGATAGTCTTGGGCCACCTTTAGAACGGACTCCATGTAGCCGACGTGGGTGGCGAAGATCATGTCGTAGCCGAATTCAGCATACTCGCGGATGACGCGCTCCGCCTCCGGCCCCTTGGGGACATTCTCGGCATAGGCCGTCTCCACGTAGTGGAGGGTCTCCTCCAGGTTCTGACGACCCAGGTCGTGGGTGTAGCTCCATCCAATTTCGCCGACCGCCCCGACGTAGATGTAAGCGACCTTGAAGGTTTCCTCGGCGCCCAGGCCTCCCGTGCCCCGGTCAGAGCAGCTGGCGGTGGCGATGGCCGTCGCCAAGAGTAGACCGGTCAGCAACCGACATTTCGTCTTCATCGTGTGTAACCTCCTTAAAGGACGTGGGACGTTTTGCGTAGGACAGTGGTCAAGAGCAGCGGAGACATTCCAGCGTTGATGGGCCGAGGCACTGTACGAGCCTCACACGGCGCAGGCAAGGTCATCGGCGTGGCCGTCGCGCTCCATACGCTGATGAGGCTCATCGGGGCCGGTAGCGTCAGAACCCGTGTTGGGTGCCTTGGTCTTGTCATCCTCCGTCTCCTTCCCGGTAGTGTCTATCGTCGGTCTCGTTCTCCACGATGTTGAACGTGGAAGGGCCGCGTGATGTTCAATTCCCTATCATAGCAGACGGCCTCCGGTGTTGGATCACTCACTGAATCACAATCTGTGCAGCTGTCCCCAGCAGAGGGAAAGTCCCCGTCGTAGGCCCCGCCCACCATATGTCCACCGATTGCTTGTTTTCCAGCGTCCCGAAGTCGGCCCTGCGAAGATCATCCTCGTCCCGCTCAAAGATCAGCGTCTCATTTGTCACTCTGATGACGTACCGAGTAACGATCTTGTGAGCATGGGATTCTACGACGATCTGTCCAAGGACGCCCCTTCGCCCATTCGGGTGAATCTCAGTGATGAAGCCGCTGAAATCCTGCTTTCTCTCCAGTGGTTTGGGAGTTGAACCGCAACCCGAGGACAGCGGTATCAGTAGCATGAGCAATCCGACCAGTATGAGTAGTCTAGTACTGTTCATCAAGCACCTCCTCCAAGATTTCTTGCAAGGCAGACAGCGCACGTGTCCCGGTGTTGGGGCTCAGTGTTGGGGGAATCCCCAGCCAGGCAGCGCCGGCCCCCGGCATTCCACAGGCACGCGGACCGGCGCTGCATCTACATTCGTCTCGATGGAGCCAGTCCGAGCCACCACAGCCCCGAAGCACAGGCGGTCACAGCCGTAGTCCGGCCAGTCCGGACAGAAGTCGTACTTCAGCCCCAGGCACACGTAGTCCTCGCGGTAGGCAGTCTCGCCGGGACCAATCGGTCCACCGCGCAGGCCGCCCACCACCCGCTCCTTTGGAAACGCCCACGGGAGGATGGCGACGCTGGTTGCAGCCCCCGCGAGAGAGCTCGCCCGAACACACTTTCGCCGTTTCACAGGTTCCTCCCAATGACTCTAAGGGTCGACTTACAGATCTCGTACACCGCCTCGATGCTGACGGAGACGGAGCAGCTGGCCGGGAAGATAGACGGTCCGGCCATCTCGACCTCCGCCTTCGCCGCGTCCAGCGCCCTGGATGCGGCGATGGCCCGCTCGATCTTTGCAGCGGCCTGCTCCACGATGACAGCCGGACCATCCCCCCGGACGTCCACGCCGAAGACGACATTGGCCTCATATATCTAGACGGTATGGCAGCGGCGTTGGTTCCGGTTCTACCGACGTCACCCTCTCTTCTGGTCGTGGAACCACGGGGGCAAGAGAAACGTCTCTAGAGTAGTGGTGTGTCCAGCAAGGTGTGGGCTGGCTTGCCCCTTGCTGCTGGCGTAGGCAGAGTTTGGGCGGGTTGTGTCCATCATTTGTCGTAGCAACCCCTCCGTCGAGATCGGACTTTTGCCGCAGACCGTGTTCCATCCTCTGACCGATGTGCGGCGCTCTTGGATGCCGTATCATGAAGCCAGGCTCGAGCACAGTAGCTCGTTGATAATCTCAGATGTAAAGGAGTCGAGGATGAAGATCACTAGCGTTGCTGCAATCCTGTCGCTCTCAGCTCTCTTCCTGGTCATCGCAGTGAGCGCCTGCAGCCCGGCCCCTGCTGTCGTGGCCGAGCCGGTACGGCCCGTGGCTACTTCGGCCCCCACCGCCGTTGCAGACCCGTCGTCGGACGCGACTCCTCCGGCGGAGCCAGCCGTCCCCACGGCCGACCCCGCGGCCAACCCGGAGCCCTCCCATCCCGTTGATGAGGATGAAGCCGACGTCACCGCTGACTGGCCCGTCTTTCGCGACGAGGCGTACGGGTTCCAGTTCGCGTATCCACCGGAGTGGGGCTTCATGGATCTCCCCGTCTACGACCCGGGCGCCGGCGGACCGCCGACGACCATCCAGCGCTTCGTGATCCTCTACCCTCAGGAGTGGGAGGAGCGGCTGAAGCCGGGTGGCGAGCCGGATCCCAACGTGTCCAGCTATCCCGCGCTCAGCGTCGAGATCACCGCGGGCACGATGGAGGCGTATCGCCGCGAGTTCATGGAGCTGGGCCGAAGCGAGACGATTGAGATCAATGGCTTCACCGCGCTCTATGAGCGGGACACGTACGATGACTACAACATGACCCGCTACACGTTCCAGCATCCGATCAATGATCAATTGCGCATTACGCTGTCGGATCCCATCAGCGGGTTTTCTGTCCGGGTCGCGGAGAACGGGGACGTCGCGTCTCTCATCCCCTCGGTGCTCTCCACCTTCACGTTCACCGAGTGAGGCCCGGGGTTAGCGTCGATAGCCGTCTACGATAGTGTGTTGGGAAGGAGGGACTGAACATGGGATCTGTGACCAGCCTCATAAGTAAGAGAAGGTTGCTGTTGTTACTGGTATCTGGTGCCATCGTGGTGGCATTGGGCGTCCTGGCTGCGTTTGGCGTGCGAGCCCTGGCCCCGAGGCCGAGGCCGGTGGGCACGCCCACGTCTATGCCGCTGCCTGTTCCCTCGATCCTTCTCTCGCCACAGGAGGTCGAGCCCGGCGAGCTGATCGTCGTCACGGGCGAGGGCTGGCAGGTGGGTGACGAGGTATCCGTAGATGTCATCGCTCCGTCCGGCGATCAGCGGTACGTCCCACGGGCGACGGTAGCCGAGGACGGCAGCCTGACCGCTGCGTTCTTCTTCCCCTCTGAGTCACCCTGGTCCGGGTTGTCGAGCGCGACGGTGAGGGTTTCCTCCGCGGCGACCGGTGACGGAGCGTCGGCCGTGGTGCAGGTCGCAGGTGTGGTGGAGACGCCTCCACCGGCGCCGACCGCCACAGCGACATCCGCGCCTGTGGAGACGCCGACGCCTGCGACTCCGCCGACCGACGTGCCCACCGGGACCCCGGCTCCGACGGCGGGTCCCACCGGGACGCCCACGCGGGCCCCCGTCGTGGTGCCTACGCCTACGTCGACCCCGGCGATTCTGGGCTGGCGGGGCGAGTACTTCGACAATCGCTTCCTGACCGGCAGCCCTGTGCTGGTGCGTGATGACGCCAGCGTCAACTTCACCTGGGGGACCGGCGCCCCATCGACGGCCCTGCCTGCGGACGCCTTCTCCGCTCGTTGGACGCGGACAGTTCCCTTCCAAAGCGGGACCTACCGCTTCTATGTCACCAGTGACGACGGAGTTCGCGTCTGGCTGGACGGGGTGCTCATCGTTGACCAGTGGCGCGACGCCTCTGCCGTCACCTACACCGCCGACCGCACGCTGGGGGCGGGCAATCACACCCTGCGCGTCGAATACTACGAAAACACGGGCACAGCTCAGATCCAGGTCTGGTGGGAGCGGCTGGGTGACTTCCCGCAGTGGCGCGGGGAGTACTTCCCCCGGCCGGACCCGGTCGGCACCCCGACCCTGGTGCGCAACGACGTCAGCCTCAGCTTCGAATGGGGGGGCTACGCGCCGGCCATCGGGCTACCTCCCGATGGGTTCTCGGCCCGCTGGACCCGCAGTCTCTGGTTTGACGAGGGGCTCTACCGCTTCCACGCGGTGGTCGACGACGGCGTGCGGCTCTACGTCGACGACACGCTGATCATCGACTCCTGGCGTGACGGTGGGCGCCGTGAGTTGACGGCTGACCGTCGGTTGACGACCGGGAACCACGCGATGCGCGTCGAGTACTACGAGCGCACCGGCGACGCGCTGATCCAGGTCTGGTGGGAGAAGCTCGCGCTGTACCCTGACTGGAAGGGCGAGTACTGGTCGAACCGCACGCTGAGCGGCAGCCCAGTGCTCGTGCGAAACGACGCCGCGATTGACTTCGCCTGGGGTGGGGGCGCTCCGGCGACAGGCTTGCCTGCCGACGGGTTCTCGGCCCGCTGGACCCGCACTGCCGACTTCGACGCGGCGACCTACCGGTTCCAGGTCCGCGTGGACGACGGGGCCCGGCTCTGGGTGGATGATCGGCTGATCATCGACACCTGGCGCGACGGCGCGGTCCGCGACGTGAGCGCCGATCTCGCCCTTGCCCGCGGGACGCACCATCTGCGCCTCGAATACTACGAGCGCACGGGTGAGGCCCGCGTCCGCGTCCGCTGGGAGAAGGTCGCCGCGTCCTATCCCGATTGGAAGGGCGAGTACTGGTCGAACCGCAAGCTGGAGGGGAAGCCGGCGCTGATGCGCAACGACAAGGGGATCAACTTCGACTGGGGTGACGGTGCCGTGGCGGTGGGGCTTCCCAAGGACGATTTCTCGGCTCGCTGGTCCCGCAACGTCACTTTCGAGCGGGGCGTCTACCGGTTCCGTGCCCGGGCCGATGACGGCATTCGAGTCACCATCGACGGCAAGGTCGTGCTGGACGAATGGCACCTCAGCGACGGGGACGATCGATATACGGTCGACCTGAACCTGACCGGTCAGAAGGCCGTGGTGGTGGAGTACTATGACCGCGGCGGAAAGGCGATGGTCGATTTCTCGTGGAAGCGGATAGGCGACTGGCCGATGCCTACGCCCACGCCTACGGCCACGCCAACCGTAGAGCCGACCGGTACACCGACGGTCGCGCCGACGGCTACACCTACCACGACGCCCGACCCAACGGCTACGCCGACAGTGACGCCGTCGCCGACCGTGAAGCCGACCGCCACACCGACGGTCACGCCAACGGCTACGGCGACAGTGACGCCGTCGCCGACAGCGAAGCCGTCAGCGACGCCAACGGTTACACCGACGTCCGCACCGACGGCAGAGCCGGTGACAACCACCGTGCGCCTCAATGAGATCCTGCCTGTGCCGGCTCAGGATGGCGTCATCGACGAGTTCGATGAGTGGATCGAGCTCACCAACGTCGGGTTGGCCGCCTTTGATCTGACGGGCTGGTTCTTGGACGACGGCGCGGAGGGCAGTGAGCCCTACCAGATCCCTGAGGGGACGGTTCTCCCGCCTGGGGCCTTCGTGCTCTTCCGCGGGCGAACGACCGTCATCGTGCTCGATGACGCCGGGGACGAGGTCCGATTGCTGGATCCCGCCGGCGACGTGGTGGATGCCGTCGTTTTCGGCGAGCTTCCGCCCAATGCCAGCTACAGCCGAGACGACATCGGCACCTGGCACGACGACTGGCCGCCCAGCCCCGGGGGGCCCAATGTGCCGCCGAGCCCCGCTTCGCTCACCGGTATCGAGCGGCTCAACCTCCGACTGAGAGGCCGCGGGCCGCAATACTCGGAGCCGAAGCGGATCGGCGGTCCGCTTCCTTGGTAATCTGTTCAAGGAGAGCGAGCGCCCGTCGGGAGTCGAAGCTCCTCTCGGGGGCAGTCGACGTGCGCTCGCCGGAGACTGGCTAGCAGGAGGGAGACAAGATGAAGTGTAGAGGGGTCCGTGTCGTTCTTGCTGTTCTCACCGTACTTGGCCTTCTCGCGCTGACCACGCCGGCGCCTATCGCGCTGGCTCAGAGCGCCTGGTACGGCGAGTACTTCGCCAACCCCAATCTGAGCGGCGGGCCGGCGTTTACGCGCTACGACAACAACCTGCGCTTCGATTGGGGCGGCGGGAGCCCGGGAGGGGGCATCCCCGCCGACCACTTCTCGGTCCGCTGGACCCGCGACGAGTGGTTCGAGGCAGGCAGCTACCGCTTCTCCTACCGCTCCGACGACGGGATCCGCATCTGGATCGACGGCACACTCCTCGTCGACGAGTGGCGTGACCGTCAGGCGACGTGGAGCTCTGTGGACCGCTACGTGAGCCGGGGCAACCACACCGTGCGCGTGGAATACTTCGAGCGCACCGGCGGGGCCCGCGTTGAGGTCTCGTGGGAGCGGATCAGCGGCGGTGCCGTCTGGCGAGCTGAGTACTTCGACAATCGAAAGCTGTCCGGCACCCCCGTCCTGGTGCGCTACGACCCGGCGGTCGACTTCGCGTGGAGGGACGGCAGCCCTCACGATAAGGTCCCGGCCGACGATTTCTCCGTCCGTTGGACCCGTACCATGGGCTTCACCGCTGGCACGTACCGCTTCTATGCCAGCTGCGACGACGGGGTGCGCATCCTCGTCGACGGCACCCGCGTCGTGGACGCCTGGCGCGATCAGAAGCTGCCCAATACCCATACCGGGGACATCACCCTTGCGGAGGGTCAGCACACGGTCGTCGTCGAGTACTACGATCACGGTGGGGAGGCCAGCGCTCACGTCTGGTGGAACCGTCTGGGGGCCTTCGCCGGCTGGGAGGGCCGCTACTACGACAACGCCGAGCTCCGCGGAGGCCCCGCCCTCGTCCGCGACGACGCGGAGATCAACTTCGACTGGGGGGAGGGCGCGCCCGCCGACTGGATGCCCGACGATCACTTCTCCGCCATCTGGACGCGGAGCGTCACGTTCAGCCCCGGCACCTATCGCTTCAACGTGATGTCGGACGACGGCGTGCGGGTGTGGCTGGACGACAGCCTGCTGATGGACTACTGGCGGCCGATGGAGTACGAGTACCAGTACGTGGACGGGATCTATCTCGAGGGCACACACCAGCTCAAGGTGGCGTACTTCGAGCGCACCGGCCTGGCCCGCATCCAGTTCTGGTGGAAGCCCGCTGGAACAGCTGCGCCTCCCGTCGCGCCTACGCCGGCACCCACCCCGGTACCTGCACCCGTCACAGTCAAGCTGGGCCCGTGGCGGGGCGAGTACTTCAACAATCTCGATCTCTCCGGGTCGCCAGCCGTCGCGCGGACGGACGCCGCCCTGGACTTCAACTGGGCTTGGGCCGCTCCAGCGGCCGGGGTCAATCGCGACAAGTTCTCCGTGCGCTGGACGGGCACCTTCCTCTTCCAGGGCGGTCGCTACCGTTTCACCACCACCAGCGACGACGGTGTGCGGGTCAGTGTGAACGGGCAGCGGATCATCGATGCCTGGACGCCGATGCGCGGCACGCGCGCGGGCGAGGTCAGCCTCTCCCCCGGCACGCATACGGTGCAGGTCGAGTACTTCGAGCGCCTCCAGGCCGCCATGATGCGGCTCAACGTCGAGCGGCTCAGCAACGCCGTTACTCCTCCGGTGACGCCTACGCCACCTACCGTCTGCGAGGGAGGGCCTCTGCGCCTCGATGCCTGGTACGTGGACCGTGTCTGTACCGCGACCGGATGGAAGGCGACCGTCTTCGTCCGCGGATATGGGGGGGACTGCGTGTACGCGTATGCGTGGGAGCGGGAGGTCAAAGGCGGTCCCACGTCCGGTCCCATGACCTTTGAGCTCACCTCGAAGGGCGGGGCCATGGTCGGCGAGGCGTCCGTCACCTCCGCCGGTCAGACCGCCAAGGTCGGGCTCTACATCCCGCGTCCGGACTGCAAGTAACCTGTGTGCGAGGTGCCGGGACCTCCCGTGGCGACGCAATCGCCGGTCTAGGGAGGCCAGAGCCGGCGGTCGTGAGGGCGGGTGATCGACGGTAGTCGGGTTTGCCACCCGACGGAGTAGCCAACTCCGCGAAGACGAGGTAGAATAGCGATCGATAGGTGTTGGCCGAGGGGCGACCGGCGCGAGCTGGCCGCCCCTCTCTTGTTGAAGCCGAGCCCTCGCACTTCGCGTACCTCAGGAGGTGCTTCCCGACAATGTAGCCTGTTGGAAAGCGTCGGCTATGGAAAGCCGACCTACAGAGAACCATTAGGGTTGCACATCGGAGCTCGGAGATTCACCACGTGTCCTCACAGGAGAAACGAACGATGTTGAGAGATCGCGCCCACGTTCGGAGCGGGGCCTTTGTCCACGAGACCCTGTGCGGCCTCTTCAGAGATCCTAATGAGCCGCTCAGGACCGCCGGGCTCAGGCCGGGGCAGCGGCCTGGGCCTCGGCATCGGCCGCCAACTGGTGGAGGCCCACGGCGGTATCATCCGGGTGTAGAGCAGCTCGGGACGGGGACTGCCTTCACCATCAAGCTCCCGAGTGGCTCAGGCTGAACCGCCCCTCGACCCGTGCCAGCCTGCATCCCGTCACATACCTGCCTTGGGTCCTTGCTCCCCGGTGTCCTTGCGTCGAACCCGTGTGGGCGCTCCTACACCCCCCGAACCCCGATCCTGACAATCTGCGTCCATCTGCGTCCCATTCACAACTAGATCCGCTTCCTGAACGCCAGGGCAACCACCGACACCGCGCACAACCCCAGTGCGAGCCCCGTAAACGCGGGAGTGGGGCCACTCACGTCGATCAGGCGGCCCACCAGAGGCGTGACCACGCTCGATGTCTCCTGCCCCATCAGGTAGTATATGCCCAGCACCGTGGCGCGCCTGTCCGGCCGAACCACGTCGGCGATGAGCGACTCCATGGCCGGCATCCGGGCACTGACGCTCACCCCGTACAGCGTCAGCGAGAGCGGCAGCCACACGTTGGCTGGCACCCGCAGTGCCACGAAGAGCAGGGGGCCCGCCAGCAGAACGGAGAGGAGAATGACCCACTTGCGGCCCAGCCGGTCGGAGACGGCACCCCCCAGAGGAGCACCCAGGACGCCCGCCCCGGCCACCAGGCCGACCACGATGCCCGCGTACTCCGGGCTGACCCGGTGGCGGTCCACCAGGTAGAGCGGTAGGTAGGAGTGGACGCTGGATAGGACCACCTGCAGGATGACTGAGAGTAGGGCCAGAGTCCCGATGGCGCGGAGTATCTCCCCCCAGCCGACGGAGGGGTGCGCGACGTCCGCAGCTCCCTGGCCCGGATTCGAACCGCCGGTTGACAGGGCCAGCTCGCCTTCCTCCGCACCTCGCCGGGTCTTGTGACGGGTCCGCGTGGCCCACCAGAGCACCAGCCCCATCACCAGCGTGGGGATGGCCAGCAGGACGAACGACCAGCGCCAGGCGCCCGTCCAGCTGGCGATGGATACGGCCAGCACCGGGGTGACGAGAAAGCTGGCGCTGCCCCCGATGGTGTGGGTGCCCAGCGAGCGTCCTCGGCGCGCCGGCGGGACGGACTGCGAGAGAAACGACGACACCGGCGCGTGATACGTGGCCCCCAGAAGCCCTAGCGCGATCAGGCAAGGTACCAACTGCCAGTACGAGTCCGTCAGGCCCACGGCCGCGCTGGCCAGCGCGGTGCCCACCAGGCCCGCCACGATGAGCGAGCGTTCGCTGAACCGGTCTGCCAGCAGGGCCATAGGGATCTGACCGAAGCCGTAGGACAGACCCAGGGAGGAAACCAGTACCCCCGCCTGGAAGTAGTTGAGCTCGAGATCCTCGCGCAGCAGGGGCAACAGGGGCGCCAGCACCCCGGTCGACAGGTGGTGGCTGAAATGAGCCACCGCAAATAGAGGAATGATCTGCCGCTCTCTAAGCGGCACGGTCTGTTCCGTCGGGTAGCGGAGGGACGGTGGCGAACGCCACCCCCAGATCGAGCAGAGCTGCCTTGCCGCGCGTCGTCAGGTCCGTCCGGAAGCGGTTCTGCTCGCGCGGGTCGATGGGATAGGCCTTGAGGCGGTACTGGGTGTCCCACGGCCTCTCTCGGGCCGACACCCTGATCGGTTGGGATAGCTCCAGGAAGGGGCTGGTCAGCGCCACGCGGTGGAGCGCATCCTGGACCTGCGCTGCGTCGTGCTGGGGGTGCAGGTAGAACTCGGTGACACAGAGCAGGTGGGTCGTGCCGTCGTTGGCGTTGTAGATCAGTCTGTCCCACAGCATCAGGTGTGGGATCAGCACCACCGTGTCGTCCAGCGTGACGATCTCGGCGGTGCGCATCCCGATCGACCTCACCTCGCCGTAGGCCCCGTCGATCTCGATCCAATCGCCGAGGCGGTAGGGCATCTCGTAGAGGGTGACGACGCCGGCGATGAGACTGCTCACGTAGTCCTTGAAGGCGAAGCCCAGGGCCAGGCCCAGCGCGCCCAGCAGGGCCAGCAGGTTCTCAAACGTGGGCTCCACCAGGCGGGGGAGGAGCAGGGCGATTGCCACCACCAGCACCACCAGCCGCACCACCGGCACTGCCGCCAGCACGGTGTGCCGTCTGCGTCCCGAGAACGCATCGCCGAGCCGGGTCAGCACGCGCTGGCTGATGACGATCAACAGCCAGGCCCCCATGATGATTGCGGCCACCTGTACCAGGTTGATCTCGCTCAAGTCGCCCACGATGCCGATCACGCCTTCCGGTCCATTCATGGATCATCTCTGTGCGCGCTGTACCTTTAGAAAGCGTCGGTAAGATAGCCGTTTCTCTGCAGGAACTCCCGCACGGCAGGGTAGCCCGTGGCGGTCACCTGCCAGAGCTCTCGGTCCCGCGAGACCAGCCCCGCTACCCGCAAGGCATTCAGGATCTCCCTGATTCGGGTGGTGGTCATCGGCAGTAGCCGCGGCAGCATCTCCGTGACGAGGCCACGGTGGAGCAGCAGGGCGTGGAGCACAAAGGCGGTGTCGCGCCCGGCCCCGGCCGGCAGGGTGGGGTGCTCCACGTGCGACCAGGGCGTCACCCAGATCGTCCGCCCGACCATCTGCTGATCCGCCTCCTCTTCGTCGGGCACGTCGGCCACCGGCTCGCTGCTGAGCGCGGTGCGCCAGATGGCCCAGGCGACGCCCAGGTTGCCGCGGCTGTAGGTCGCCAGGTGGTGAAGGAAGTCGCTCTGGTGGT
>JAWLCP010000032.1:0-29891 GCA_041687115.1 Anaerolineae bacterium
CGCGGCCGCGAGCGGCAGCGCGTGTGGTCTCGGCCACGATCAGAGCCACCTGGTCGCCCACAAAGCGCACCACATCAGCGCCCGGCGGCCCAGCATCGCTGGGCGGCCCACCACCGCTGGGCTGGTCAGACCCTGGGCCGCAAAGCACCGGCTGATCCCGAGTCTGCAATCCATACTCGTTCACCGGGACGTCCTTGGCGGTGAGAACCGCCACCACGCCCGCTAGCTCCTCTGCTGCCGATGTGTCGATGCTGAGCACGCGGGCGTGGGGTCGCCCGGCAAACAGGATCTTGGCGTGGAGCATGTCTTCCATCACAAAATCGCTGGGGTACTTCGCCGCGCCGGTGACCTTGGCACGAGCGTCCACGCGGGTAATCGACCGTCCGACGATATTCGTCATAGGGACTCCTTGTGGTCCTGGTTATGCGTGTCTCGTCTCCAGCCTCAACACCCGGCGTAGAATGGCCACTGACGCAGCGTACGTCGAATCCACCCCGAAGTAAGAAAGACGCTGAGCTCCCAGGTTCTTCCCCTTGCTCAACGGAGTGTCCGAAGCGTAGTGAATTACGCCGATGTCAAACGGCACTGCGTCGGCATAGAGCGTGACGATCTCATTCGTCGGGTGGCGTGTCGGACGCACCGCCTCGTACACGGCCGAAAGATACGGCCCGGCCTCCATCTCGATATCGGTATACCCCTCGCGGTAGAAGACGTCCATGTAGCGCTCGTTCTGGAGGAATGTCCCCCGCACACTAATGGACTTCTGGTTGTCAAGCGCAGTACCATACACCAGGTACGGTGCCACATCAGCAGCGCTGAAACAGTTGTTGTACAGGTACGTGTTGCGCGAATGCTCGTCGTGGACGACGTAAGGGATCATGACGTCGCCAATACGTCCGTTGAGAGTGGCCGCTTTCCCCAGGACGTACACCCCGCGCAATGCATCAACGCTGGTCGCTACTTGCGACAGGATGTGATATCCTCCCATTCCCAATGGATAATCGATGTTGACGATCACGGCATCGCTCTGGGCCAGGCCACCGAGATTCGACATCTCGAGGCGCGGATCAAACCAATCAGGACGCAGTCGAGATACTTCGATCAGCTGCGCCTCGACGTCGAAGACGTGATGGCTATCGATGTGCTTGACGCCGCAGAGGGCCTCCTCTTCCTCCCGCTCGTACCACACGTCCTCGCCGCGCCGAGCTGCCATGAAGTCGCGCAGGACGAAGTAGAGCAGATTCTCGTGGCGTGACGGAACCTCTCCCCGGCGAATACGAGAGTACTCCTCCAACAACGCATGCCTGCCTTCGTCCTCAAGAAACTCGAGGAGCTCCTGCTCACGGCGGAGCGCAAAACCCGAGAGCAGGTTGATCACACTGTGTACGTTGCTGGAGATGAAATAGACGGGTCTTTCGCTCAGGTCGACGGGCGATCGATCGGCGATGAAGTTCCACCAACGACGCGTGGCCTTGCGGTAGTCGACTCGGGACCCGGCCAGGAGACGCACAGCGAAGCGCTTCGGTTCGCGCCCTACATCCCGCAACAGAGCCGCAAACTCGTCACCCCAGATTGATTCCAGGCGATTGACATCATCAGGGCCCAGGGCCAGCACATCCGAGATCTCGTGCCGCAGCGTCTCCCACTCGGGTTCACCCGTGGTGCAGTGCGCTGCCAGCCGGTCCAACAGGGGATGGTCGTGCAATCGCCGATGTATCTTGTTCCACTCGATCTGGAAGGCGGTCAGCATCGGTATAAGGTCGTCGATGTCGGAAACGCTGGCAATGAAGACGGCCATCGTCTCATGGCCGTCGAAGAAGGTGCGGCGCCGCCGACCAGGCGCGCTGACCGATTCCCATTGTTCCACGTCGGCGTACCCTCGCCGGGCGAAAACCCGCTGCGACTGCCCCATCACCACCAGCCTGGTCTGACGAATGGAGTGGGGGAGCCTGAGCGAGCAATAGATGAGGACTGCCGCGTCCGGCTCCTCCCGGCGGGCTTTGACGTGGAGGGAGGAGTTCATGCCCAGATGCGACTCAACAAGAGAGCGTACCTGCACCTCGTCCGTGGTGCGCAGGAGCGAGTAGTAGGTGCGCATGTAGAGCGAGATCTCTTCGCTCCCAGTGGTGGGGACGGTTCTTTCCATACTCGAATGGACCGCTAACAACCAGTGGAGCAGCTACTGCGGCGAAGAACGTCAGCCGGCAGCGGGAGACATTCCTTTCATCTGCCCATCTATCATTGGCCATTCCCTCTCGCTGCTCTCTCGATGGCCCGCACGATCTTGTAGTAGCCTGTGCAGCGACAAAGGTTCCCGCTCAGCCCGACCTCTATCTGCTCTCGGGTAGGCGTTGGAATCTCCTTCAGCAAGCTCGCGCCAGCCATCACGAACCCGGGGGTGCAGTAGCCGCACTGAACGGCGCCTTCATCGATGAAGGCATGCTGGACCGGGTGGAGCTCATCGCCCTCGGCGAGGCCCTCGATGGTGACGATCTGAGTGCCGTGGGCACGAGGGGCGGGCGTCAGGCAGGCCAGCACCGCGATACCGTCCATCCAAACGGTACAAGCCCCGCATTCGCCCTCGCCGCAGCCCTCTTTGGTTCCCGTTAGCCCCACGTCCTCGCGCAGCATGTCGAGCAACGTCTTGTTGTTGGCTCCCTGTACCACGACGTTCTCTGCATTGACCGTGCACTCGATGGGCTCAAGCCCCTCACACTGGTGGCAGATCGTCTTCCCGGCCAGACGCGGATAGGATCCCCTCGTGGCCCCCCACAGCATCGGCGCCGGGTCGGGAAACGGATTGTGCTCATCGCTCTCACCCAGGGAGGAGAGCGCTCGACGCACCAGCACCCGGATCACGTCCCTACGGTAATCAGCGCCGGCCCGAAGATCGTCGATACAGGAGGTGGCCTTAGCGGCCAGCTCGGCCGCTCTCTCGATACTGTGCTCGTCCAACTCCCGTCCCACCAGTGCGCTCTCAGCCTCACGAGCACGAACGACGGTGGGCGCCACGCTGCCCATCGCGATGCGAGCCTGAGTGACCACGTCCTCGTCAAAGGTCAAGACTGCCGCGGCATTGACCACCGAGACCGCGTGAACGCGCCGAAGAGCCAGCTTCGCAAATGTTCCACGCTGATTTGGCGCCAGGGCAGGGAAGACAATGTCGGATACCATCTCGTCGGGTTTGAGAGCCGTCTCGCGGACACCCTGATAGAAGTCCGCGAAAGGCAGCGTGCGTTCGCCATCCACGCTGCGCAGCGTGAGCCGCGCGTCCAGGGCCCAGAGCGCTGCAATGGTGTCGTTGGCTGGAGAGGCGGTGATGAGATTGCCGGCAACCGTGCCACGATTACGCAACTGCGGCGTACCGACGCGCCAGCATGCCAGGGCCAACGGAAAGCCTCGTTCGGACAACAAGCGTGAGGCCACAGCTTGGTTGTGCGTCACCGTCGGCCCCACGTGGACAAACCCGTCATCGAGGGATACCTGATTCAGCCCGCCGATGCGCGTGACATCGATCAGCACTTCGACCTCTCGAGTGCCCCGCTGCAGTTCGACGACCAGGTCGGTTCCACCAGCGATGATGCGAGCATCTGGTCCGTGCTCGGCCAGCAGGCGCAGAGCATCATCAACGCTGGTCGGAGAGTAGTAGACTCGCCACATCGTCTGTCTCCCGGGCTGGAGTGAGTTCACTTGAATGCGGTAAGTATACTCGCTATCCTGATGTTAGGCAACCGGTCGCCCGCCGCTTCCATCTGCAACCTTGTGCACCTATAATACGTAGTGTATGGTGCCAGATTCTGGAGAGAGTGAGATTCCGCGGAGCGACTGCGTGGCTGACGAAGAGCGATGGATCGATGCCGCTCGAAGGGGGGACAAGAAAGCTTTCGGGCACTTGGTTGAGGTCTACCAGACCCCCATCTACAATCTGGCCTACCGAATGCTGGGCAATCGGTCGGAGGCCGAGGAGGCAGCTCAAGAAGCGTTCATCCGGGCCTACAGGCACCTGGATAGCTACGATCCAGAACGACCGTTCAGCTCGTGGTTGTTCTCCATCGCCTCTCATTACTGCATCGACCGGCTGAGGCGCCAGCGCATCGACTGGCTACCGCTCAAGGAGGAGATCGCGGAGCCGGTACGCTTGGCCAGTGCCAGCCCCAATCCAGAGGCGGTGGTGACAGACCGGGATCGAGAAGCCTGGATCCAAGAGCTGCTGAGCGGGCTTCCGCCCACGGATCGAGCAGCGTTGACTCTCCATTACTGGTACGATTGCCCCTACCGGGAGATCGCTGAAGTGCTGGGTCTGACGGTCAGCGCCGTCAAGTCAAGGCTCTATCGAGCCCGACGCACCCTGGCGGAGCAGATGGAGGGAGAAGCGTATGCGTTGTGAACAGGCCGGCCGTATGATGTCAGCGCGATTGGATGATCGCCTCGACCATACAGACATGTTGCGCCTGCAGGATCATCTGGCATCGTGCAGTGCATGTCAAACTACATGGCAGCAGATGAAGGCACTCGACCTGTTGTTCAGGTCAGCGCCGATGAGCGCTGCTCCGTCTCATCTGCACGTCCGAGTCACATCACGCATCGAGCGGCAAGAGCAAGCACGGCGGGCCATCGCCGGAGGCCTCGCGCTGGCTGTGGGGACCACAGCGTTAGCGGTGTTGGTGTTGATCCCGCTCGTCCTGACCGTGGTGGACAACCTGGCTGTCGCAGCCATATTGCTCACAGGGGGTTTGGAGACCGTGACGCAGTTGTTGGCCCTCCTCGATGCCGTGAGCCGCACAGCGCTGATCCTGCTCAATCAGTTCTCGCTACCGTTTGCCGTGCTGAGTGCGACCAGCCTTCTCGTCGCCCTGGCTCTGAACGGGTTGTGGATCGCGACGATGCGCAGACTGCAGGCCGCACATCGATAGAGAGCCATCAAAGAAACATGGCAACAAGTACGGATAGGAGGAGACATGAACGTGAAGAGACGAACGATAGGACTGGCCGCCTCGGTGGTGTTGATCAGTACATTGGCATGTACCATCACGCCGAGCATACCGGACCTTGACATAAGGGTCCCGACGATAGAGGCTGGAGAGATGGAGGAAGAGAGACACAGCGTTCCCCTCGCTGGCGCCGAGTCGGCTACCATCGACCTCGTCTTTGGCGCCGGTCAGCTCGAGCTTGAGGCCGGTGTCTCCGACGAGTTGCTGGCGGGTACCTTTCGCTACAACGTCGACCGATGGGCCCCAGAGATCGTCCGCGAAGGAGATCACCTGACGGTCACGCAGGGCGGCGACGAGGACAAGTGGGGTATCCCCAGCGGCAGTGTACGCAACAGATGGGAGCTTGAGCTCTCGCCACAGGTGCCTCTGGACGTCACCATCCGGGCCGGGGCTGGGGAAGGCGGACTCGACTTCACCGATCTGCAGGTCTCGCACCTGGACGTGGACATCGGAGCGGGAAACTTCGTGCTGCGCTTCGACAAGCCGAATCCTGTGGTGATGGATCAGTTCACGTTGGATACGGGAGCTTCGAAGATCGAGGTGCTGGGGGTCGGGAACGCCAGCCCTGAGTCGATGCGGCTTCAGGGCGGCGTCGGCGACATTTCGGTCGACCTGACCGGACGCTGGTCTCGCTCCGCCGATATCACGATCAGAGCCGGAGCCGGGGCGCTTACGGTGCGCCTGCCTACCGACGTGGGTGTGAAAGTGAAGATGAGAGGCGGCCTCGCGAACGTGGAGGCGTACGGGCTGAGACAGATGGGGGACACGTATACGAACGATGCCTTCGGAGAGACCGAGATGGAGTTGACCATCGACGTGGTGACCGGCATCGGCAACGTCCGTTTGATCGATGAAAGCGCCAGAGAATGATCTTGAGAACGGAGGAGTGAAGATGAAGAAGCAATGGCTGGTTCTGGTAGCGCTCCTGGCTCTCGCAGGACTCGCGCTCCCAACAAGGACGGTGGCGGCGGCCACTAACCCACCAGACGACGGGGTCGTCATCTGGAATGAAGACTATACGCTGGCCGCAGGAGCTCATCTGGACGGGGACCTGGTGGTCTTCAACGGCGACGTGACCCTCGAATCCGACAGCCACATCAACGGGGACGTCGTCGTCTGGAACGGTAGGGCTGACGCAGACGGGGTAGTCGAGGGGAATCTGGTCGCGGCGAACGGAGACATCCGCCTGGGCACGAATGCCCTAGTAAGAGGCGACGTCGTCTGCAGCTGGAACTGCGACGTCGAGCGAGAGATAGGCGCTCGGGTGGATGGGGACATCGTAGAAGGCCTGTCTCTACGCAGGATTCCCTTCGGGCAGTGGACCGCGCCGGGTTTCCGAGTACAGATACCGGTCCCCGAACGGGAGCCGTTCTGGCTGTCGGCCCCGGAGCAACTCCTGAGGTGGATCCTCCGAATCGTACGGACCATGGTCACCGTCTTGGTCATCGCGGCAATCGGCGGAGTGGTGGCGCTTATCTGGCCCGAGGCGACGGCTCGGGTCGGGCACACCGCCTTCCAGTCGCCCGGGGCCAGCCTGGGCATTGGCTTCCTGACGCTGGTTGCCAGTGTCACGCTGATCATTGCCCTGGCGATTACCATCTGCCTCTCCCCGGCTGCGGCGCTAATCGCGCTGGCCCTCGGGGCCACCGGCCTATTCGGCTGGGTGGCAATCGGGGCCCGGATTGGAGGGCGGGTGCTGGAGGCGCTGGGCGCCAGAGAGGCCGAATCATTGTGGGTCGCCAGCCTGGGCACCCTGATCATCACCCTGATCACGATGGGACTCAGTGCTGCCTTCTGCCTGGCCCCCCTTGGGTGGCTGCTGATGACCGTCATTGGCTGCCTTGGCCTCGGCGCCGCGGTATTGACCCGTTTCGGCACGACGCCGTACGCCCCTGGCGAGAGTGGGGAGATTCCCGAGCCTCCCCCGCCACCCCCTGCAACCGGAGGGCTAGCTGAACCACCGCCTCCTGTCCTGGCTGAGCGACCGCCTGAGCCAGCGGGTCTGGGCGAGAGGGACGAAGAGGCACCGGACGCGTAACGTTCCTGCCGTGAGAACAGAAAGCCGAGGGGCGGTCATCCCTTCGGCTTTCCTGCTTCCCTCTTGGACGGAACATTCGTCCCTCCAAGCACGTCTATGGATCAGACGGGTGAAACCGCCGATGCACTGCGTCGGCAGGTAGGATCGAACGATACAGGAGGACGAATGAACACACGCCGTCTTGCGACATTGCTTCTGCTCGCGCTTGCAGCCGCAGCTTGTGGGTCGGGCGCCGAACCCGTTCCCGACGCGGGGACGAGCTCACCCTCCCTGGTGCCAACAGCCGAGGAGAGCCCCTTATCCCCCCCGGCAACCCCACCACTGAATCGGTCAGAGGAAGGTGAGAGCCCGATCGCACCCCCCTCTGAAGGGACGGCTCAGGTGATTGCAGCTGCCAAGGCGCGTCTCGCCAGCGAGCTAGACGCCTCCGTCGAGGCGATCGAGGTCGTTGCCATCGAGCCGGTCGAATGGCCCGATGCCAGTTTGGGATGCCGGCAACCGGGACAAGCCTACGCCCAGGTGGTCACACCGGGCTATCGGGTCCGGTTACGCCTTGGCGAGAGGCAATACGAGGTGCATACCGACAGGAGCGGACAGACGGCCGTCATGTGCGGACAGAGGTTGGAGCGGGGGCCAGCAGCCGCGGTGGCCCATCTTGCCGACGAGATCGGCGTCTCCCAAGAGGAGATTGAGGTCGTATCTGTCGAACCGGTCGAATGGCCAGACGCCAGCCTGGGTTGTCCGGAGCCGGGGAAGATGTACGCTCAGGTCATCACGCCAGGCTACCGCATCATTCTGGAACTTGAGGGCGACCGATTTGAGGTCCACACGGACCAAGAGGGTCGGAGCGTGGTCACCTGTGAAGCTGAGCGGTAGACCCTAGCGTGGGTCCCCAGGAGGCCCTCGTCGGGGAGATGTGAGAGAGGAGGGCCGGGAACCGGAACCCCCCACCGACAAGCCGAGGGGTCAGCGTGATGAAGGTGGCGGTGGGGGCGCTACTCCCCGCTGCTGCGTAGCGCACTACGAGCAGGTGGTCTGGCGACCTGGCCGCGTCGGGGTAGCTAGCAGGCGACCCCGCAGCAGGATAAGTCTGCGGGGTCCCTCGTCAACTACTCCTCACCCTCGAGCTTCGCAATGAAGCTCGCCAGACTATCGTCGCCCCGAATCCGCACACGCGGCATCTCGAAGAGGCTCTCCCTGGTATGCGTCCGCCCCCACTCGGTCGTGACCGCGCCCCAGTAGCCCGCCGATTTCAGCACATTGATGACGTCGTCGTCGCGACGGCCCGATGGGTAGCAGAAGAAGCGCGGAACCTGCCCAGTGTGGTATTCAACTGCCTCCCTGATGCCCAGGATCTGATAGACGAGAAAGTCGTAGGAGCGCCCCCGTAGATCGACGTGATCCCGTCCATGGGCCTGGATCGACATGCCTGCTTCCGACATCTCCGTCACCTGTGCCCACGTCAGGTGCTCCTCGCTCTCCTGGTGAGCGGGCGTGGCCAGCACGAAGAAGGTGGCCGGAAACCCACGATCGAGGAGCGTGGGAAACACAACCTCGTAGGCATCGCGGTAGCCATCGTCGAAGGTGAGCACGATCGATTTCTCGGGCAGCGGATATCCCTCGGTCAGGTTTAGATAGAGATCGGTAAGGGTGATCGGATGGTAGCCGGCGTCGCCCAGATACTGGAGTTGAGCCTCGAAGGCATCGGGCGAGACGGTCAGATCGCGGCGGTACACGTCGGCGTCGGGGGGCAGCTCGGACACGTAGTGATACATCAGAATCGGAACGTCTACCTCGTCCGGCAGCGGGACAGCGGTGGGCGTCGGTTTACGGCCGACGGCCCATCGGACGGCCAAGGCGTCCGGGCGCTCAATCGGCGCGATGAACTCGGGCATCTCCCAGCGACCATAGGTGGGGCTGACCAGAACTACTCCCAGAGTCCCGGCCACCAGCAGCACGCTGAGTGCCAAAGCCGCTAACGCTGTCCCAGATAGTCCCGATTTCCTGTGCATATACATCAGCGCCCCAGGCGCTGATCCGGCGCCATTGGGGCAGTTGACAGGATACCGCGAACGGCTTGGCGTGTCAAGTAAAGATCAGAACCGCTCCCTCTCGCAATCATACCGTTCACCCCCACATTTGGCCGTTCATCACGAAACCGTTGACTTTTCCCTCCGCAGTCTGCTATCATAACTCTTGCAGGCCGAGAGTAGGATGCGTCAGAGGTGTGACTACGTACCAAGGGCGGATACTGGAGGAGGAGAGCGGGCAAGAGGACCTGCGAGTCATCATGGGGCTCGTCCTGCTCATGTTCGTGACCGGCATCTGGGCTTGCCTGTGGGTGCCACCGTTAGGAGGACAGGAGGTGAATGTGGTGCAAAGCAGACGCAGAGGGGTATGGCTGATCGTCGGCATCGCCGTGGCGGTGGTCGCCATTGCCTGCGTGGCGCTGTGGCTCGCGGCGCCCGGCTTCTTCGCCAGGATGTATATGCGACAGACGCGGGAGCCGATACGCCTTACGCGAGATGCCGTCGGGACATTCCCGACCGAGTATCACCTGGACGACGTTCCCTGGATCGCCACCCGGGAATGGTTCTGCCAGAGCAACAGCCTGGCCATGATCGCGGCGCGGCACGGGATCGACGAGCCCGCCGAGCATTTCTGCTTCTTGACCGGGTTCACGTACGGGGCGTCTCGGCAGCCAGAACGATGGGCGTTTATGCCCTACGCCGACCCCGAGGCCGGATTCGGCATCGCCGCCCCTTACCTGGGACTCGTGCGCCGCACCTACGTCACCGACGATCCATCGTTGTATCTCGACGCGCTGCGCACCCACCTTTCCCAAGGCTATCCCGTCCGCGTGGCGTTGAACGGCTGCATGCTGCCGGAGATGGAGCCGTGCGCCAGCGCCCACAGTGAGGTCGTGGTGGGGTACGATGAGGGCGGCTTCTTCTACTACGAGACGGTGGATGAGTTGCAGTACCTACCGCCCGGCGAGGAGGGCATCTGGGTCGCGGAGCGGACCTTGCTCGATGCGGTGGCGAATTGGAGTGGGGCGTTCTCGACTCCCTGGCGCTATGCCTTGACGATCTTCGAGGCGGGGCCGGCTGAACGAGACTTAAACCCAGTCTGGGCGCGCAACGGGGAGTTGCTCGCTGGTGGCTCGCGATTCGGACCCCTCCAGGGTGCGGACGCCATCGAAGCGCTGGCAGCGGACGTTGAGGAACGCTGGGCTGAGTTGGACCTCACGAACACCGATTTCGGCGGCCTACGCTGCGGGATCGAGGCTGCATCCTACACGCGCCGCAGCAATGCAGCCTATCTGCGCACGGCCTTCAGCGGACAGATGGACGTTGAGCGCGCCGCGGACCTGTTCGACGGGGCGGCAGACCGCTACAAAGACGCTCTGGCCGAACTGGAGGACGGCGTGGCTGATCAATCCGAGGCGCAGCGGATCGCGAACACGCTGCGCGAGGCCGCAGCCCTGGAGCGAGAGATTGGTCAGATCCTCCTGACCAGGGGGAGGGAGTAGATGGGGATTGATGTCATATTGCGTCGCCGTCACAAGGCTCAGTGGTCAGGAGCACCAGAGCGGGAGACCAAGCGAAGGAGAAGAGAATGGAGATGAAACGCTTTGAGGAATTGTTCTATGACCGCCTGCATCCCTTTCTGCTGTCATCCATCGCGGGCGTGCTGACGGTCGCACAGATCGTCCTGGCCTTCTTCCTCCATCGCCCTGGCTCCGAAGCGCTCGAGTGGGCTGGATGGATCTGCGTGTGGACCGCCGGCATCTTCGGCATGTTGCCCATCATCACCTTCCGCCGCAAGGGTGGCGTCGCCAAGGGAGAGAGCTACGTCAAAACCACCGTCCTGGTAGACACCGGCATCTACGCCATCGTGCGCCATCCACAGGGCGGCACCGCCTGGCTGTTGATCAACCTGGGCGTCATGTTGATCGCGCAGCATTGGACCAGCGTAGTCCTGGGCCTGCCTTCAATGGTGTTGGCCCATGCAGATACCTTCAAGGCCGATCAGTACTGCATCGAGAAGTCTGGCGATGCCTACAGACACTACATAGAGAGAGTGCCCCGGGTGAATTTTGTGACCGGCATTGTGCAGCTCATCCTGCGCCGCAGAAGAGGAGGGTAAAGATGCTAAAGGTGATTGCAGACTTTGTGCCCAACAGCGCGGAGGCCGGCGCTGGTCTTGCTCTGCAGGACGATGAGGGACGCTATCTGTTCTTCCTCGCCGGGACGCGGTATTTCTGTCCTCCTGGAGAGCTGTTCTATGCTGGCATCGGCGGCCATCGAGAGGCTGGCGAGGATTGGCTGACGTGCGCTCACCGCGAGGCGCACGAGGAGGTTGGAACGGACGTTCAAATCCTGTCAGCTCCGACGACCTGGTACGTTCCCCACGACGGTTCGGTGCAACAGCTGGACGTCGTTGACCGGCCCCGACCCTTTGCGTTCTACGAGATGATCCATCCGTCAGGTACCCCGCGGGCGGGCGAGCTGTACCGCATCGTGATCTACAGGGCGCGCTTGTGTGGCCTGCCTCAAGACCTGCCGCCGGACGAGGTGCTCGGTGTCATCGCCTTGACGGCGGAGCAGGTGGTTCGGGGGCCGCAGCGAAAACCGACGCTAAGCGAATTGATTGCCGAGGGTGCCCGGATTGTGGCGGGTGGGGAGACGGCAGATCACCGAGTCCGTCTCTATCCCCTGGGCACCGCGGCGGCCTTGGCACACGTGTTACGTCACGTAGCGGACAGTCCTCGTGCGCAGACACGAGGAGGAGAGAATAAAAGTGGTCGTAGTTGACAACCTGCACAAGCACTACGGTGACCCTTCGGCAGCCCTTCGGCCAAGCCCAAGGCGGTTGGGCCGCTCAGGAAGAGATTCAAAGCGTGGCGTCCGTGCCGTCGATGGCATCAGCTTTGAGATCCGACGGGGGGAGATCTTTGGGCTGTTGGGGCCCAACGGCGCGGGGAAGACGACCACGATCAACGTGCTCTGCACATACGCCGAGCCGACGGCAGGGGAGGTCACCGTCGCCGGCCACAGCGTCACCACCGAGCCAGGGGCGGTCAAGCGGGCTATCGGCGTAGTGCCGCAGGAAATCGCCCTCTACCCCGACCTGGACGCAGTGGAGAATCTGCGTTTCTTCGGGCGCATGGTCGACGTCCCCAGGGCCCGGTTAGGGCAACGCATTAGCGAACTGCTGGCGTTGGTGGGCCTGACCGAACACGCCCGCAGGCGGGTGGAGCACTACTCCGGCGGGATGAAGCGGCGGCTGAACCTGGCCGCGGGTTTGCTGAGTGAACCTCGCTTCCTGATGCTGGACGAGCCGACGGTGGGTGTGGACCCGCAGTCCCGCAACGCCATCTTCGAGAACATCCGAGAACTTAACCACCAGGGATTGACCATCCTCTACACCACGCACTACATGGAGGAGGCCGAGCTTCTGTGCCATCGTGTGGCCATCATGGACGAGGGGCGGATCATCGCCCTCGATACCCCACAGAACCTGATCAACACTCTGGGCACAGGCATCATCCACATCGGGGTCAAGGACGTGGATGACGGGATAGTGGCTCGTCTGAAAGCTCTGCCCCAGGTCAAGGCTGTCAACCGTCGCGAGAATACCCTGGCGTTCGAGACCGTGGATGCGCAGCGAGTTCTACTGGATATGATCCGCCTCTTCAACGAGATGGACATGCCCATGACGTCGCTGGAGATCCTGGAGCCGAACCTGGAGAGTGTTTTCATCCAGTTGACGGGGAAGCAGTTGCGTGATGCGTAGAGCGTGAAATGTGAGCGGAGCGTGAGATGAAGAAGTTGCTGTACGTGGCTCTGAACGAGCTGTTGCTCCTATTCAAGGACAAGATGGCTGCCGTTTGGATGATCATCTTGCCCCTGGCGATGACGACCATCATGGGCATGGTCTTCGGTGACCTCGGCGGGGGTACCGACACGGCGGTGATGGACTTGCCGGTGGTGGACCACGACGGGGGCGAGATGGCCGCTACGGTGCTGGACATCCTGTCGCAGACGGAGAACCTGCATGTGGAAACATCGTACGACGACCAGACCGCTCGCCAACTGGTGACCGATGGCAAGCGGGCCGGCACTGTGATCATCCCCCCGGACTTCAGCGCCGCGATCACGTCTGGCCAGCCCACCACCCTAGAATTGATCGTCGCCCCCGGCGGACAGACCACCCCGCTGTTGGAGGGGACAGTGCGAGGCGTCACCAGTGGCTTGTCCAACGTGCAGACGACGCTGGAAGTGGTCATCAGCGAGGTACAGCGAGCCACTGGCAGCTATGTCTTGGACTACGAGGGGATCGCCGAGCGAGTGATCGCCACAGCCCTGGAGCGGCTGCAGAATCCCACGGTCCACGCTGGCGTCACCACCGTCGGCAGCGCGAAAGAGGAGCTCGACATCTTCGACCAGATGGTCCCAGGCTACGCGGTGATGTTCGCCATGTTCAGCGTGCTTGGCGGCGCGGGTACGATTCTGGAGGAGAAAGAACGGGGGACCTTCAAGCGGCTGCTGATTGTCCCGCTGCCCAAGGTCGCGCTGCTCGGAGGTAAACTGGTGGCCCAGTTCCTCGTCGGAGTGGTGCAGATCGCGCTGATGTTCGCCTTCGGCACGCTCCTATTCCACGTCAGCCTGGGCGATTCGATTCTGGGGCTGGTGCTCCTCACGCTGGCGACCTGCTGGGC
The DNA here is from genome assembly GCA_041687115.1 of Anaerolineae bacterium. Taxonomy (GTDB): domain Bacteria; phylum Chloroflexota; class Anaerolineae; order B4-G1; family B4-G1; genus SKLM01. The sequence continues at coordinate 13,754 of JAWLCP010000032.1, forward strand.
AACCACCAGCCTGGGGCTGCTGTTAGTGGCGATCATCAAATCGCGCAAGCAGATCCATCCCATCACCACGCTGATCATCCTGGGTTCCTCGGCCATCGGGGGGTCGTGGTTCCCGCTGTTCATGATGCCCAAGGCGGTACAGCAGGTGGCCCGCGTCACCCTCGTTGCCTGGGCGATGGAGGGATACAATCAGCTAATGATCCTGGGCGGCAGCCTGGCTGACGTGTCGGTGGACATCGGGGTTCTGATTCTCTACGGTGCGACTTGCTTCGCCATCGGGTTGAGACTATTCCGGTTCAAGGAGTCCTAGAGTGAGACAATGGAGGTTGATAGCCATGACATACGCAAGTGTGAAATAGGCTAGGTTTGAGATCATCGAGAATGAGGCTGGGCGGAAATCTCCTATTCTGGGAGCCAAGAAGGATTCGCCTACGAGAGGCTGACACGGTGGCCAAGTCGATGAAGCAGGCGCTGCGGATCCGATTTGACATCGCCTGCACTGCTGCCTATGATAACGGTGAGCGTATGAAGTAGGGGGAAGGCGATGACAGAGCAGAAAGCAAGCTGGCATGAGCGAGCCATCTTGCGAACCCTATTGGTGGAGATCCTCCTGCCTGCCATTGGCTTTGGCGTGAGCGTGGGTTTCGCCACCCAGGACTATCCAGCCTCGCTCATCACCGGGCTGACCATCAGCGGCACGATCTACGTCCTCTACCGGTTGGATCGTGCCTTTCTCCGTCCCCGGTTGGAAGCCGTGCAACGCGACTGGCTACATATAGGGCTGGAGATGACATTCTCGCTGCTGGAGCACGTCCTGGGGGCCTCACTGGCGCTCCTCGTTTGCAGTTACCTCTTCAGCTTTCAGGTCATCCCCTCTTCCGCCTGGTTGGCCCTGGCCGGCATGGTGATCGTATTTCCCATCATTCACGGCACTGAAACCGCTCTGCGCTACTACCGCCGTTTGCAGGAGAAGGAGCAACTGGAGGAACAGTTACGAGCGCTGGCGACACAGGCGGAACTGAGAGCGCTCAAGGCCCAGATCAACCCTCATTTCTTGTTCAACACGCTGAACACCATCGCCCAGCTGATCCACACCGAGCCAACGCAGGCTGAGGCGACGATCGAGCGGCTGGCCGAGATGTTCCGCTACATCATGGTAGGCAGCGAACGGGGTATGGTGCCCCTGGCGGAGGAATTGGCCTTCGTGGACAGCTACTTGGAGATCGAGAAGGCCCGCTTTGGCGAGCGGTTGCACGTGGACCGCCAGATCGCGCCCCAGACGCTGGATGTGCCGGTGCCCAGCCTCATCCTGCAACCCCTGGTGGAGAATGCCGTCCGCCACGGCCAGGGGCATGATGGTCAGGTCAACCTGAGCATCCACGTTCAGCCAGAAGGGAGCCAGGTGACCATCGCGATTGCCGACCGGGGACCAGGGATGCCCTCAAAACATACCATGGAACAGGCATCGGGCTTTGGCCTGCGCAACGTGGATCAGAGGCTGCGCAAGACGTATGGGGAGGGGTATGGGTTGGAGATCGGGGACAATGAACCGCAGGGCACCGCGGTCACGGTGCGTATTCCGGTGCAAGAATGAACGTACCAATGCGAACGCTGATCGTTGACGACGAACCCCCGGCGCGTGAGAGGCTCAAGCGACTGCTCTCCGACATCGAAGGGGTCGAGCTTATCGGCGAGGCTGGGAGTGGTCGGCAGGCCGTGGAGATGATCGAGGAGCAGACCCCGGACCTGGTCCTGCTCGACATTCAGATGCCGGGGCTGGACGGCTTCGAGGTCATCGAGGCCTTGGGGGAGCCACCGCGGGTCATCTTCGTCACCGCCTACGACGCGTACGCTATACGCGCTTTTGAATTCAACGCGCTGGACTATCTGCTCAAGCCCTTCAGCCAGGAGCGATTGGAAAGGGCCATCCACCGCGCCCACGAGGAACTGACCGAGGAACGAGATTTCGCCCGGCGCCTCGCCCCATTACTGAGCGGCTTGGCCGACCAGGGACAGTACGCAACCCGGCTGGCCGTGCGAGACTGCAGGTGCGGACACCAGACAATCCGCGTGCTGGACGTCGAGCAGGTGGACTGGATCGGCATCGAGAACGACGAGGTGATCGTGCATGCGGGAGAGGATGCCTACACCGTTCCTCGCACGCTGAGCGAACTGGAGTCGCGGCTCGACCCAGCGCGTTTCTTCCGCGCGCACCGCTCTGCCATCGTCAACCTGGATCGCGTCCAGGAGATCATCCCCTGGTTCAAGGGAAGTCATAAGCTGCGCCTGACGACGGGGGCGGAGGTGGATCTGAGCCGACGCAGAGCACGGGCACTGCGCGAGATCCTGCACTGGTAGGACAATACCATATGCAGTCGACTGGAGCGTGTAGCGACTACCAAGGCCCGTGGCGACTACTCACCTGCTTGAGGCCGACCAAGCCTTCGGCGGCTTAGTCGATGGCGTCAGTGGGGTCGGCTGTCGGCCCAGAGCTTGGCGTGACTGCCTGCGATTGGCTTTCACCGGCCGTGCCGAGCAGCACGCCACCTGTCAAGGGCCTCTTGGGTAGCACGGAAGGCCAGCGGAGGGAACTCCCTCGGCGAGAAGAAGGCCACGCGATCGACGTCGTCGGCAGCGCGCAGCTCACCTCCCACCCGTCGGGAGAGGTAGACGATCACGATATCCGCTCCGCTCTCGTGCTCCTGACCAGCGATGACATCGAGTAGGCCCGTGATCTCGACGGTCAACCCCGTCTCCTCCCAACACTCGCGCACAGCAGCCTCGGTGGGACTCTCGCCGAAGTCGACGAAGCCGCCGGGAAAGGTCCACAAGCCCTGCCGCGGGTTCATGCGCCGACGGACGAGAAGGACTTCGCCATCCCGCTCGACAATCACGCCGGCCGCGACCTTGTGCTCACGGAAGACGACCCGGTCGCAGGCAGGACAGAAGCGACGCATGCGCCCGAAGGCTTCTCTTTCTTCAAGCGCGTGACCGCAGCGGGGACAGTATCTTAGCTCAAGAGGGCTTGCCAAGCGGGTGCCCCTCAGGAGGCATCCAGACGGAAGTCCCACGCCTCCAAATCAGTTTCTGTGTTATCCTCGCTTCAAGCGCTGAAGCTCGGCCCGATGGGGCTCTAGCCACGACGTGCCCGCCAAGCCCGGATCGTGCCGAAGGTGAGCACCAATGCGGCGAGGCCCAGCGCGACCTCGAGGGCCCTCCAGGGCACACGGGCCTCGCTCAGGCCTTCCCGCTCCCAAACCGGCGGAGGGGTCGCTTCGAACTCGTCGGGTGCGGGCTGCACCAGCAGACCGAGCTCCTCCTCGGAGACCCGCGGTTCCTCAGGTGGAATGGTGGGCGTCAAAACGAATCTCTCGGTCACCGTGGGAGAGGTGGTCGGGGCCGCGAGGGACCTGACCTCCTCCGTCGGACCGGCGTCTTCCGCCGGCGGCGAGGGGGTCGCGCCTGCTCCGGCGGGGGCTTGTGCAGCTCTCGTGGCCTCGGCCGGGCTCAGCTCCTCTTCAACGGCCGCCTCCGGCTCTTCCCGTGCCTCCTCGCCGGGTGTGGTGTCCTCTGCCTCGGGAGCACCCCCCATTCCAGCCGGGGCCTCGGCAGCCCTGGTCGCCTCAGCCGGGCTTAGCTCGTCCTCGGCGGCCATCTCTGGTTCCTCCCACGTATCTTTCGAAGAGGCCGTAGCGGACGGCACAGGCCCGACCGCAGACTCCCGCTCGACCTCACGGGTGACGACAGTCTCGACCTCCATCGGCGCGCGTTCCTCGCTCTGCAGCATCGGCTCTGGCGCGGACGCGAAGCCCCCGACCCCGGGGAGCAACAGGTCGCCAGCCAGGACTACGGCGAAGAGCAGGCTGACGACCGCGGTGGCTGCGGTCAGAATAGGTGCGGCCCAGGCAAGGCGGGGTTGCGGTGCGGGAGCAGGCTCTCGCCCCTCGACCATGGACTCGGTGAGGATGAAGTTCCGCGCAGCAGAAACCCGGGGAAGCTCACGTACCAGGGACATGGTCTGGTGCAGCGCCCTCAATTCAGCCCGCAAAGCCGGGTCCTCTGACAGGCGCGTCTCCAGCTGCTCTCGCTCTCGCTCACTCAGCTCGCCATCCAGGTACGCTGAGAGCAACTCGTCGCGCCGCTGTTGTTCGCTCTTCCGCCATCCCAATAATCGCAACATGGACATGGTCCTTACGGCCTGCACCTTCTAGTCGCTGTTTTCCCTACCTCTGCCATCTGTCACTTAAGACGATACTGAGCCGGCAAAAGTTCCCCCTGGTCGCGGAGATAGTCCCGTAGCTTGCCCCGGGCCCGCGCGAGACGCGATTTGACGGTCCCCAGGGGAGCGTCGGTCGCTTCGGCGATCTCCTGATAGCTGAACCCCTCCACGTCGGCCATGACCAGGGTGACCCGTTGATCCGGGGGAAGCTCCTGGATCCCGGTCTCGAGCATGCGGGCCATGGCCTCGCGCTCGGCGACCTCCTCGGGCCCCTCAGCCTCGCTGACCAGCGCTGGGTTCGCCTCCTCGTCGATCTCGAAGTCCTCGATGGACGTGGCAGGCTGTCGCTTACGTCGGCGCAGTTCGTCGTAGCACGCGTTGGACACGATGCGCATGAGCCACGACTTGAAGGAGCTGGGATACTCGCCGCGGAAGCCTTCGATGTTCTGGTATGCGGAGATAAAGGCCTCCTGGGTGGCATCTGACGCCGAGGCAGGATCGCCCATGATGCGATAGGCGAGGTTATAGACCTGATCCTGGTAAGCCAGCACCAACTCGTTGAACGCGTCGAGGTTCCCTCGCTGCGCGGAGGCGATCAGACTCTGCTCGTCTATCTCTTCTCTCAAGGTCATCTGTGCCATTAGCGGTGTGTGACAGGGGTCACGGAGCCCGCAACCTATTATCACATGAAGCGAGGTTTGCGTCAACGGGCAGCGGCGTGGGAACGTTGGCAGGTGTGAACGTGGCAGGTTGAAAGTTGAAGGTTGAAGGTTGAACGTGGGCACGCGGGAACGTTCGAACGTACGGGTGTTATGGTGCGTCTTCGGGGAGGACGGGGTAGGTGATGCCGCCGTGGGGGAAGACGAGGACATCGGCCGGGCCAGGGAGGCGCCCGCGGGCCAAGGAGAGGGCCTGCTCCACGCTGTCGACGAAGGTGACAAAGGGGAGGTTCGCCTGGACGGCGGCGGGAATGGTGGGAGCGTAGACAAGCAGCTCTGCGTGGCGCATGGCCTGGAGGGCGAAGTAGAGGAAAAAGCGGTCCTCCTCGCCAAGCCCTTCTATCTTCAGCCTGGGCACCAGGCGCAACAACAGGGGTGACAGCAGCCGAAGGGCTCGCCGGCCCAGGGGCAGCTCGCTGTCGGCCAGGCCGAAGACGCCGACGCCCTCTTCGGCCCTTATCAGGGTGACGTGGACGCCGCTGCGGCGGACGGCGCGGATGGTGTTGGCCAGGGACTTGACGCCCTGGCGCAGGTCCTGATCCATCGGGTGCGAGTCGGTGATGACGACGTCGGCCAGGGCCGGGATCTGGACCCCATAGAGCCCGGCGCTGGCGCGCACGCCCTCCCGATGGGCCTGGACAGGATCGCCGGAGACGAGACGGACGAGCTTCTGCCGGCTGTTGAGGACGGCGTTGACGATGAAGACGGGGGGTTCGAGCATGCGCCCTGCCTCCTCGAGATCGAGCCGCATGGGGTTGCGCTCGATGGGCTGGCCGACCATGTTGAAGGTGCTCGGGGCGCAGTTGAGGGTGTGGTTGTGGGCAATGGTCTCCCGCCCGGCGACGCCGGGAATCAGGTTCTTGTATCCCCCACCGAAGCTGGCGATGATGTGGGGTTCGATACAGCCGACGGAGACGACGAGATCGGCCCGGGCCACGCCCGCGTTGACCAGGACGGGGGTGCCCCGCCGGGTCACGCCCAGGGAGTCCAGGCGCGCGGCGTCATCGCAGTCGTGGTTGATCCAACGGAGGCCATCGAGGACGGGAGGGCCGACGCGTGTGGAGAGCTCGTCGTCGGTCATGGGGCGGTGGACGCCGAGGGCGGTGACGAGGGTGACGTCCTCGCGCCGCGCCCCGCCGCGTTCCAGCTCGGCGAGGACGGTGGGGAGGATCAGGTGCACGGGCGTGGGGCGGCTGAGGTCGTCCACCACCAGGGCAACGTCCATCCCCTCGCGGACGAGGTCCCGCAGACGCGGCGAGCCGACGGGATCCTCCAGACTCCGGGCGGCCTCCGCGGCGGGATCCTGAACCCCGGGGCGCGGCGCGGGCTGCAGAACGCCGCTCAGGTGCCAGGCGTCCGGCATAGGGAGGGAGAGGCTTCCGTCTCCCCAAGGGAGGGTCATCTTGCGTTCGCTCATGTCGTAGTCTCCTTCATCGATGGTCAAGAGTCAAGGGTGATCTCGGGCCGTGTCTCGCGTCTTCCTGCGCGCCGCTTCCAGGCTCCGTTGATTGTCGGGTATGGAAACCCGACCTACATTGAGTGCAGATTCGCCTCGAGCCGATGAAAGGGGCAACTTAAATCGATCGTGGGAAGAGGCAAGCCCCCCTCACCTAGCCTCTCCCCCCCAAGGGGAGAGGGATAGCGCTCAACCTCGACGCCACCGCGCTCGACGAAGGCCTCTCCCGCCAAGGGGAGAGGGATGGCGGGCCGACCCGTGGGCGTAGGTATCCCGGTAAGGGGTTCACGGGCGGTCACTGCCCTGCCGGCGCGCGGCGCGTTCTCGATGGAACCAGGTCTGATCCGCCAGGACCACGGAGGTCTCGACTTGCCGTTTCGGGATCGACCAGTATCTCGTGAGCAAGCGTTCCTTCTCGGCGGGGGAAACGAGTCGGAAGCCGTGTCTTTGGTAGAAGCCTATGGCCCAGACGGCATCGGCCCAGGTACCAATCAGGATAGGATGGTCCGTCCGTGCGCGCAGGAAAGAGAGCAGGGCCCCGCCCATGCCCTCGCGCTGTCTGGTGGGGCGAACGTAGGCGTGTCTGATGAGGGTCACGTCCTCGACGTGTTGAAGGCCCATGACGCCGATCAGGTCGCCCTCGTCCTCGTACCCCCAGAAGGTAACGCCGTGATCGATTTCGTCGTGGAGCTCCTCCTTGGGCATGTAGGGATCCTTCCACCGATCGGAGGGAATGACGCCCTTATAGGCCCGGGCAGCCTGGTTGATGATCGCCCACACGACCTCGAAATCCCGCTCGTCGCAGCGACGAATCATCGCCTGGTGACCACCCGTCGGCCCTGCGTGGCCCTATTCCTCATCCTGCAGCACAATCCGTACGTCGACCGCCGAGGCGCCCTCCTCGCTCACGATGAGGGGGTTGAGGTCGATCTCCGATATCTGCGCTTGGTCGACCATCAACTGGCCGACGCGACGGATGGTGTCGACGACGGCCTCGACGTCCCGGGGCGGCTGCCCGGCTCGGACGTCCGAGCCGCGGACGCCAGCGAGGAGCTTCCCGGCGGCGGTCTCCATGACCATGTCCCGGGCATCGGCCTGGTCCAGGGGTGCGAGGCGGAAGGCGACGTCCTCCAGCACCTCGACGTAGACGCCGCCGAGGCCAACCATGACTAAGGGCCCAAACTGGCGGTCCCGCTGGGCGCCGACGATGACCTCCAGGCCCGCGGGGGCCATCACCTGGACGAAGGCACGCTCATCCGGGCCGACAACGGCGTGGAAGGCGTCCCGCAGCGCCTCGGCATCGGGGAGGTTCAGGGCGACCCCGCCAACGTCGCTCTTGTGGACGACGCCCGGGGCGACCCGCTTGAGCGCCACCGGATAGCCGATGCGCGCGGCGAGGCTGACGGCCTCGTCCGCGGTGGTCGCCAGGCCCGAGGGAGGGACGGAGATGCCGTAGGCACCGGCCACCTGGGCAGCCGCGTGGCCGTCCAGGACCGATTGTCCGGCACGGTGCGCGGCCTCGATCCGCTCGGCGGCCGCGTCTCGATCGACCGCTACGACGGGCTGAGGCTCGAGGGAGGGCCGCATCTGGACGTGGCGATGGCGCCAGAGCGCGCCGAGGGCGAAGGCGGCGCGGGCCGGGGTGAGGTAGTGGGGGACGGAAGATGCGTGCAGAGTGCGGGCCGCTTCTTGGATATCCTCGCCGCCGTAGATGGAGCAGACGACAGGCTTCCCGGCCCCTGCAGCGGCCCCGCCCACCGCCTCGGCGACCTCCGGCGGGCCGGTGAGAGCCTGGGGCACGAACTGGGCGAGGATGCCGTCCACCTCGGGGGCTTCAAGAAGGACGCGGAGGGCAGCCCGATAGTGGGCGGGCTCCGCGCCGCCCAGCATGTCGACGGGATTGCCGGTCATCGTACCCGGAGGGCAGACCTCCGCCAATCGTTCCTGGATCTCTGAGGAGAGCTCAGCGGGGTGAAGCCCCTGTCGATCGAGGGCGTCGGCGCCGACGGCGGCCGGCCCGCCGGCGTTGGTGAGGAGGGCGATGCGGGGGCCAGCTAAGGGCGGACAGTAGTCGAGGGCGAGACTGGCGTCGACGAGCTCCTGGAGGTCCTCGACCTCGATGGCGCCGGCGCGGTGGCAGGCGGCCTGGAAGGCGCGATTCTCACCGGCGAGGGCCCCGGTGTGAGACTGGACGGCCCGGGTCCCGCTGGGGGTCTGACCCGCCTTGACCACGACGAGGGGCTTCTGTCGCGTCAGATTGCCCGCCGCATCCACAAACTGGCGCCCGTGGGGGAGGCCCTCGATGTAGGCGGCCGCGACGCGGGTATGGGGATCGGCGGCGAGGGAGGCCAAGGCATCGGCCATGTTGACGTCGACCTGGTTGCCGAGGCTGATGATGCGGGAGAAACCGAAGCCGACGGTGTTGGCCCAATCGACGGTGCCGCCGCAGATGGCGCCGGAGTGGGAGGCGAAGCCGACCCCGCCCCGAGCGGGCATGGCGGTGAGGAAGGTGGTGTCGACGCGGGAGGTGGTATCGAGGACGCCGATGCAGTTGGGGCCGATGAGGCGCATGCCGTGACGGGCGATGACCTCCTGCAGCTGGGCCTCGCGCTCCCGACCACCGCTGCCGAGCTCCCCGAAGCCGCTGGCGACGACGACGGCGGCCTTGATGCCGCGCCGACCGCAGGCGTCGAGAGTCTGTATGGAGAGCTCGGGAGGAAGGATGATGACGGCCAGCTCGACGGGATCGGGCACGTGCGCGAGGGAGGGGTAGACGTTCAAGCCGAGGATCTCGCCTCCCTTGGGGTTGACCGGATAGACGGGGCCCTGGTAGCCGTGGGTGGCGAGGTTGTGGAGGACGCCGTAGCTGAGCTTGTTGGGGTTAGAGCTGGCGCCGATGACGACGACGCCGTCGGGATAGAAGAAGGCCTGCAACGGGTCCGACACTGTTCGCCTCCTTGATCTCTGATGGGCTGCGTGCGCTGTGTGTCTTCCGCCGTAGAGGGCCATGATACCCTGAGAGGGGGGCTTTTGTCCAATCGGGGGTGTGCGGTGTCCAAGACATGCTATACAGTTCATGAATTTCGGATATGATGCGTACTGTAGGCGCGTGAGAGAACTGGCAGACCTGGAACGGCGCTGAGGCGGCACGGCGCTGAAGGCGCCTGGGCGGAACCGCCTACTACGAACCAAGACGGCGCGGAACGGCCTGCTTCGAACCGGCACGGCGCTAAGGCGCTGCTTGGGTGGGCGGGAGCGGGGGAGAAGGTTGACCGGAGGGCCGTTGTCTGGTATATTATGGGCTGGGCCGGAGTGGCGGAACAGGCAGACGCGCGCGACTCAAAATCGTGTGGGCTTTGACCCATGTGGGTTCGATTCCCACCTCCGGCACTCCTTCATCGGACACAGATCGCGGCGCACCCGGGCGGTCGCGCGCCCCCGAGGCGCCGCGTTTTCTCATTGTGAAGGGCACGACAGATGATGGCTCAACCAACGCGACAGTGGATCACCCGAGCCGTGGTTGGCATCGCGGTGGGGGCAGCTCTGGGCGTGGCCATCGGCTGGTGGCTGTGGCCAGTGACGTACACGAATACCTCCCCGGACGTGCTGCGCGAGGACTACCAGGACGAGTACGTTCTGATGACGGCCACAGCGTACGAGGTCGAGGGGGACCGGGAGCGGGCCCGCGAGCGATTGGCCCTGCTCGACCCCGAGGAGCCTTCCGCCCCGGTGGTTGGATTGGCAGAGCGACTGATCGCACAGGGCGGCAGTGAGGAGCACATCGTCCGCCTGGCCCGCCTGGCCGAGGCGCTGGGGGTGACCTCTCCAGCGTTGATGCCGTACCTGCAAAGCTGATATGCGTCCTCCCCTGCGCCGCGCTGCATTCCTCATCGGTCTGGGAGTGGGTCTGGCCTTGAGCCTAGTCTACACCTGGGTCGTGAACCCGGTCAAACTGACAAACACGTACCCGGCACTGCTGCGCTCGGATCACCGCCACGACTGGGTGCGGCTGGTGGGGCTCTCGTACGTCGCCGACGGGGACCTGGAGCACGCCCGGGCGCGTCTGGAAAGCCTGGAGAAAGAGGACGTGGCGGGGGCACTGGGCACGCTGATTGAGGAGTACGCCGCCGCCGGACGGTCTCCGCGTACACTGCGCCGCCTGACGGCGCTGGCCAGAGCGCTGGACGTCACCACCCCGGCGATGCTGGTCTACGCGGACATCACGGTATCGCCGGTGCCGACGCTAACCCCGACCCCCACGCCCTCTCTCACGCCGACGCCCTCCCTGACCCCGTCGCCGACGGCCACGCCCACAGCCACGCCTACGCGGACACCCTCGCCGACGCCCACTCCGGAGCATACGTTTACGCCGTCGCCGACCCTCACCCCTTCAGCGACTCACACTCCCTCGCCCACGCCGCCACTCCTGAAGCGGGTGAGGCTGGCCGAAAAGGAGCAGTTGTGCGACCGCGAGCAGATCCCCCGCATCGAGGTCGTGGTCCAGGACGAGGACGGCGAGGGCGTGCCGGGCGTCGACGTGTGGCTGACGTGGTCGGATGGGGCGGATCGGGCCGTGACGGGGCTGAAGCCCGGACGAGGATCCGGATACGCGGACTTCAACGCGGCCCCGGACGTTGGCTACACGGTGAGCGTAGGCGAGTTGGGCATGCCGCTGGTGACCGGCCTGGAGATCGAGGACTGCCCGGTTGAAGGGGACGAAGAGCCGTTTACGGGCTCGTGGCGCCTGGTGCTGGCGCCCTAGACGGAGGACAGGGCGATGGACAGACGATGGTTGACTTGTGTGTTGGCGTTCCTGGCGCTGCTGAGCGTGGCTGCAGCCCCTCAGCCGCAGCGAAGCGTCACGTATGAGCGGTACGACGTCGACATCGACGTCCAGCCCGACGGGACGCTGCACGTAGCCGAGACGTACCAGCTGCGCTTTGAGGGGGAGTTCCGCACGGGATTCGCCGAGATCCCGCTCGACTTTGTCACCGACATCGTGGACATCCGGGTTCGGGAGGGCGACCGGGTCTACGAGGAATTCGGCTCCGGCCCGGGGACGTTCACGACGCAGCGCCAATTCGACACCATCCGCGTCGAATGGGAGTACGAGCCAACCAGCGGGACCGAGGTGCGCACCTTCACGGTGGAATACCGGGTGCTGGGCGGCCTGTGGGTGTACCCCGAGGAAGACACCCTCTCCTGGAAAGCCGTGCCGGCGGATCGAAGCGGGATCCCCACGGAGGCGAGCCGGGTGACGGTGCATCTTCCGGCCCCGGTCGATGGGAACGACCTGACGATCGATGCGCAGGGTGCGGACGCCTCGGTCGAGATTCCCGACGACCAGACGATCGTCTTCGAGTCGCGGGGATCGGCTGGAGAATCCCAGCCGATCCCCGACGGCACCGCATTCGAGGTCGTGGTCGGTTTCCCGCGGGGACTCACCGGGGCCACAGTGACGGATTGGCAGCGCCGGATCGACGAGCAGCAGGCAGTCTACCATTGGGAGACGTTCGACGTCGATCTGACGATCGGGCCCGACGGCACCCTCGGCGTGACCGAGGAACAGACGCTGGCCGTGGACGCGGGTCACGTCTACCATGGCTATCGCATCATTCCATGGCTGTACCTGGATCAGATCACGGACGTCGAGGGGCGGTCTGCGGGTCAACCCTTCCAGTTCAGCGCCACCCCCTGCGAGGCGTGTTACGTGGTGGAGGAGAAGCCGCGTCAGGGAGAATGGGTTTCGTATGACGGTCGTCAAGTGATTATCCACGAGGATCGGGTGGGCTCGACACTGGTGGAATGGGCCTTCCCCGCGCTGGGGGCGGGCGACAGCGCCGCCTTCGAGCTCAGCTACACGGTGATCGGGGCCGTGCGCGTGTTGTCGGAGTCACAGGAGATCGACTGGACGGCGGTGTTTGGGGACCGAGATGCGCCGGTCCGCTCAGCACACGTGGATCTGTACCTGCCGGCGGAGTTAAGCGCCGACGACGTGCGCGTCTCGGGTGGGACGACATCGCTCCAACCCGACGGGGCGCTCCGGGTGGCGCACGACGGGCCCGTGCCGGAGGGACAGCCGTGGGCAGTGAGCATCCGCATGCCGGCGGACGCCACGGCAGCCCGGAAGCCGGCCTGGCAGGGCGAGCTGGAATATCAGCTGGAGAGGGAGCAAGCCCGCATCGAGGAGGAACGGGCGGAGGCCGTGCGCCGCACCCGCTGGCAGGTAGGCCTCGGTGCCCTCGGTTGTCTGTTCCCCGTGATCGGCCTCGCCGGCGTCATCGCCGCCTGGTACGTATGGGGGCGCGATCGGCTGGGACGTCCCAGCCGGGCGGCACCCCCGGTGGCGGCGTACCTGACCAAGCCACCTTCCGACTTGCCGCCGGGCATCGTCGCTTACCTGGTCGACGAGAGGCCGACAGTGAAAGGTGTGCTCGCCGATCTGCTGCGCCTGGCCACGCTGGGCCTGATCAGCGTGGACCTGCAGAAGGAGGACTTCACCGTCCGGCTGAACTGGACACGGGAGATCGGCGACGGGGAGACGGTGCGGACGGGCGGGGGTGAGGAAGTCAATCTGGTCAGGCACGAGCGGACGCTGTTCAACGTCCTGGTGGGGCGGATCCGAGAGCTTAGCGGCGGAGACAGCGAGGAGCAGGAGCCGCAGGATCAGCCCGTTCCCTTCTCCAGGATCGAGCGGGCGTTCACGCGCGCCCTCCCGACGATCTACGAGGAGATGGGAGAGGTGGCATCGCAGTACTTCTCGATCCTCCCGGAGACGGCACGGCGACGATGGAGGTGGGCCGGGCAGATCGTCGTCATCACCGCCGGCGCACTGGGACTGGTGGGGCTGTGTGGCATGACGGCCCTGGGGTGGGCGGCGTGCGCTCCGCCGGTCGGGCTGGGGACGGTGGGACTGATGCTGATCGCCGTCAGCCGTTGGATGCCGCAGCGGACGACGCTGGGCATCGAGGAGGCGGCGCGCTGGCGGGCCTTCCGACGGTACCTGAAGAACCTGAAGCAGTTCGGGGATCTGGAGAGCGCGCAGGCCGTGCTCGACCTTTACTTCCCCTACGCGGTGGCCCTGGACGTGGAGGAGGTCGTGCTTCGCCAGGCGGAGGACATGGACGTACGAGTCCCGATCTGGATGGTCCCGACACCCGTGAACGTCGGACCCAGGATGGGGAGAGTCCACGGCGGGGGGCTCCGGGATCGCGTCACACGAGAGCTCGCTCCGCCCCAGTCGACGACGCAGGCGCCACGGGCGGCGAAGGTGCGCCCTTCCCTGGCAGAGCGTCCGGCAGGCGCCGACGTCTCGCTCCAGGGGCTATCGGACAGGCTCAGCCGCAGCCTCAACCAGGCAAGCCGCTCCCTGAGCTCGCTGCTGAACACGGCGGTCGGCGAGGTGGACGACATCGACTCCCCCTTTGAGGTAGTTGTGAAAGGTGCAGGGACGGCCACGAAGCTATCCTGGAAGGCGGGGACGACCACGATGCGGGTGCTGGGCGACATCTTGGAGGAATCGTCGTCGGGGGGCGGCAGAGGGGGATTTGGCGGCGGGTCCCGCGGCGGAGGGTTCCGCTCCAGCAGTTGGAGCAGCAGGGGGTCGAGCTTCCGCGGCGGATCGTCGCGCGGCAGCGGGGGTGGCGGGAGCCGAGGATTCCGATAGACGAAGAGGGCAGCGCAGGCTGCCCTCTTCGCGCTCCACAGACCTGAGCTTCAGATCACGGCTGGGACGTCCCAGCCGAACGGGGACGTACGCGCCGTCCCTTCAATCATCCCCATGCCGAAGGTAGGCTCCAGCAGCCGATGCTTGAACGAACTGACGTCGACGCCCTTGTTCATCAAGCTGCGGTAGATTCCCGCCCCCGTCACGTCTCCGGTCAGACGGAAGCCGACGATGCGGTCATCCTGCAGGTAGATCTTGCGCAGGACGCCGTTGCGCCGGACGCGCAGCTCCTCGCCCTCGGTTCGCCCCACGGCCATGACGGGCAGCCCTAGGTGTTTTAGGCTGTTCATGCTGTCCGCGCCCTCGTACGCCACATCCCACCCCAGCAGGTTGTAGGCCACGCAGGTGGCCTGGCTCACGGCATTAGGGAAGATGGCGTGCACGTACCGCTCGCCGGTGAAGCGGTCGAACGTCTCGGCGACGTCCCCGGCGGCGTAGACGTCGGGATGGTTGGTGCGCAGGTGGTCGTCCACCAGCACGCCCCACTTCGTCTCGATCCCGGATCCCTCCAGCAACTCGATGTTGGGGCGGAGGCCGGTGGCCGCCACCAGCAGGTCGGCGGATACCACATCGCCGGAGCGCACCTCTACCGCTTCGGCGCGGGGTTCACCCACGAAGGCCACCGCGTCGGCGTCGTCACCACGCCGCGTCTGGATGCCCCGCTCCTCGATGGTCTCCAGCACCATCTCCGAGGTCTCGGGGTCTAGCATCTGGCGCATCACGCGGGAGCGCACCAGCTGGGTGACGTCGAGCCCCATATCGTTCAGCAGGAGAGCGATCTCCACGCCAATGAATCCCGCGCCGATGATGAGGGCGGTGCGGGCCTCTTCCCTCCTCACGCGCCCCAGAAGCTCCTCGGCGGCGGTGAGGGATTTGAAGTTGTAGACGCCGGGCTTGAACTCCTCCAGCTTCGCCGCGTAGAGACGCCCTCCGGTAGCGATCACGAGCTTGTCGTAGGAGACCGTCTCCCCGCCGGCGAGACGAACCACCTGCGCTTCGGCATCCACTCCGACCGCTTCGGCCCCCTGTCGGTAGTCGATGCCGAGTCGCTCCGGGAAGTCCTCCCCTCTCCAGAGGTGAACGGGCTGCCCGGTCTTGAAATACTCGACCATCGCCGGCGGCGAGTAGGGAGGGTACGGTTCACTGGAGAGCATAACGATGTCGGAGCGGTCGTCGTACAACCGCAGCGTCTCGGCGACGGTGACGCCGGCCGGGCCCGCGCCGATAATGAGGATCCTCATAGGTACCTCCCACCGCCTCAGGCGGTCACCGGCTCAGGCATCAAGATACTCTCTGGGTCCACGAACGGCAGTCCCAGGCCCTGGCGCTTCTTCTCGATCCGCCGCCGCATCAGGATGGCGGCCCTGGCCGGATCCGGCTCGACAGCAAACGTCGCGCCCACCACGCCCTCGGCGCCCTCAGTCAACAGCTTCGTCACGTTGGGACTGCCGAGCACCTGGGGCACCGTGCCCAGCACGGTGTAGATGCCCGACGAGACGACGTAGGTACCGATGGAGACGGCCTTCTCACTCATCCACTCCGGCGCCGCCCCTGCCACCGGCAGGTCGCTGATGTCGACGCCGAGGGCGTTGGCGATGGCCGCGCAGGCGACCAGGATGCGGCTGATGTCCACGCATGAGCCCATATGAAGCACCGGCGGCACGCCCAGCGCCTCGCAGACACCCTTCAGGCCCTCGCCGGCGCGGTTCGCCGCCTCCGGCAGCATCAGTCCGGCCTTGGCACAGGCGATGGCGTTGCAGCCGGTGTTCACGACCAACACGTCGTTGGCGATGAGATCCTCGACCAACTTGACGTGCCCGTAGTCGTGGCGTACCTTCGGGTTGTTGCAGCCCACCACGCCGGCGATGCCGCGGATGGCGCCGCTCTTAACCGCGTCGAGCAGCGGATCCAGGGTGCCACCCAGCGCGCCCACGATGGCCTCGACGCTGAAGCCGACCACGCACTCGGTCTTCTCGTCCGGGATGGTGACGCGATCGGGATTGCGGTTGGGGTAGTTC
>JAWLCP010000033.1:0-28330 GCA_041687115.1 Anaerolineae bacterium
CCGGGCAACCTAGCTCACACGGTCCGAAGCAATCGCCACAGTGTTCAGAGATCAACATCTCCAGCGTGAACTTTCGCGTCTCCCGCACGATGTCGCTGTCCGTCTCCACGACCATGCCCTCAGAAACGGGCGTCGTGCAGGCCGTCTGGAGGCCCTTCATTCCCTCCACCCCTACCACGCACATGCGGCACGCACCCACGTTGGTCAGATCCGGATGGTGGCAGAGCGTGGGGATCTCGATGCCAACTGAACGTGCAGCCTCCAAGATCGTACTGCCCTCGGGGGCTGTGACTTGTCTGTCGTTGATAGTCAGCGTTACACTCATCAGTCTTACTCCCGCTACTCCGCAATGACGGCGTCGAACTTGCAGACCTCGTAGCATGTACCGCAATGGATACAGAGGTCTTGATCAATATAATGGGGTTCCCGTCGCTCACCGGTGATCGCATCGACCGGGCATTCGCGGGCGCAAACACCGCAACCAGTGCAGGCTTCCGGATCGATGGTGTAGGTAAGCAAATTCAGACACGTCTTGGCAGGACACGTCTTATCGACGATGTGAGCCCGGTACTCGTCCTCGAAATGCATCAGCGTCGAAAGCACCGGCGAGGGGGCCAGCTGCCCCAGAGCACACAGAGACCCGTTCTCCATACCTTTGGCAATGCGACGGATCTCATCGATGTCCTCCAACTCTCCGTCTCCATCCGTAATGCGCTTCAGGATCTCCAGCATGCGAGTGCTTCCCACGCGACAGGGAGGACACTTGCCGCAGCTCTCGTCGCAGACGAACTGGGTGAAATATCGCGCGAACTCAACCATACAGGTCGAGTCGTCGGCGACGATCATACCACCAGATCCCATCACCGAACCGGCCTCCGTCAATGAGTCGAAATCGACCGGTGTGTCGAGGTGCTCTTCCGGCAAGCATCCGCCCAAGGGTCCACCGGTCTGAACCGCCTTGAATTTCCCATCTCCCTGGATGCCCCCGCCCACGTCGTAGACGATCTCGCGCAGCGTGATGCCCATAGGAACCTCGATCAGGCCGGTGCGGTTGACCATACCGGTAAGGGCGAACACGGCGGTTCCAGGACTGCCTTCTGTCCCAATGCCGCGGAACCAATCCGCGCCCATGCGCATGATGCGAGGCACGTAGGCGTAGCTCTTGACGTTGTTGATGTTGCTAGGCTGACCCCAAAGACCGGATACTGCCGGGTAAGGCGGACGAGGCCACGGCTGCCCGCGCTCGCCCTGAATGGAGGCCATCAGAGCGGTCTCTTCACCACACACAAACGCTCCAGCCCCCTCCTTGATCAAGATATCGAAGTCAAAGCCCGAGCCCAGGATATCCTCTCCCAGCAATCCCGTCTCCCTCGCCTGCTCCAGCGCGATATTCAGCCGGCGGATAGCGAGAGGGTACTCGGCCCGGCAGTAGATGTACCCTTGCTGGGCGCCGATGGCGTAGGCACCGATGACCATCCCCTCGACAACGGAATGAGGATCACCCTCCAGGACGGAACGGTCCATGAACGCCCCTGGATCTCCCTCATCAGCGTTGCAGATCACGTACTTCGGCCAGCTTTCCGTCTGTCGGGCGAACCTCCACTTCAGGCCCGTGGGGAAGCCCGCGCCGCCACGTCCGCGCAGCTTGGAGTCGAGCACCTCCTCAATCACATCTTCCGGTGCCATCTCACCAAGCACCATCTCCAGAGCCTGATAGCCATCAAGGGCCAGGTAATCATCGATGGATTCTGGACCGATCAGGCCGCAGTTGCTCAGCACAATGCGCAGCTGCTTCTCGTGAAAGGATATCTTCTCCTGTGTCTCTGGATCGACAAAGCTCAGCGATTGGAGCACGTATCCATTTCTTGTTATGGTGGTGGGCTCTACTTGTCCGACCACCACACTGCTCTCAAGAGAAGCGTCATCAAAATACGAAGCGAAGATCTCAGGCACGTTCTTAGCGACCGCATCCCCGTAGTTGACCCGCGGCCGCCCCGGGGCCTGAAGCTCAATCATCGGCTCGTAAGAACACATTCCGACGCACCCGACGGGCGAGATCATCGCATCGAGATTGCGTTTTTCTATCTCTTCCTTGATTGCTGCCAGCGTCTCCTTCGCACCGGCAGCCAGGCCGCAGGTTGCCATCCCGACGGTGACGTAGAGATCAGCCTGCTTCCTTTCCTGCCACCGTTTCTGTGCCTGCTCTGTCCTCGCATCGAGAGCGGCAGTGTCAAGTGAGGCCATTCGATACTCCTCTCGTAGCCATGCTAGGCCGCTGTTTCCGTTTCTTTCGCCGTCGCCAGTCTTTTCTTGATCCGGCGAGTCAATTTGCCCGGCTCCATGCGCCCCATCACCTCCCCGTCGAGGACGGCCACCGGTGCCAGGGCGCAGGACCCCATGCAGTAGACGAGCTCCAGGGTCAGCTCCCCGTCCGAGGTAGTATCACCCGGGCTGATGCCAAACTCATCCCTGACGGCTTTGGCCAACCGAGATGTCCCCTTCACGTGGCAAGCGGTTCCATCGCACAGATAGAGCTCATGCTTGCCTCTGGGTTCCAGGTAGAACTGGGAATAGAACGTGGCCACGCCGTACACCTTGCTCAGCGCCGTGTCCAGTCGATCGGCAATCAACTCCAGGGCCTCGCCGGGGAGCCAGCCATACGTGGCCTGGGTCTTCTGCAGGATCGGGATCAGCTTCCCCGGCTGCTCGCGATACTGCTCAAAGATTGGATCAATCAAGGAGAGGTCTACGCCTCCATGATCTGTCATTCGTTCTCTGCTCCTCTCGTCGGTTCGCCTGCGATATCGATGTCACGTCGGCAGAGGTGACTTGGGTTGCTTTCGACCATCCACCCGCTGCTCTCGGGGGATGCGCCAGGCGGGACGCGCATCACTATGGTACACCGCGTCGCCGCAAGGGATGTTGAGCCTCGGCTCACTACTGGGTGATTTCAGCAAGCACAGCGTCTATCAAGGTCGGAAGTCCGGCTTCGACCTTGGGGCTAAGACCCTGCCCCCAGCCAATATCCTCCGGCTGCACGCCGAACATGACAACGGGGGGGAGGGGTCGGTTCAGGGCGCGCGTCAGTGCCAAGATCTCTGCCAGGCCAGCATGGTGAAGGGAGAACCGTCCACCTGATTCGACGAGAAGGACCTCGTCTGGCGTGAAGCGGACGAATTGCCCCGATTCCTTCCCGATTTCAGCGGCGTCCACGATGACGATCCGCTCATGGTCCTCCATCACGTGGAGGAGATCGAGCCCCCCTGTTCCCGCGTCCAGTGTCTCGATGCCCTCAGGGAGCCCGTGATCTTCCAGCTCTGCAATGACGCGTGGACCCACGCCATCGTCTCCGCGCAACGGGTTCCCCAGACCCAGGACGAGAACGTCTCGTCGTCGGTTCACACGAACTCTACCGTCAGGACGTGAGTTGAGCAGGAGATGCACGGATCGTAGGCCCGTACGAGCATCTCCAGCGTCAGACGAACCTCGTCCTGGGGTCGATCGATGATCTGGGGCACCAGCTCCTGCATGTCGTGGTTCAGGTTGGCCATGTTCTGATTGGTGGGGATGATGCAGTTGGCGTCGGTGCAGAAGCCTCGGTCGTCATATGCATAGTGGTGGAAGAGGATGCCCCGCGGTACGTCGCACGAGTCGACGCCTTCGCCTGCCTTCACCTCGGCTTCCGCCGGATCCTCCGGGTTGACGCCTCGCTCTAGCAGTTCGTCGATGATCTTGATGCTGTCCTCGACGCAGTGGACCATCTCGACCACCTGGGCGCCAGTATTGAGGAAGGGGTTGGTCACAATGGGCTCCATACCCAGCCTCGCGGCAGCGTCCTTCGCTTTGGGGTGAAGTTGGTCAAAGTTGTTGTTGAATCGGGCCAGTGCGCCAACCATGTAGGACTCACGGTTGTGGCGCGTCCACTTCGCCGTGGAGAAGGAGACCATTTCCTCGTTGGTGACCTTCTTGTAGTCTTCCACGGGATACTCGAAGCCATCGCTGCTCTTGATCCGGCCGCCAACGAAGGCGTACTCGTCGTCCTTCGTCAGGGAGATGTATTCCGTCTCCCGCTCGAACTGTGGCCAGTCAAGGGAGGAGAAGAGCTCGACCGAGGCATCCATGTCTTCGCGCGCGGCCACGAGGCGCTCCCGCATCGCCCGCAACTCGTCCTCGGTTGGCGTGTGGGTGAACCCCCCCACGACCAGCGCGCAGGGGTGCGTGTGACGGCCACCGATCATAGCGCAGAGATCGCCGGAAAGCTTCTTGATGCGCAACGCGCGCTCGACGGCCTCGCGGTTGACGTCGATTAGGGGGATCACGGAGCCGGCGCCGAAGAAGTCGGGCGCCACCAGGTAGTAGGCGTGGAGGACGTGGCTGTCGATGATCTCGCCGTGGAAATTGAGCTTGCGCAGTAACTGGGCCTGATCGGTCAGCTCCACCCCAAGCGCCTTCTCGGTGGCCATCGCGCTGGTGGTCGAATGGCCCACGGCGCAGATGCCGCAGATGCGCGAGGTGATGTGGTTAAGCTCGGTGTACGGTCTCCCGCGAACGAACGCCTCAAAGAAACGAGGAGCCTCGACGACCTCGAAGCGGCATTCCTTGATGTCGCCGTTGCGGGCGTCCACGACGATGTTGCCGTGCCCCTCGACTCGGGTAACGTGATGAACGTTCACACTCATAGTAGTCATATCGCCTCCTATTCGGCCGCTTGCCCTTCCTGGGTGACCGCTGTCGGCCCGTAATACGCGTTGAACATCGTCATGCGGGACATGATCTCCTCAACCGTCAGACCCGCTTCGTCCAACACGTCCTTCATTGCGTTGTCGTTGGGTTCGGGGATGTACCCGCGACACCCCTCACACCCGTCACCGTAGGTGGGGCAGATGGCGTCGCATCCGGCGCGCGTGACGGGCCCCAGGCAAGGCTTACCTTCGAGGAGCAAGCAGACGTTCTCCTTCAGCTTACATTCGACGCAGACGGGGTAGTCGGGGATGCCTGGCTTCTTGCCCAGGAGGAGGTTCTTCACCACCTTGACGAACTCCTCGCGATCGATGGGACAGCCCGGGATGACGGCATCAACGTCGATCACGGCGCTGATCGGCCGAGCCGGATAGGTGTCGTACCAGTCCGCCTTGTCGCCGTAGACGTATTCCCTTACCTCGTCGAGGGAGGGCTGCAGATTCTTGAGGGCGTTGACGCAGCCCGTGTGAGCACAGGCTCCCAGGGCGACGACCAGGTCGGCCTGCTCGCGGATCTTGAACAGGCGATCCTCATCCTTCTCCCGGGTGCAGGAACCCTCCACGAAGGCAATCTGATAGTCCTCACCCTTCTCGGTCATGGCCTCGCGGAACTGGACGATTTCCACGGCATCCAGCAAGTCCAGATGGGTCTGAAGGGAGTCGACCACCGTAAGCTGACACCCTTCACAGCTCGCGAAATCGAAGAAAGCTACCTTGGGCTTCCCGTTTGTGTCACTCATTACAGTGCCTCCTCAAAGCCCTTGATGTCGGCGTAGTTGAAGACCGGACCATCCTGACAGCAATACAGACTGTTGATCTGGCAGTGACCGCACTTCCCGACGCCGCATTTCATCCGGCGTTCCAGTGATAGATAGATGTTCGACTCGGGGATGCCCTTGTCCAGCATCTCCATGAGCACAAAATGATACATGATCGGCGGCCCACACGTGATCGCGATGGTGTTCTTTGCATCGACCTCAATCTCGGGGAACAGGGTCGTGATGACGCCGATATTGCACTCCAACCTTTCCTCCGGCTGCCACTCCTCCCCCTCGTCTTCGCAGTCCACCGTCAGAAGACACTCCACATCGTCCCGCTCGACCCATTCATTGAGCTCGTCGCGGAAGAGCAGCTCGCTGCGGCGTCTCGCGCCGTACAGGATGATGACGCGCTCGAACTCGTCGCGCTCATCGAGCACTTGGTTGATGAGCGAGCGGAGGGGCGCCAACCCGAGACCACCTGGTGCGAAGAGCACGTCTTTGCCCCGCATGCTATCCATGGGGAAGCCGACCCCAAACGGCCCTCGGATGCCAAGGCGGTCGCCGGGCTGCATCGCGTGAAGCGCGCCGGTGACGTCGCCGACCTTTCGCACGCAGAGCTCAAAATCGCCGTTAGAGCGGCTGGGCGACGAGGTGATGGAGATTGGGGCCTCGCCCACGCCTAGAACGGAGAGCATCACAAACTGTCCCGGGTCATGGCCCAGGCTCTGGCCCTTGGGCAGCTCGATGCGGAATAGTTTCTCTGTTGCCGTCATCTGCTGCACGTTGCCCAGGCGCGCCATTTCCGGTTTGTAGATGGATGTTGACATATCCGTTACCTCCTAGCGCAACGATGCGCGAATCGTGTTGAATCCCTTGAGAATGCTGATGCTGCTTGGGCATGTGCGGATACACCGACCGCACCCGACGCAGCCCAGGGCACCGAACCTCTCGTAGAGGTACTTGCCTTTGCGCATGAAACGATGTCGCTGGCGCGCCCCGCGGCTCTCTCGGAAGTTCTCGCCACCCGCCACGCGAGCGAACTCGGCCAGCTGGCACGAGTCCCAATGTCGAATCCGTTCACCTTCCGTCAGTGCCAGATTCACCTCATCGACGACGTTGAAGCAGTAGCAGGTAGGGCAGACGTTGGTGCACGATCCGCACGCGAAGCAGCGCTCCTCCAGTTCTTCCCAATGGGGATGATCGTAAGCTTCCTCAAGTAACGAGGGAAGCTCGGCAGCGTCAAAGTTCAGACGGTCCGCGAAGTGCTTGATCTTCGAGCTTTGCAGCTCAGCTTTCTGACTTGCCTCCGCGTCCGTGGCATCGCGCACGTCTCCATACTTGGCAAGAAGGTCCGCCCCCGCCTCCGTACCGATTTCGACGGCGTAAGCCTCCCCCAGGTCCGTCAGGTGGAGATCGAACCCCTCATCGGCCTCCAGTGTGCCCATACTCCGGCAGAAGGACTCATCGTCACAGGGCTCCAGACACTCTAAACTGACGATCAGCGTCATCTCTCTCCGTGAAAGGTAGTGCGCATCTGGGTAGTCCTCACTGAAGGCCTTGTCGAGAAGGTTGAGGGCGTGCAGATCGCACGCGTGCATCCCCAGCAGAACTGTCGGCTCGACCTCGATGGCGGTCTCCACCTGGGGGTCCTCGCCCAGGGTGAACGTGGCCAGCCGCTCGTGTTGCGGCTGGAACACTTTCTTGGGTGGGAGGATGGTGGTATCGTAGTCAAGCCGCAGGTGAGCCGGGTCAGTGATGGGGTCGAATGCGAACTTGGACCCCTTCGCTTGCGGCCCGACGACCCTATAGTCCGCCATTAGCGCCTCGATCAACGGGGCTACTGCTTCCTTGTCCAGAATCTTCAGACTCATATCAGTCTCCTCGCGATAATGTCTTGATACACTTTCTCTTCTGCCGGTCAGAAGGCCTCGTCCATCTGACCGCATCACGAAGTGGTCGTAGAAACCGTCGGTGGATCTAGCTCGGCTCTGGGTGGCCTGCCATAGGCCGTACGCAGCCACCGGGCCACCCGACGGGTGCTACTCCTCCGACTTCTCCAGCACATCCAACAGGATCAGATCTGGCTGCTTCTCTCTGGCCAGGTCAAGCCCCGCTTCAGCTCGGTACGCAGAGAAGACCTCATAGCCTACGCTCTCCAATAACGTCGTCACCGACTCCACGAGCTGAACATCGTCATCGACGACCAGGATACTCCGCTTCTCTTCAGGTATTGTTTGACCTCCTTTGGACCTCGAGCTCCCCCTTGCCCATCCCGGCAAGGACCACCGAGAGAAACATGGTCACTGCACGCCGACGAAGGTCCAGGTATTTCTGCTCCAGCTCCCCCAAACATCCAGCGGATGCTCATGGCACCGATGCCGGCGGCGAGCACCACAAAGGTAATGACGATCCCGAGGGTGAACTTCGTCTGCAGCTTCATCGGCCGCTGACGACCCTCGGGGGTGTCACGCTCAAGCCATTGCTAGTCTGGAATTCCGTATTCGTGTGTGATGTATGGTGAACCATCTGGCAGCGGCAGTATAGCACGTAACGACGTAGTCATCAACGCAGAGATGTCCTGGGCTGCACGTGAGGTCTGTTACCGCGCCCGGCGTGGATTGTCGTCAGCTGATCCTTCCCGCCGGCCGGCCCAACGCTCGTTATGCGGGCCGCAACTCCTTGTCGAGGAGCCCGCTTTCCACCAGAAGGTCCAACGTCTCCTGCGCCTCCGACTCATCGACCTGGCTGATGGCGAAGCCGGCGTGAACGATCACGTAGTCTCCGACGCCAGCTTCAGGGACGTAGGCCAGACAGACCTCCCGGGTGACGCCGCCGAAGTCCACCTTCGCCATCCGCATGAGCCCGTCTTCCTCCGCCTCAGTGATCCGTCCTGGAATCCCCAAGCACATACTACGCTATCTCTCTTCGCAGCCAGGCCAACCAGGCCTCCAGACCTTCGCCAGTCTTGCAGGAGAGGGGGAGGAACGTGAGGTCAGGATTCAGGGCGTCCACGCCGCGGTGGAAGTAATCGATGTCGAAGTCGAAGCGGTCCAGGACGTCGATCTTGTTCAACACCACCGCGTCGATGCCCCGGTACATCACCGGATACTTGTAGGGCTTGTCGTCACCTTCGGGGACACTCGCAATGAGGACCTTGCGATGTACGCCCAACTCGAAGCTTGCCGGACAGACCAGATTGCCGACATTCTCGACAATCAGCAGGTCCAGCTCCTCCAGCCGGAGCTGGGGAAGGGCCTCCTGGAGCATCACCGCGTCCAAGTGGCAGGCGCCGCCCGTGTTGATCTGAACGGCGGGGATGCCCAGCGCGGCGATACGGTCGGCATCCAGTGTGGTGGCTATATCGCCATCCACGGCGCCGATGCGAAACTCGTCACGGAGCGCTTCCACTGTGCGGGCGATGAGGCTCGTCTTGCCCGCGCCCGGTGAAGCCATCAAGTTGATCGCAAATACCCCTGCGGCGTCTAGCCGCTCGCGATTCCTTGCTGCCAATCGGTCGTTAGCGCTTAGGATGTCCTCAACAACAGACACGCGTGCTGACACTGTATGCGTTCACCTCTTTCTGAGCTAGTGTTCTAGCTTGTGCTTATCGCCCGAGGTGGCGATTTGAGTCCTATATATTCTCGAAATATCTTACCACGCCTGCTAAGGATTGTCCACTGGATTGCACGCGCCGTACGGTTCGCAGCAAGGAGGTTCCGGGCATTGGCCTGAGGGAAGGGTGATGAGGAATGTGGTACAGCAAGAGGACAACGGGCCCACAAGTGGACAGAGGCGTCCCGGCCCGGCCAGCCAGTGCCTCACCCGAATTGAAGTGTGCCCCTCAGCGGAGTGAGCACGCTGAGGGGCGGGGAGGGACCGGTTCTATCTCAATTCGAGTCCACTAGCCAGAAGCACGGTCGGTCACGAACGAGCGAGGTTGATCCTGCTCGGACTCCACTCTGGCACGTACTTGGGGTCGACGATAGATAAACCAATAGACCATGGCCACCAGGAACCCTCCGCCGAAAATGTTGCCCGTGGTCACCACCAGCAGGTTGTCCAGGAACCCATGGACGTTGAGAGCAGCCAGATCGGCAGCAACCACGCCTGCGGCCTCCAGGACCTGTGGCTCTCCTTTCATCAGGAGGCCCATAGGAATGAAGTACATATTGGCGATGCTGTGCTCAAATCCGGAGGCGACGAAGGCAGTGATGGGAAAGACGATGGCCATGATCTTGTCCGCGACGCTTCTACCACTGAGCGTCAGCCACACCGCGAGGCACACCAGCGCATTGCAGAGGATGCCGCGGGTCAGCGCCGTGGTAAAAGACAGGTTGACCTTGGCGTTGGCGATGTTCAGCGCGTTGACACCAACCTGATATTCGGCAAAGGTCCACTGGTTCGTGAAATACATGAACAGCACAGTGGCCACGGACCCGACCAGATTGCCCACGTAGACGATGATCCAGTTTCGCATCACCTGTGCAAGGGTAAGCTTCCCTCCCACCCAGGCCATCACGATCAGATTGTTGCCGGTGAAGAGCTCAGCACCGGCGACCACGACCAAGATCAGACCCAGAGAAAAGACGAGCCCACCCACGAGCTTGTTCATACCGAAGCCAAGCCCGCTCTGGGTAGTCACAAGCGTGAAGAACTCCCCACCAAGCCCGATAAATGAGCCAGCCAGGACGGCGAGGAAAAACATGCTCTGCGGGTCCATCGTCGCTTTACTGACGCCGACATCCTCCATGCGCTCCGCCATCTCCAGCGGTGGATGGGCGTCTATTGTGAGCTTAGACATCACGGTAAGAGAGCCCTCTCCAAGCGGCTAGCTCCGAGCTCCTTCAGGCCACCCCACTACCGGGAGCGACCCTGAGGAGCAACTCGCTGAGAGGTCATCCGGGCATTGCGAATTGGCTCCCAGAGAAGCTGAAATAGGCCGACGAGCAGCACCGTCCACACGATGGCGGGAACAAGGACCGTGATGCCCACATTCACCAAGTTGAGTAGATCGATCATTGTGGTCCCCCTTTTCTTAGTTAGGTGATCGAACACGACCAGGCGCCCTGGAGCGCCTGAGTCACGAGCGAAGACGGTCGTGCCGAAGCCAATCGCCGACTCGCGGCCTCGCTCACCAGGCTTCTCGCTGCAACATGCAGTTCAGCAGGGTGGATTGACGATCGCTCAACCTGCCGATGCGGGCTTCTATCCAACGGATGTCCCCGCTTACCAGCGCAGCCTTCTCCTCGAGGGCAAGATGGTACTTGCTGAGAGCTGCCGAGCCGCGGTCGGCGATCTCGGCGATCAAGCCGGGATCGCGTGCTGCTCTCTCCAGAACCCGCAGAATCTCCTTCTTGTTGGCTCGAGCTACCGGCGCGTTGAGAGCGCTGGGCCCTGCTACTGTCTCCAGAGTCATGGTGTCGCGTGTCCTGATCTCCATTTGTCCCCCCCGTGTCACTCAATAGGATTAGCAGAGAGCATCTTTATGGTAGGTGTAACATAACACAAGGGAATGACAAACATCATGATGAACGCATGACAGAGGCGTGACAATTCCGCGTAGGGCCCCAACTGGGCGGCTCCGATCTCGCCGCGCGCGGATCGCCTCACCACACGGAGGACAGCCGCCAGATCGGGTGAGCGCATCTGCCGATCCCCCGGAGCGGTGGTGGATCGACTCATACTGACTGGTGCGCAGTTGGACAGGGGTACGGCGGGAGGATAGTCTAGGATTTCGTGTGCATGGAAACGCCGTAGCCAAGACCAGGGATGGTCTCGATGTAGACCGGCTCGGATGGGTCAGGCTCGATCTTGTTTCGCAGACGGTGCACCAGCTGTCGGAGCATGTCTCGATCGGCACCCTCGGGTCCCCAGACGTGGTCTATAATGGCGCTGTGGGTCAGAACGTGGCCTGCGTTGAGCATCAAGTACCCAAGGAGTTGGCTCTCCAATGGTGTCAGGGAGATGGGATCGCCTTCCTTGACGCGTACCTCTCTGCGGCCCGGATCGAGCGTCAGATCGCCGACCTGACGGATGCCCGGAGTTGGTGTCATCCCGGCGCGGCGCAGGACGGCCTGCATGCGGGCCACGAGCTGCCGCGGGCTGAAGGGCTTCGAAATATAGTCGTCGGCGCCTGACTCCAGGCCGCGGATGATGTCGTCCTCCTCCCCACGAACGGTCAGCAGGATGATCGGCGTGTCCGCCTGGGCTCGAATGCGTCGGCAGACGGCGAACCCGTCGAGCCGGGGCATGTTAACATCCAACACGATGATATCCGGCTCCTCCTCTGTCCAGCGCCGAAGGGCCGCCTCACCGTCCCGTGCCTGAAGCACCTGAAACCCCTCACGCCGCAGGGTGAAGGCCAGGAGGTCTGCCAGGACGGGGTCGTCATCCACAATCAATGCTTTCATGGTTTCTCCGCCATTGGCAGGGTGAACCAGAAGATGGAGCCTCCCTTGCGCCGGTGGTCGACACCGACCTGACCGCCGTGAGCCTCTACGATGGCCTTCACGACCGAGAGCCCAAGGCCGGTGCCGTATCGGGCATCATCAGTGCCCGGCGATGGGGGCACGAAACGCCGGAACAGGGTCTTGCGATACTCGCGTGGGATCCCCGGTCCCCGGTCGGCGACTGTCACCCGGACCCATCGACCGTCTGTTGTGGTGCCAATGGCGACCTCTGCATGGTCAGGGCCGTACTTGCTGGCGTTCGACAGCAGGTTTACCAGCACCTGCACCACCCGCCGGGGATCCGCACGCACGACCGGGATTGCCGCAGGCAACTCCACCGTGAGCCGTTGACCGCGTTTGTCCAGCAGTGGCTGCATGGTGCGCATAGCCTCCGCGATGATCTCTCCGAGATCCGACGCGCGAGGATAAACCCGAAAGCGACCAGCCTCAATGCTGGCACTCTCCAGCAGGTTGTCGACCAGGGTCTGCAGATTCAGGACGCCCAGGTGGAGCGAGATGAGCAATTCCTCCAACTCGGCGGGGCCGAGTTCTGACACGCCGTCCAGTAGCAGTTCGGAGGAGGCCGCCAGGGCCGACAACGGGGTGCGAAATTCGTGCGCGATGTTGGCCAGAAAGTGGCCCAAGATGCGGTGAACTGCCTCCTCTTCACTGACGTCCCGGAAAACCAGTGCCACCTCAGCGTTGCCGCCTTCTGGAGGCGTGAGTCGGGCGCCGGTGACCGCCAGCGTGACCTGACGTCCGCCAGCCAGCTCGACGATGATGTTGTGCTTCCGTCCCGGCGCAGGAATGAGCTGACTGAACGGCTCGTCCGTCTCAACGGATCGAAAGACCTCATCGCACGGTCGGTTCAAGACTTGATCTCGGCGCCAGCCCGTGATACGCTCTGCCCCGTGGCTGAAGAAGGTGATCCGGTCACGCTGATCGAGGGTGACGATGCCCTCCACAATCCCCTCAAGCAAGTGGTCGGTCCAGGCCTTCTCGCTTCGCAAGTGGGACAGTGTCTGCTGCAGGTCGGTCCGAGCGCTCTCCAGCGCTTGAGCCACCAGTGCCACCTCGCGTACGGGGGTCTCAGCGGTCACCGGCGAGTCCAGATCACCTGCGCTCATTGCCGTCGCCGCCGCCGTGAGGCGGGCGAGGGGCCGGCCGATTCGCCGCGCCAGTATCACGCCCAGGATCGAGCCTGCCGCGGCTACCATGACGATGCTGCCGACAAGAATGCCGACCAGACGGCGCTGCATCGCAGCGATGTCGGCTACATCCAGGGCCACCTCGTCCTCCAGCTCCATTCCCTGCCAAGAGAGGCGAGCGAAGTAGTAAGGGCGATCCCCGATGGTGCATGTGCCTCGCGCCGTGCCTACGGACGGAGAAGACTGAAACAGCTGACAATCGACCTCGGTTCGCGCCGAAAGGCCACCCGCGAAGCTGGTCGCCACAGGCTGCCCGTCCGTCAGCAGTGTGTGCTCCAGCCCTGTCTGGTCGCGTAGTTCTCCTGCGAAGGCATCGTCCACAATGGTGCCCACGATGACCTCCCCGAGATCAGCCTGCTCCCCTTCGATGGGATGAGTGGCGAGCAGCCACACCTCAGGAGGTGAGCCTACTTGCACAACTTGAAACTGGCCCGGTCGGTCACGCTCGCACGCGTCAAGACTGATCGACCTGCCCGCCTGTGCAACGCGCTGCCGGCTGGCGGTGCAGACGACCATAACGTCGAGATCCGCGCCGATCCGTAACGTCTCAAGGTAGGCTGACAGCGCTTCTATCTCTCCTCGAATGAGGAAATCGCGCAGGGTGGGACGCTGAGCCGTGAGTACTGCCAGGCCGGTGATCTCACTCCTTCTGGCGGCGTAAAGAGCTTGCGTGGCGCGACCTCCGTGCTCTACCTGACTCCAGGCCTGGCGACTCATCTGCTCACGCATCAACCAGGCGGCCGGAATCCCCACGGCGGTCACCGTGAAGAGGATCAACCCGACGAAGGTGAGTATCATCTGAGTCGACAAGCTGCGGAAGTTCATTCTAGTCCGTCCCCTGGTCGCAGAGCTGCCTCCGGGTTCTGGCCCAACTGGCAGAGGCTAAAGGCTGACGCCGACTGTCTGGCGACGTCTTGCGGGTCGTGACTTGCTCAGGCAGTGTCAGGGTACTCCTTCGCTGATCGAGCGGCTCCACAGGACCGAGCTTGTGCGCAGGCAGGAGATTGAGGTCGAGGGAATCGCCTTGTCTTCGTAAGAAGGGTAACCCAGGCCGCCCGTATTGTCAACCATTAATACAGGCAGACAGCTGGCCAGCGTGCCCAGGTCGAGGAGCTGCTCTTGAAGCGGCCCGGGGGGCTGGGGTCTCAATCAGCTGAACTCTCCGCTGAGGTAAGCCTGCGTGCGCGGTTCCCGCGGGTGCTCGAAGAAGTCCGGTGCCGGGCCATGCTCCACCAGCGTTCCCATGTAGAGGAAGATGACGTAATCGGCCAGACGCTGCGCCTGGCGCAGGACGTGGGTCACGAGCACAATCGTGTAGTCTTTCTTGATCTCCATGAGACGGCCCTCAATGTGCTGGGCTGATATGGGATCCAAAGACGAGGTCGGTTCGTCGCATAGGAGCACCTCCGGCTCGACGGCCAGACCTCGCGCCAGACAGAGCCGCTGCTGCTGTCCGATAGAGAGTTTCGCAGCTGGCGCGTCCAGTCGATCCATCACCTCTTCCCATAGCCCCACGAGCCGCAAGTAGTGTTCCACCGTCTCATCCAAGCTCCGTCCGTTGCACAGCCCATGGATGCGGGGGCCGAAGGCTACGTTCTCATAGATAGACATCGGCAAGGGGTAAGGCCGCTGGGCAAGCAGCCCGATTCGCTGTCGCACCTCGGTGACGTCGATGCCAGGGTCGAGCACCTGGACGCCGTCGACCATGATGTTGCCCGACACCCGTGCTTCTTGAGTCAGATCGATCAGGCGATTGATGGACTTGAGGAACGTCGTCTTGCCGCAGCCCGATGGCCCGATGATGGCGGTGATCTGGTTGGTCGGGACGTCGACTGAAAGGTTCTTCAGGACGTGGAGTGAGCCATAATGGATGTTGAGATCCCGCACGCGAATACCAGCTTGGCGTTGCATCATTGCACACCTCCTACTTCACGACGTATCTAGACAGTCGGTTCGAAGCCAAGCGGGAGAAGACACTGATGACGAGCACCATCACCGTCAGCACCAGCGCCGAGGCGTAGGCCCGCTCCTGCACCACAGGGAAAGGCGTTCCTAGCTGGAAGAAGACCGCGAGCGGCAGCGACGCGACTGGGCGCAGCAGCGACGTGGGGAGACGGTCGGTGTAGCCGGTGGTGAAGAGGACCGAGGCTGCATCGCCGATCCCTCGTCCGAAGGCCAGAAGGATTGCAGACGTGATGCCCGGCAGGGCCTGGCGCACGACGATCTTCCAGGCCACCTCCCAGCGCGTGATACCCAGGGCGTGGGCCGATTCGGTCAGCTCGAAGGGCACCATCTTCAACACCTCCTCAATGGCGCGGCACATGATAGGCAGCTCCACGAGCGCGAGGGCGATAATCCCGCCCAAGAGCGAGGCCCGCAACCCCATCAACAGCATCAGGCTAAAGCCGAAGGCGCCGTAGACGATGGAAGGTATGCCCCCGAGCACGTCCAGTGAAAGCCGCACCATCTCGACCAGCCCACAGGGGCCAGCGTAGACCTGGAGATAGAGTGCGATGGGCAGACCGAGGAGCAGGGCTACGAGCGTAGCCCCCACGGCCAGGCAGAGCGAACCGAGGATGGCGTTGAGGATGCCGCCTCCGGCGCCGGTGTAGTAGCCGCCCCGGGGGGGTTGCGTGATCATGGCCAGATTCATCGCCGAGAGCCCTCGCCGCACGACTGTTCCCAGGATCAGCACCAAGCAGCCGGTCACCAGAAGCAGCGCGCTCCCCATCAGAACTTTCATCACAGTCTGCTCGAGCTTCCACAACGATCGTCGGTTCATCGTACCCTCCCTGACATCGACATTCGTCGCAGTACCAGCCAGGCCAGTATGTTGAATCCCAGCACCACCAGCAGGAGAAACAGGCCAGCCGCCATCAGCGCCGCGTCGTACAAGGGTATTGACATCATCTCTCCGAAGTTGTTGGCGATGAGCGAGGTGAGCGGGTAGCCAGCGTCGAAGAGAGACTGGGGTACCCGGGGTACGTTGCCTACGACCATCAGCACGGCCATCGTTTCGCCGAGGGCGCGAGAGAAGCCCAGCACCACGGCGGCGACGACACCGGGCAGAGCCCGACGCAAGATCACTTTCCGCACCATGATCCAGCGGGTGACACCCAGAGCCAGCGTGGCCTCCCGCAGTCCGTCGGGCACCGATCGCAGCACCTCCTCCATGACGGATATGATGATGGGGAAAACCATCACAGCCAGGACGACGCCGCCGGCCAGCACGCCGTAGCCGGTGGGATTGGTCGCCGTGGAGAACAAACGGATGTGTCCCAGATGGTGATCCATCCAGGGACCGACGCGTTCACGGATCAGGGGTACCACAGTCAGCACGCCCCACAAGCCATAGACCACGGAAGGAATGCCAGCCAGGACATCGATCAGAGGCTTCACCAGCTGCCGCACCGTCGACGGCGCGTATTCCGCCAGGTAGATCGCGCACAGCGTGCACACCGGCACTGCGATAACCATCCCCAGGGCAGTCACCCACAGGGTGCCCACGATGAAGGGCCAGAAGCCGAACGCACCCTGCAGTGGATGCCAGGTCCGGCCCAACAGCAGTTCCTTCAGCGGATGGGAGCGCAGAATGGGCCAGGCCCGGGCGAGGAGGGCGATGACGATCACGGCCACCAGCAGCGCTGTGCCAACGGCCAACCCTCCCATCATCCGGCCGCCCAGGCGATCCACCACCCGGCGCCGCTTGGTCCGCATCTCGCGGGACGGGATGGTATGTCGCGCCTTCTGTCTCGGCAGGGGCCTTCCCTCTATCCAACTCTCTGCCATCACTCACCCCCATCGTACTGGCCTGCCTGACCCTTCCAGTCAACAACACCAGGTATGATTCATCCTACTCACTCCAACTTCGCGAGCCCCTCGTCGAGCAGCTCTTGACTCAACGGAACGTAGCCTATCTCGCCCAAGTACTGCTGACCGTCGGTCATCACCCATTCGAGGAAACGCTTGATCGGACCTTCGGGCTTGCCCTTGGTAACTAGGTTCAGAACTCGAGCAGGCGGCGACGGGTAGCGTCCTTCGGAGATGGCCTGCATCAGATCGGCCTTGGTGTCGTAGAAACGTTCATGCGCGTCGACCTCTCCGTTGTCGTCGAGGTCGAGCGGCAGGACCTGGACGCCCGCCACCGGCCTACCGGTGTTCGCGTCGTAGGCGAAATTGAGGTTGTTGTAACCGATGGCCAGAGCGTCCTTGCTCACGGCCTCGGCCAAGCCGGGGTCGGCCTGGACCGCGACGCCCTGCAAGTCCTCTTGGGAATAGTCGCCCAGGAACTCCGCCCAGGTCTGAGCCGCGCCGCAGGCGTCGGCGCGGGTGTATACGTGGATTGTGTCAGCTGTGCCTTCGCCGACTATCTCAGCCCAGGTCGTGATCTCCTCGGTGACCCAGATGCGCCGGGCGGCATCCCGCGTGAGTCCTCGCGCCAGCAGCTGATCGAGCATGGGGTTCTCGGCGTTGATTGTTACCACGACGGCGTCCTTGGCGACGGGGACCCAGAAGGCGCCCTTTTTCATCTCCGCGTCGAAGATGGGCCGAGAGACCATACCGATGTCAGCGGCACCGGTCAGGGCGTCGGTCATGCCCTTACCTGCGCCGCCAGCCGAGATGTCGAAGGTCACTCCAGGATAAAGGGCACGGAACTCCTCGCCCCAGCGGATGACCATGGGGTAGAGGGCGAAGGCGCCAGAGATCGTGATCGTCCCCTCTAGTCCAGTGGATCCGGAACCCGTGTTCGGCTGGGGGCTGCACCCTGCTAGGAGCGCGCCCAAGGTGATCACTGCGGCTAGCCAGGCATGTTTGCGGCTGTGAGAGAGTGACATGGTGCCCCTCCTCATCCCATCTCCTTTGTTGACACCAGAAGACCGCAGACAGTTCTGCGGTCTTCACCAGGCAGACCTGTCCCTTCCAACGCCGACGGGGTTAGCTGACGGGTTAGGGTCAGAAGGTACCCCTCTCGCCACCGCGAGATGCACCCCAACTACTGGATCCCCCGCCCGATCGGATGATCGATTAGGCGACAGATAGACTATTCTTCTGTCTCAGACTGATGCCCAATCGAGCTCTCACATAACCGAGCCCAACTGGACCACTTCGAGCGATAGGTATTGCCTGGGTCAAGCAGCGACAAGTATCGGTCGCTTGACAGTGCGTATCAGTGAGACCGTCCGGTCGGCGAGGGCCAGCGGCCACATGGCGGCCTGTTGAGCGGCCGCAGCGACCACAACGAGATCAAACCGACCTTCCAATGCCTCACGCCGGATCTCCCAGCCAGGTGAGCCCTGGCGCAAGCGCAGCGTACCTTCTACCTGCCCACCCACCAGCCGCTGAGCCACCTGCCGCATATGTCGGCCCAGCGTCGTGTCCGTTGCCAGCAGCTCCGTGAGTCCTCGCCCTATATGAGCGGGCCGGCTGAATCCCCCAGACAGTGGCGGCACGACCGCGAGAACGGTGACCGACGCGCCGCTTGGGCCTGCCAGCCGCAGCGTCCACTCTGTCGCCGCGCTGTCTGAGGGATCATCCTGCATGACCAGGAGCAGCTTTCGCAGCGGGACACGCGGTCCCTGAGTGATGAGCAGGGATGCTGGCAGTGGGCCTGCTGCTCTGCGACCATCCGGTCCGGAGAAGAGATGTTCACTGAGCGATTCGTCTGGCCTCCCCATGATGATCAGTGCATAACCGTGTCTGGCTTTCTCAACTAGCAGATCCAGGGAAGGGGCCTCGGGAACGCGCTCCAGGCTCGCATTCAAGATGGCGCCTATGTATTCAGCATACGACGCTATCTGGTCGCCGCGAGGATCGCTTGGTGCGTAGGCCAGCAAACGAGGGGTGTCTTGGCCCGCCTCGCACCAGAGGCGCGCCAACAACCGGTCAATGCATATCCGATCGCCCTGCACGACGTATGGTTCGACCCCCAGTTCCCTCGCCACTGCTTCGAGCGCTGCTCTGTCGGTCGGGTCGGCCATGGCAACGGTCACTCGGCGATCCTTTGCAGCCACAGGGAGCGCATGATGGCGCGAAGCCACGGCGGGCGACAGGCGTCGAGCCACGGCCGGGTCCACATCCAGACGATCCAGGATCAGCGAACGGGCCTCGGAGGGGTCTACGAGTGCTCGGGCGTGTTCTCTCTCCATCTCAATCCGAACATAACACGCCAGGATCACAAACTTCGTGATAGCCGCATCACAGAACTGTGACAATCCCTCCCACCATTCCATGGTTGGCGTTGGCCCGCTCCCTGCGCTTTCCTCGCAGACGAGATTCCGAATCTCCTGCTTGCTCTCCATGGACGGAGGTTCTATAATGTGCTCGGGTCAAATTGCCGATTAGGCGGGAGAGGTGTCAACGGTGGGCAAGATCGAGATCATGTTGGCGGAGGACCATGTCCTGGTGCGGGAAGGCACCAGGGAGATGCTGGACCGGGAAGAAGACCTGGAGGTAGTCGCCGAAGCAGGCGATGGTGAAGAGGCCGTGCGTCTGGTCAAAGAGCGGGAGCCCGACATCGTGATCATGGACATCGCCCTTCCGAAGTTGAACGGCGTTGAGGCTACCAGGCAGATCAAAGAGTTCAGTCCTGGCACGGCCGTGCTGGTCTTGACCGCCTATGACGACGACGAGTACGTGTTTGCCCTTCTGGAGGCCGGAGCTGCAGGCTATCTGTTGAAGGACGTCTCGACGGATGAGCTGGTGGCAGCGATCCGCGCCGTACAGGCCGGCGAGTCGATGCTCCACCCGACCATCGCCCGCAAGGTTGTAAACCGTTTCAGCCAACACGTGGAGGAGAGTGAAGAGGCTCCTTTCGAAGAGCTCACTGAGCGGGAGATAGAGGTTCTGCAGCTGGCCGGTAGGGGCATCACGAACCGCGAGATCGCGGAGCGCCTGTCGATCAGCGATCGGACCGTCCAGGCTCATCTCAGCCACATCTTCAGTAAGCTGGGGGTCGGCTCGCGGACCGAGGCGGTGGTGTACGCGTTGCGTAAGGGCGTACTGGCTTTCGAAGACGTTTCGTGATGGGCGCATTGTGCAGTCCGTGGTGATCGGGAGGGGTGGCGCACAATCGTGAGAGCGGGTGTGTCGCGAATGGACCGACTTCGACGCGCAGCGGGGAGGCGCTCCTTCTGGATCGTGGTGGCGATGGTGCTCGGCATAGCCTGTCTCCATTACTTGCTTCCCCACCTGCGGCCATTGGTGCCGAACGTAGGGATGACCCTGGATCGACACGCTGTCGAGCGCATCCTCTTCCTACTCCCCGTCACTGTGGCAGCGTTCGCCTTTGGGCGGATCGGAGGGATGACCACTCTGGTCGCCGCGGTGTTGATCATGGTGCCCCGGGCGATCTGGCTCTCCCATCATCCGGTCGATGCCTTGATGGAGACCATCGCTGCGTCAGCGGTTGGTCTCCTTGTGGTCCGGATGATGGAGGCTGAGGAGAGGGGGACGTCGCTCCGCCAGGAGGCGGTCGCCCGCATGAGGTCCTTCAACGCCATGTGCTCCATTGTGGCCAAATCGCTGGAGTTGGAGCAGGTTCTGAATGAAGCGCTTGACAAGGCCCTGGAGGTCACCGCTCTCGAAGTGGGTCTGATGTACTTCCTGGATCCACAGACCCGGGAGCTGGTGCTTTCTGCTCATCGCGGCCTGGCGGAAGCGAGCGTCAAAGACCTGGATCGCACACATCTGGGAGAGGGCCTCTGCGGACAGGTAGCTCTATCCGGGGAGACGATGGTTCTGGAGAATTCCTCGCCGGATCTTCGGGTGGCAAGAACGGCCCTTCAAGACGAGGAACTGAGGGCCCAGATCATCGTGCCGCTGACGTCGAAGGGGGAGGTGCAAGGTGTCATGGCCCTCGGCTCCCGCAGACGACGGGAGTTTCCCTCCGCGGACGTGCAACTGATTACCACATTCGGCAAACAGATCGGCGTGGGTGTTGAGAACGCTCAGCTGCATCGGGACGTGGAGAGGCAGCTGCAGATTCAGCAACGCTTGAATGAGGTCGCTGAGCAAGTTACCTCCGAGCTGGAGCTGGACAGGATTCTGCCGAAGGTACTTCAGATTGCCGAGGAGCTCATCGAAGCCAACTGCGGTTTCATTGCCCTGTTTGATCCGGCGACCAAGAGGCTTAGCTATCCCTATCTGCACAACCTTCCACAGAGCTTGACGGACGTCACGGTATCGAAAGGGGAGGGGGTGGCAGGAGAGGTGATGGTTACGATGAGCCCGGTGAGCATCTTCGACTATCCGAACTACTCGAACGCTGTGCCCGCGTTTGTCGGTGCTGGGCTGGTCAGCGTTGTGGCTGTTCCTATTGTAAGTGGGAATCGATCCTTCGGTACACTGGCTGTGGGAAGCCTCCGGGAGATGAAGGACTTCTCACCAACACAGATATCGACCCTGGCCAGTGTGGGGCGTCAGGCTGGCATCGCCATCGACAACGCGCGTCTCTACGAGAATATGCGCTACTACGCCCGACAGATCACACGGGCCCAGGAGGACGAAAGGAAACGCATTGCACGCGAGGCGCATGACGAGACGGCGCAGATCCTGGTGGCCCTATCTCGCCGGCTCGATGCGCTAAAGGCCTCGGCTGAGTTGCCCTCCGCTGCCTGTGAGGAGCGCCTTGAGAGCGCACGCGAACTGACCACCGACGCGTTGCACAGCGTCCGGCGTTTCAGTCGGGATCTTCGGCCCCCGGTGCTGGACGATCTGGGCTTTGTCCCCGCCGTCCGAGGTCTGGCCAGGCAATTAGAGGATACTGGCGTCGACGTGAAGCTTCGAGTCTCGGGGACGCCGTACCGGTTCTCGCCGGAAGAGGAGCTCGTGTTATTCCGGATCGCTCAAGAATCTCTCAGCAATATCAGGCGGCATGGCGACGCCTCTGCGGTCCGGATCATCGTATCGTTCCGGCGGAGCGGCGTCCAGATGGTCATCGAAGATGACGGAAAAGGCTTTGCCCCCCCGGACAAGTTCGTCGACCTGGTTGCCTCGGGGAAGCTGGGCCTCATCGGGATGCATGAGAGAGCGCGGATCCTGGGGGGGACACTTCGGATCGATTCGGAGCCCGGCAGGGGCACGCGGGTTCTCGTGAATGCTCCGGTGCACAGGAGAGAGCGAAAGACGTCAGGAGAACCTCGGGACCGAAGAGCTCCGCCGCGTGGCCCTTGAGCCGGCACGGGCTCAACGTTGAGGGCGAACGCTCCTCCGAGGCCGACTCGAACCAGACACGGACCGCGCTGCCTGCTGTCCGTCCTCACTCGATCTCAATGCTGTCCAGGCGGAAGTCATCCCCTCCCACGGCAGTCACTCGGCCCTCCCCACACTCTGGGCAGATGAAGTCTCTGTGGCTCAAGGGAAACGTGTGCCCGCAGGCGAGACAGCGCAGGGTTCCATTGACGCGCTCGAAGCGTAGTTCCGCGCCCTCCGCGATGGTGTCCTTGCTGACGATGTCCCAATAGAACTGGACCGACTCGTCCACGATTGAGGATAGCTCCCCGATCACGATGTTGAGTCGGACGATGCGCTCTGCGCCGGCCTGCTCCGCGTGGCGGAGCGCGATCTCCAGCAGGCTCTCAGTGACGGATAACTCGTGCATAGAACTCACCAGGGATGAAGCTCAACGGGGTGCGTCCGTTCCTATCTCGCATAAGGGTCCTTCCCTCCCAGATGAGACGCTTCGAGCGGCTTGTCCGCCACTCGTCGCGGTCACCCGGGACCGTCATTGGCTGCCAGCCGGGGGCTGGTTCCGTCCGTCTCCGTCAAGACCTAGTTTCCGCATCACCTTCTCCGGGGTGACCCGCTGGGCTCGTTCCCACTGGTGATCTATCCACCGCCTGAATGCGTTGATCGGCTTACGCCGTTGGCTCGCCGCCATTGCCCACTTGAGGAACTCATAGTCCTGCCCCTTGATCTTCGGTTCGGTGGGGTTGCGACGGTAGGAATCGTAGTCGGTGATGCGGCTCAGGTCGTGCTGGACCGTGTAGTTATACAGGTCTGTTCCCGGATGGGGGGTGAAGAACGCCGGGCTGTAATAGTCGGGGTCGATCTCCTTCATCAACCGGACGGTATCCATCACCTCTTCCTTCGTCTCGGTCGGCAGCCCCAGCATATAGTTGGCCCAGATGCTGATATCGTACTTGCGGCAGATGCGCGCCGCTTCCCGGTTCTGCTCCGCCGTCGTGCCTTTGCGAATGAACGTCAGCACGCGGTCGTTGCCGCTTTCGAAGCCGATGAAGTAGCCCCGAAGCCCAGCCTCAGCCATCCGAGCCGCCATGTCTTCGTGATTGACGATGATATCGGCGCGGCTCTGGCAGAAGAACGGCATGTCGAACCCCTGGGCGACGTACTTCTCAGTGAACTCGGTCACCCATTCTCGATCCTCCGTCAGACAGTCGTCGTGGAACATGAACGAGGCGAGGTTATACCTCTCCACCAGCTCCCCGAGCTCGGCGATGACGTTGTCCACGCTCCGGCGGCGGGTGCGCTTGCCGAACAGGTAGTCCTCGCCTGGCTTGCAGAACGCACAGTTGTACAGGCAGCCTCGCCCGGCGATAACGGTGGCGAAAGGCGCGGGGAGCTCGGGCACGAAGGGGACCTCGGGCGAGTCGAGGTCATAGCCCCACTTCCTCCACTCCTCGAGGAAGAGATCGCGGTCGGCAAACGGGATCGCATCCAGATCGGGCGGGTCACCACGGAGCACCCGATGGGGGGGCGGGTCGCCGCCCTCGATCAACTTCAGCAGGTGAGGGAACGTTACCTCTCCTTCGCGGATCACTAAGTAGTCCACGTCGGGGATCTGAAGGGCATCCTCCAGAGCGATGGTGACGTGAGGGCCCCCGATGACCGTGATCACGTCCGGTTTGACCTGTTTGGCGAGGCTGATGGCCTGGCTGGCGGGGTTGTAGTCGACGCTCATCATCGTTGCCGCCACCACATCCGGATCTCGCTCCTCCAGGACCTCTCGGAAATGGTTCCAGCCCGAGAGGGCCCGAAGATCGATCAGGTCGATGTCGAACCCTTCAGCTTTCGACGCTGCGCTCAGGCGTGCGAGGCCGTGGGAGATCCAGCCGGCTTCCATCCCTTTCTTGAGCGACCGAAATCCTTGTCCGGCGACACCGGGATAGATGAGCGTCGTCTTCAGTGACATATCATCCTCAGGGATTGAGCTTGAGCGGGTTTGACGAGGTAGGCGCAGCGACGTGGAGGGGCCGGGACTCGTCTGATCTCTTCAGAAGAGGCGCCCAGCAGCTCTCGCAGCAGGGTCTGGTCGATCTTGCACACTTCGCCGTGCCGTCGAGACACGCCCTCATATGGGCAGTTGGCGACGTGGATCAGGTAGTCGCCATCCTCTGTCTCTTCCCAATGGGCCATGTAGCCGCGGGTGTCCATGAAGTTGACCGTCACGACGACGCGTTCCTCAAGGTCGGCACCCCGAGGGATGGTTACGCCATCGGCGATGCGCTTCCCGATGTTCTCCATCATGCTCTCGACCTCGTCGCGTGAAAGGCGTGCGTATAGCTCCTCAAACATCAGGTCGATCAGTCGCTCATACCGCTTGGGGAAGAAATCACTGGCCTCATTCGTCAAGGCATAGACGTGCTGAGGGCGCCCAGGGGCTTTGCGATGGCGCACGCTGGGTGCCGCCACCAGGTCCTCCCTGCGCAACGTATCGAGGTGATGGCGAATGGTAACGGTTGTCAGGCCCAGTGTCTCACTCAGCTCCTTCACCGTCGCCTCACCGCGTTCTTTGAGGATCTTGAGAATCCGTTCTCGGGTAGCTTGCATGACCCTGCTCCCTTTCGGGCGAAGACGATAGCCCACACACGATCGGACCCACCGGCTCGTCCGCGATGTGGCGAATGGTTTGGATTCTAGCACGCATCCCACAATTTGTCAAATAAGCATCATCGTAATTGGGAGGGAGCACCATCAGGAATGCAAAGCAGGTTGGTTTGCCCATTCCTTGGAAGCATTGTAGAATACTCGATGGGGCGCGGGTGCTGAGGGTCTGCGCCGTGGACCCCGGCGACAGCCGGGGTTAGACGGGGCGAGGCCGCATCGTCGTGTCGCGAAGCAAATCAATGCTATCCGAATTCAGCCATCAACTGGTCGCGGGCGTCCGCTTTCAACCGTCCGGCAAGATCTATCACTTCGACGCAAGCAAGGTCGAGGATCTTCGCCCGGGGGATTTTGCGCTTGTGGAGACCGTGCGCGGTACGCAGCTCGGTCAAGTGGTCAACGTGCGCCCGACCCGTAAGGGCGAAGACGTCAGAGGGCTGAAGCCGATCAAGCAGCGGGCGACTGGTCGTGAACTGGCATTGCGCCAGTGGTGGCAGAAGGAAGAGGAGAAAGCGCTGGAGCTTGCTCGCGAGAGCGCCGAAAGGCTGGGCCTGCCGATCAAGGTGGTGCTGGCCGAGTACACGCTGGACGGCCAGCGGTTGACGCTGCTCTACGGGAGTGAAGAGCGCCAGCTCAACCTTGGCGAGTTGGAGAGACAGCTTCAGCGGCAGCTGGATACTCAGGTTGAGTTGCTGAAGATCGGCCCGCGCGATCAAGCCAAGCTGATGGGAGGCTGCGGTGCCTGTGGAGGGCCGCGATGCTGTTCCCATTTTCTTCCCGAGTTCACGTCCATCTCCATTAGGATGGCCAAGAAGCAAGGAGTCTCACTTCATCCCTCAGCGATTACCGGCATGTGCGATCGGCTGCGCTGTTGCCTGTCCTACGAGTACGAGCACTATGTGGAGGCCCTCAGAAGGTTGCCTCCTCGCAAGGGGCGCGTGAACACGCCCTACGGCGAGGGACGGGTGATCGATGTGGTGCCACTGAGGCAGGCCGTGGTCGTCAAGGTTGAGGATCGGCGCCTTGAGCTTTCCGTGGAGGAAGTAGAGAGGATCTCCACGCCCTCTTAGCCTTTGCATCAGGTTCTTGTTGCCTGACAGGATTCGAATCAGCAAGGTCGGCATGGTAACGTCAACCATCCAACTCCAACGTACACAATGAAAGGAGACGTGCAAATGGAAACTGTTCTGACAGGCACGGAGGTAACAGTCCGGATTGGCCCTGATCTCCCGACGGTGATTATCGGCGAGAAGATCAACCCTACTGGTCGCAGCTGGCTGACGCAGCAGCTGACCGAGGGGAATCTTGAGGTTCTCAGAGACGAGGCGACGAAACAGCTCGAAGACGGGGCTCACGTGCTGGACGTGAACGTTGGCGCCGCCAGCGTGAATGAGGTGGAGGTGCTGCCCCAGGCCGTCCAGATGATCCAGGACACTGTGGGCGTTCCCCTCTGTATCGACACGGCCGACAACGATGCCCTGGAAACGGCCCTGCAGGTGTACCAGGGCAAGCCATTGGTTAACTCGGTCAACGGCGAGGAGAAGAATCTCGAGCGAGTCCTGCCGCTTGTGGCCGAGTATGGGGCAGCAGTCATCGGTCTGACGATGGATGACGAAGGGATACCGAAGGATCCTCACAGAAGGCTCGCCATTGCCGAGACGATCGTTGAGCGCGCTGGATCCTTGGGCATTCCCCCCGAGGACGTCCTGATCGATTGTCTGGCCTTGACCGTTAGCGCGGAACCCGACGCCGCCCTCATCACCATCGGCGCCATCGACCTGGTGAGGGAGGAGCTGGGGGTCAATCAGACCCTCGGTCATAGCAATATCTCCTATGGCCTGCCGGATCGGGAGGTTATCGACCGGGTGGCCCTGGGGATGGTGATTCGAGCCGGCGTCAACGCCCCCATCGTCAATGCAGCGGAGGTCAAGCAGTCCATCCTGGCTGCGGACTTGCTGTTGGGCCGTGATCAGTACGCGATGAACTACATTAAGTACTACCGCGAGCACAAGAAGTGATCTCATCAAGTAGTGCAGCCTGATGGGTTCGGAGGCGGGAGCACCCTCCGTTTTCCCGGGCGATGGGCCCGCTTTCGAATCCGACTCATCTGGAGGAAGAGCCGTGAACGATCTGGCTGGGGAGCGTTTCCCGATTCGTCGAGGGAGACCCCCCAGCCTTTTCGTTCTACCGCAGGGACTGGGACGGTAGTCATGACAAGGAAGCTGGAAGCTCCCAACAAGGGGTTGGTGGGCGGTCAGTATAGGCCGCTGACCGATGGCGAAGTAGAGCAGATACACGAAGCCTCCTTGGAGGTGCTGGCCCGAACCGGCGTGCAGGTGAAGGAGTCCGAGGCCCTGGAGCTGTTCAAGGAGGCCGGAGCAAGCGTCGAGGGAAACCGGGTCCGTCTTTCCCGCTCGCTGATCGAGGACGCTATTGACAGAGCTCCCTCCACCGTGGTGCTCGCTGGTCGCGACCCCAAACACGACCTCATTCTGGAGGACGCCCGCGTCCACATCGGCACCGGCGGTGCAGCGCTCCAGGTACTCGATCTCGACACCGGTGAGGTGCGCAAGGCCGTGCTGGACGACGTGGCCGACATGGCCCGCATCGTAGACGCACTGGACAACATTCACTTCTTCCTCATTCCCATCTACCCCACGGACCTTCCCGAGGATCGGGTGGAGATCAGCAAGTACTACGCCTCACTGGCAAACACCACCAAGCACGTGCAGGCGGGGGTCTACACACTGCGTGGCATCCGGGATGTCGTAACCATGTGCGAACGGATTGCCGGCAGCCCCGAGGCGCTGCGAGCCCGGCCCCTCGTCTCCTTCATCACCAGCTGGATGGTCAGCCCGCTTACCTTCGCTACCGATGTGACCACCCTGCTCATCGAAACCTGTCGACAGGCCATTCCCGTCGTCCTCTCCGCAGCGCCCATGGCCGGCTCGACCTCACCGGTCACGCTGGCTGGCACGCTGGTTCAGTTGAACGCCGAGCAGCTGTCCGGCCTGACGTTGACCCAACTGGTCAGCCCTGGCACGCCGGTGATCATGGGGCCGATTCCCGCCACCGCCGACATGCGCAGCGGCAAGTACCTGGGCGGTTCGGTGGAGCTGGGGATCAGCAACGCAGCCATCACGCAACTGGCTCACTTCTATCAGGTGCCCATCTACAACAGCGCCGGCATGACCGATTCGAAGCTCCCGGACATCCAGGCCGGTATCGAGAAGGCTCAGTCGGCCATCCAGGTGGCGCTGGCCGGCACGAACTTCATTCACCACGCCGCCGGGATGCTGGAGGACATGTCCACCATTGCCTACGAGCAGTTC